>JAISZB010000238.1 GCA_031269465.1 Clostridiales bacterium | reverse complement strand
CAAGCAGCGAGAGCGGCACCGAGGACGAGACGGGAAGCGACAGCTCGACCAGCGACAGCACAAGCAGCGAGAGCGGCACCGAGGACGAGACGGGAAGCGACAGCTCGACCAGCGACAGCTCAAGCAGCGAGAGCGGCACTGAGACAGAGACGGGGAGCGACAGCTCGACCAGCTCAAGCACAAGCAGTTCCAGCAGCTCAACAAGCACCAGCAGCTCGACAAGCACGAGCGTTTATGTTCCTGGAGGCGGAGGATACTACTATCCTGATGAGCCGGTGAAACTTGGAAATGCCCTTCTCAGGCAGAATCTAAAAGTTGATGTCAGCGGAATCAGAGGCGTTGCTCTTAAACTTGCGGATGAACTCTATAGATTGGGCCTTTTTGTCGGAACCGGAAATGATGCTAATAATAATCCTGTATACGAATTGGAGCGTCCGCTGACTCGCATTGAAGCGGTTTCGCTGATTCTTCGCCTCCTTGGATTAGATGGGGACGCTGCCGCATACACCGGGAGAAACCCGTTCCAGGATGTGCCTGCGTGGGCACAGAAAGAAGCGGCCTATGCCTATAATGCAGGATTGGTATACGGAGTAAATGACAGCCATACGATACTGGACGCGAACAGGGCTATCACATCTAAAGAATTTACTGCTATACTTCTGCGTGTGCTGGGGTATCAGGAGTCTAAAGGCGATTTTATATATGATTTGGCTCCGCAAAAATCTATAGACGTTTCTCTGTTTACAAGTAGCGAAGTGCAGGCATGGAGCAGCGCTTCAACATACCTGAGAAGCGACGTAGTAGTTGGCTTGACAGATCTTCTGACTACATACCAGCGCCAACCTAGCAATCAGCTGTTCATATATTCTCTCGTGGACAAAGGCAAATTTACCAATCAGCTGGCCAATCTGTTCATAAGCAATGCGACGGGAATCTACAAGCATTAATAGCCAAGCTCCTTTAAGAAGTAAAAGTTTTCTATAAAGGAGCTGGCTTCAAAACCAAATTTATACTAGACTGAAGATAAGATCCCAAAGCGGATGCAGACAAGCCCAACAGGGTTTAGCATCTGCTTTGGGATTTGACTATTTAAGAGAACTTCATTCTTTTTGGCTCCTTAGAGACTGGATTCTCAAAAATCTAAGCAATAAAAGCCTCTTGATTGCTCGCACAGCATTTATTTATGCCAACGCCATCAAGCTCCTTTCTGATATTTCAGCTTGTAATAACTATAGACAGTCAAGCTTTGAGATATAGATAAATTGGCTTCGCAATGGCATGTATACGGGAGGCTCCATGCATAGGACTCCCCGAAAATATATCGATTTGCAGCTCTTGTACCATTCAGGAGAGTGATTATACAGTGTCTCCATGGAAAATCAATCAATAAATAGGAAATTTCATATGCAAATCAGTACATACTGATTTGCAACCAAATGTACCGATTTCGAGGTCGGATTATCCTCTTTCGATGCGTGAAATGTCGATATCTGCATTTCGCGTTAATTGTATAATCCGATCCCAAAATTGGAACTTTTCAGTGCAAATAAGCATAACTTGCAGGCTCCATCAAGCGTCATTATACATTACCAGCAAAGTGCTTTATGGTCTAATTATTTGAACTTGTTGCTATTAATGCGTAACAGGCAAAAGATTGAAGCTTTAGCGCAATACTAAAGCAAGAGAGCTTTTCCAATGCCCTTAAGTCTGCGTGTAAGAATAACTTCAATAAAGGTGAGTGCGCAATTGAAAACAACAGCTAAAAAGACAGCGATCGCATTAATGAGCGTGGCTTATGCTCTTTGTACGGCTTGGATAGCTCCCGGCCAGACTGGGCTTAAATATCCAGAATCGTCTGATCCTGGCGGAAATGAGCTTTCACTTTTCGCTCCTTCATCGGCGAATATAAGGAGCATAAGCCAAGACAAGCCTTCCACTGCGCCTGCAGGGCTTTTGGAGTTTGCTGATACGGCGTCTGCTGAGGAATCCCAAGCCAGATATATTGAGTCTCTGCTTGAAACTCTGAATGAGCCGGTGGGAGCGGTAGGATTCGACAACCTCGCTACAGGGGCTGTGGAAGTCATCATTCAGTTTGACTCACTTCCTATAATCCTCCAAAACAAGTACAATAGAGCATTTGGAACGGCTTCAGAAGAAAACGCCGCAGCTGACGCCAGGCAGGCGTTGAGGGAATTCAAGTCTGCAGCGGCCGGGGTTTCCGGCCGCATTGAATTTGGATATGAATACACCCAGGTATTTAGCGGAGCATCCGCTGTGGTTGATGCAGAGGACATTGATGAATTGGCTGCGCTTTCGGGAGTATATTCAATCACTCCGGCGCAAGTTTTGCGGGTTGACGAAAGAAAAGCTGTCTCAGGAGGCTTCTCCGAAAACCTGATAAGCCTCGGGATCCCAGAAATCCATGAGGAGGGAATAACCGGGAAAGGCGTAAAAATAGGTGTTTTGGATACGGGGATAGACTGGAATCACCCTGATTTAGAAATTGCCTTCAAAGGAGGATACGACTACATAGACGGCGATGAGTTTCCATTCGAGGCGACATACGAAGAATGGAAAGAGTCAGGGCGGCCGGAGATTGACGCCGGAGGAAACACATTCTATACAAGCCACGGCACCCATGTATGCGGAATCATTGCAGGCGCCGCTTCAAGCGGCTTTGCTCCCGGAATCGCCCCAGACGCTGAGATTTATGCGCAAAGGGTGCTGGGCAGATACGGAGAAGGCCTTTCAAGCGGAGTAATTGCGGCTATAGACGACGCGCTGGTACCTGGCCGGGACAATGCCGTTATGGACATTTTGAACCTTTCTCTCGGCTCTGATTTCAACACCGCGTATTCCCCGGAAATCACAGCCATTAACAATGCTGTCATCGCAGGGCTGACTGTATGCGTATCGGCCGGCAACAACGCTTATCCATCCGGAGCCTCCTCAAGGCAAGACGAAAGCGTAGGAAATCCCGGTGCGGCTTATCTGGCGGTAACAGCGGCGGCGGCGAGAACCGGCGGAAAGTCTCAGATGTTTTTCCATCATGCCCGCATAACATCAGAAAGCGCTCTGTATGCAAGCGATTCAGGCGTTTCCATAGACATCCGGCTGGAAGGCTTCAGCCTGACGGGAAACTCTTTCTCGGACAACGCTATAAATTCTGAAAACCTGAATTTTGTAGAGGACTTGGGGTATGAAGCGCATCTTGCCTTTGGAGAGATATCATCTACTCAATACAGTGAAACCCAAATGTTGGCGGACGGGCAGCTTCACGGAAAAATTCTGGCTCTAAAACGCGGGAGCATGGCATTCGAGCTAATGCTTGGCGAAGCGAAGCGCTTGGAAGCGGGAGCGCTTTTAGTTGTGAATAGCCAGGAGACCTTCATTGAAAATATGTCAATTGCAGGTGAAAGAAAAGACGGCATTCCCGTATTCACAGCGTCAGAATCCGATGGACGCAAGCTCCTTGACGCCTCAAGAGAAGGCTCCGCTTTCATTATGCCGGGCGAGCTGTCGGTTGAAGCCCAGCCCAATATTCCTGCGGATTTCAGTTCGATAGGCCCCGTGAGGGAAACTGTGGGGATAAAGCCTGACATCATAGCCCCGGGGTATCAGATTTTATCCGCAATTCCCGCATTTGTTGCAAATGAAAATCATAATTCCTACGACTATTCAGGCGCTTACGCGAGAAAAAGCGGTACATCAATGGCCGCTCCCCATTTGGCGGGGATTGCGGCTCTTATGAAAGAAAAATACCCTTATGCAACGCCATCAGAGATTAAAGCGCGGCTGATGAATGCCTCAGATCCAGATTTGATTATTCCGGATCCGGTTCTCTCCGGCGGAACTCAGGCAAGCGTATTTGAAACTGGAGCGGGGTTTGTCGATCCAAAGCGAGCGCTTTTCGATTATGAAAACATCTTTGCTACAGTCGAAGACGGCATTCCAGGTACGGACATATATTCACCCATTCCAAATCAAACCCTTGCCTCGCTGAGCTTTGGCGAAGTCCCATCCGGAAGCGGGGGAGCCCTTTCAAGGAAGCTTTCGGTTACAATACATAATCAGGGCGAGCCTGCATCCGCCACTATTTATTCTGAATGTACGACGGATTCACGCTATGCCCAAAACGCGGCTGAAAACGGAGTTTCCCTACAAACCAGCGTCTCTGAGATATCATTGGGAGGAAACAGCTCAGAGACATTTGAAGCTTGGATGTCATTTCCTGCGCAGGCTCAGCTTGGCCGCTACGAAGGAAGGCTTAAAATATGCGTTGGCGAGGATTTATACGCGCTTCCCTTCGCGGCGCTTCTGATTGAGGAAGGCTTGCAGTTTGAAATAGTTGACTCTGGAATCATAAAGCCTATTATAACAAATAACAGGCACGAAACTGGCGGTGCTGGTAGCGAGCATTCAAACTCTTCTTCGTTCGCCGTCGCATGGAAAGGCTTATGGCCTGGAGATGAAATGTTTCTGCTCCTGCTTGACGAAGCTCAATCGCCCATAGGCGTCTTTGACGCATACTACACGAAGCTTGGCGGCAATCTAAATGGGGACTTGCATCAAGAGATCTTTCAGGGATTGACTTGCATGCATTATCCCTTTGATGACTTTGGAAGGATAGACTATGAAAAATACGAGCCAATTCCAGAAGGCGTGTACAGCCTTGCCGTGACATATGGGAACTCAAGTTATGTTGTCGGCGGATTCGCCGTTTCGGATACGAAGCCTGTTTTGACGTGGGAGTCAGGGGATGTCCCCGTTATGTATGGAGAAGGTCAGGAAAGCGTTATTTTAAGAGGAAACATTTACAGCGAAGGGGCTCAGATGCTTAAGGACGGAGGGATTGAAAACTGGTGGTATAAAAAAGTCATCGGGCAGGAAGCCAATGTCTTGTTTCTTGGAGAAAACGCGTATTTATGCGATATGTATTCGGATGCGAGGGAAGATTGGCTATGCGATGAAAATGGCGATTTTGAAATAGAGCTGCAGGTTTCCGAGCTTCACAAACCGAGCGACGCTATTTCCGCCAGGGCTCTCGATTATTATGTGGATGCTCTCTTGAGGGGAGATATCCGAATCACTACAGGGAATAACTACTCGGATAAGGCAATACTGAATATCTGTGAAGATGAAGCCGGTTCAGACAGTGAAGGCGAATATTCCAGCGATAGCCAGTCTGAGCCTGACATTTCAGATTCATCAAGCGATGCGGATTCAAGCGCAAGCGGTACAGGCGGCACTGAAGCGGAAAGCGAGACAGAATTGGACTCGAGCTCCATAAGCGCAAGCAACTCTGAGACGGAAAGCTATAGCGAATTGGATTCGGGCACTGGCAGTTCAAGCAGTTCAGAAGCTGGGATAGGTTCCGGCTCTGACGCGGGCACTGGAAGCGCGAGCAGCACTGAAGCGGAAAGTGAATTCGACTCAAGTACCGGCAGTTCAAGCAGTTCCGAAGCGGGAATAAGCTCCGGCTCTGACGCGGGCACTGGAAGCGTGAGCAGCACTGAAGCGGAAAGTGAATTCGACTCAAGTACCGGCAGTTCAAGCAGTTCAGAAGCGGGAATAAGCTCCGGCTCGGATTCGGGCACTGGAAGCGCGAGCAGCACTGAAGCGGAAAGCGAATCGGACTCAAGTACCGGCAGTTCAAGCAGTTCCGAAGCGGGAATAAGCTCCGGCTCGGAAGCAGGTACAGGAAGCGCGAGCAGCACTGAAGCGGAAAGCGAATTGGACTCAAGTACCGGCAGTTCAAGCGGTTCAGAAGCGGGGATGAGTTTCGACTCGGATGCGGGCACTGGAAGCGCGAGTAGCACTGCAGTGGAAAGCGAAGGCGAAGTGGACTCTAGCGCCAGCAGTTCAGAAGCGGGAATAAGCTCCGGCTCGGATGCAGTCGCAAGCAACTCTTCTTCGGAAACGGACTTTGGCTTGAATACAGCAGGAAGTTCTAACAGACCGTATCAGAATGCTTTTTCCACCTTTGAGTATGAACAGCTTCATAAAGGAAATGAAAAGGGTTTTATTAACTTTGTCCGAAAGAACCGTAAGCTGGATATTGACGATATCAGAAAAGCCTCGCCACTAATTGCTGAAGAACTGCATAAAATAGGGATGGTTTCCGGTACAGGCGGAGGAGGCATACCGCATTTTGAGTTGGATCGGCCTTTAAAACGCATAGAAGCGGTTATTCTAGTTTTGCGTCTTGCTGGTTTTGAAGGCGACGCGGTAAAATATACTGGAAAAAACCCGTTTCAAGATGTTCCTGAATGGGCTGGCAGGTATGCGGCGTATGCTTATAGCAAAGGCATAGTGGTCGGAGTAGACAGTGAGAGAACATTGCTTGCTTCGGATAGAAATGTTTCATTTAAGGAATTTACTGCAATGCTTCTTCGTACGCTGGGATATTTTGAATCCAAAGGGCATTTTGAATATGAATTCGCTTTGGACAAAGCCGTGGAAGTATCACTGTATACCTCCTTCGAGATGGAAGCTTTAAGAGATTCAACCGCTTTTTTGAGAGGCGACTCTTTTGCCGCCATATCATGCGCCTTGTCTTTTTTTCAAGAAGAGCAGGAATTCTACATCTATTCACTTGTCGGCAGAGTTTTAGATAAATCGCAGGCTGACTATTTTTTAACCTCTATATTGGGAATATTCAATGGAATGGGGAATTGATGGGCAATAGACATAGCGGATGAGTCCCTTGGCCAGGTCCTAATTGCGGGACGACCTTTCCTCTGCATGCATTGCCAAGCGGCCATCGGCATGCCGGCGGAGTACTGGAACGACAATCTCCCAAGAAAAATATTGGGTTGCCAGACGCCTGCGGGAATGTTTGAGATAGAGTTCCTCAAAACAGCGCAGGGGGTTTATTCTTTATCTGAATATAATTCTTCGTCCCTGCGAACTCCCGCATGATCACACAAGGGCCGTCCGTCTCCATCATAGCGGGATGCCGCTGGAGGCGCTGCCCGGTGGAGCTGGGCGGCGCTCCATCACGCCTGATATACTGATTTTCATAGGAAACTGCCTTTTTTTTGGAGCTTATTATACAGCGAGTGCTAAATGCCGATATCGGCATTTAGCACTCGCTGTATAATAAGCTCCAAAAAAGGAACATTTGATGAAAATCAGTATAGCTAATGAGATCCGAGTTGGGGATGAGGAGATGAAGAGAAGGCTGATGACCCTTGGCGGGTTGCAATGCCGATGAATTCTTCGCATGCAAAAAGCATTGGTGAGCTTTGTGATTGCATCAGAGATATACACGGAGTACAGAATGCGAGAAAGCTTTCTGGTGTTAGAGCTTTTCCGCCATTCTCTGTTCGCTGTGCTCGAAAGCGCTTGACATGGCATCAATCTCAACCTCAGCAATCCCAAGGCTGCGCGCTTTTTCTCACCAAGACAATATCGACTTTGACGCATCCCTTGCTATGCGCTTAGCTTCATTCAAGCTTAACCTAAACTCATCGGATACTGACAGCGCAAGCTCAAGCGATGCCTCATGGGATTGAAAATCTATGCAGGTTGACTGTTGCCTGGGTTTTATGAAATTGGGGGTGGGGTTGATGTCGTAGGCTGGCGACAGCCTCCATCCACCGCGCACATCGTAAAGGAAGCCATGATTTCTGAGATGATCATCGGTGTTTGTGACTAGAACCTCAAAGACTATCCTTGACCATAGCTCCTTTAAATCCTTTGAAGGTTGCGAGCCTTATTGCTGTATGGCGTCCGCGATCTAAAGATATACCGCTTTTCATCAAACGTTCCTGTTTTGGAGCTTGATTATCCATTGAGTGGTGCGAAATGCCGAGATCGGCATTTTGCACTCGCTGTATAATCAAGCTCCAAAAAAGGTAATTTTATATGAAAAGCAGTATAGCTACGCTGTTCATTGTCCAGCGAGCCAAGCATCGTCATAGCAGAAACAAGTGGAATTCTTGCGCCTTGCAACCGATCAAAACTTGTGATTACGAGAGCTGACTTGCCATTTATTCTTCGCAAGCAGAATGAGGGCACATCCAGATTCAAATCCTTGGCGAGAGAAAGCGCCACCGCTTCCTATGCCACAACATCATATTCATCGCCTTTTCGCTCAAACTTAGCGATAGAAAGCGAGCCGCCTGAATTTAAAATACTTGCCTTAGGCCTGGCACCTCCCAAAGATGAGCCTGGGGCAGCAATGCCTTTAGATCATCTAATGTCTCTTTGCTTTCGATAAATCTTTCCGCTGCAGGCGGGGCAGCGAAATCATTTGAGAAGCCTTGTCAGTCTTGGAATCGGACAAGTATGAGCCTTCACCTATTTTGTTGCATCGCAGAGCGCCTTGCCTTGATTAGTCAGAAACCATCAAAAGGCAGTAGAGTTCTGAAAGGGATTTTTGAGGCTTGCCGGACATTCTGGACTTTTTCGATTCATTTCTGTACATGAGCATCCTGCTCCAGCGATCAGGGGATGAATCTCCATGCGGTCGAAAAGACGGCATGTGGGAGAGTAATACACCCTCTTTGACAGCTGGAGAGCGGGTTCAATGGCAAAGTTACCCCTGTAGTCAAGCCAGTTGTCATCATATTCAAAAGCAGATGAAAACTTGCCATTATTTGATGAGCACCACAAGACCACAACAGGCGCAGCAGTGTTTTACCAATACTTGCGGAAACTTTTATTTTCTCATCCATCCATGCCATCACCAGGCTTCTTTTTAGGATGCCGGACTCTTTGGGAAGCCTTTTCGCATCAAGGAGCATTCCAATGCCGTCTACGCTTTGATCTGCGATATTCCTGGGATTTTCAATCAGCCCAAGTACATTCAGAACAGATGCGTATGCAGCCATGGAAACGCCAGGCTCCCCTTTTTCTATATTAGTGAGGGTGTTTATTGCAATCCCTGCACGCTCTGCCATAAGAGCCTTTGTTATTTTTCTCCGCCTCCTGGCTTCATTCAAATCGGAGCCCAGCTTTCGCAAACAATCTTTGACAGGCACGGAAACATGTATGCTCATGCCCATGAAATCACCATGACCTTCATTATTATGAATTTTAGTATTGCTAACATTAACTATTCAGCATTTTAAGTGAAAATGCAATGTCTTTTTCCCCGCGTCTGCTCAGGCGCATACTCATTGCCGGAGCCTCCATCGGGAACTATGATGGAGGCAGGCGGCAACACCCAACTATGGCGGAAAATTTGGCATTCCCTTATGATAATCACGCTTTTCGACTTGATCTGGATTGCCCTATCCCCAGCCAACTGCGCAACGGGTATAACCATGCATGTACACTGTACAGATTTGCAGCACTGCACGGCATTCCGTTTGCGAAGCCGAATTCAATCCTGAGGAGGCATGCAAATAAGTGCTTCTAGCAATAAGACAAGCGGCCGCGAAGTATACCGCTTTTCATCAAATGTTCCTTTTTTTGAGCTTGATTATCCATTGAAGCCTGTATAATCAAGCTCAAAAAAAGGTAATCTTATATGAAAAGCAGTATATTTCGCGGGACGGGAGCCTGCTTGTCTCATGCAAGATTGATGTCCCAAAAGACGAAATGACCGCTTGGCGGTGATTTTCCAAGGCAAAGGGAATCGCAGCGCAACACTCGGCTCTTTGGAGCAAGGAGTCGTGATGACCGAAAAACGACAAGCGTAATTCCGTCTGACTTGCTAGGCTTTAACAAAATGGTTGCAAAATTCTGAGAGATGTAATTTCTGGGAGATTTCGCACCCTGAGATGATGCTCAAGTCAATAAGCTCTTAAACGGAATGGACTCTTCTAGTGCAGGCTAGGCAAGCTCCTACAGACATGCTGTAAGTGGAGCCGAACAGCACCCAAACCTTGCCTTGGCGAACAGCTCTTTCTTCTTGGCTGCCGTATCCGCGTCGTGATAAGCAATCTCGCTATCCGGGATTCCGTGCGCTATGAGATTGGATTTAATGTCGTCGCAGACGTTAAAGCGGTCGGAGTTGGGAGTCGAGAAATCGCAGAACACCAACTGAGTCAGGCACTCCATATCTGATAGACGTTCTCGGTACAGGAGTTTTCCTTGCTGCTGCGGAAATCCTCCAGCTAAATCGGTTGCAATAAACTGGACAGGCATCCAGGTTTCAAATGGGGAAGCATTGAATTTAGCATGAGACCCAAAAAATTTTAGTGACTTGTATGAATTTCAATGATGTGGTATGCTTTATTAGCACTATTTGTTTGTGAAGTTTAAGTTGCAGTTATGTCGAATTACTGAATGGTTCTGAACCATTTGAACGGATTGAAAGGCATGGTAGCTGCAGCTGAAGGGGTTAGCTTAATGGTTATAGGTAATGCCAACAATATTAACTTATCTGCTTCTTCATTTGAAAAAATAATTGCAAATGATTATCTTTACGTGGACAAGAGCAAATTCATAGAGCACTTTTTAGCAAAACGCTCTGATGTGGAAATTGTCGCAAGGCAGAGGCGAATCGGAAAAAGCCTGAATCTTGACATGCTCAATTGCTTTCTCACTGATAAGGAAGACAATAGGCATCTTTTTGAAGACTTGTACATTAGAACAAGTCCTGTTTGGAGCTACGTGAACTCATCCCCCGTATTCCTTTTCGATTTCAAGGAATTGAATGCAATTCTTTACAAAAAGGAGATTTGGGACAAAATAAATAGATTCATGTGCCATTATTTAATTGGCGACGACATTGATCCCGAGGCTTTGAACATTTATGACAGTTGGAAAGCCAGCAGTTATGATCCAAAAACAGGCAATAGAATGTATGAAGACACTACAGGTTTTCAAGCATTGACTGAAATGGTTTATAAAATTACAGGCAAGCGCTCATATATATTGATAGACGAATATGACAATCCAATGAACCATGCCTCAAGCCTTGAATTGTACAATGAAATGAGAAGCTATTTCACGGAGCTTTTCTCAAAAGGCTTCAAAGGGAACAAATATCTGGAGAAGGGCTTCTTGACAGGTGTGCTGAGAATCTCGCATGAGGATTTGCTTAGCGGCTTGAATAATCCTGAGACATTTGATGTGTTTGCAGATCGCGCATACGGTTCTGATTACGGTCTTTCAGAGGAAGAAGCAACCGAACTCTGCAGCATTGCAGGCTTGGATTTGGATTTGATTAGAAAGTGGTACAACGGGGTTAGGATTGGCGGATATGACATATACAACACATTTAGCGTAATGAGCGCGGTAGCCTCGAGATCAATCAGTTGCTTTTGGGGCCAAAGCGGCACTTTAGATAGAATAAAGTCCATCATTTCGCCTGAGCAGAAGGCGAAGCTGATTATGGGCCTTGGCAATGGGGCTTCATTCGCGTCTTCGATCAACAGCAGGATAAACCTTCGGATGCTCAAGCTGGATTGCGACGACAGCACGCTTTATTCGCTGCTGGTTCAATCAGGCTATTTGAGGCTTGAATCCTGGGACAGCAAAAATGATGCAGGCATAGTATCCATTCCTAATGAAGAACTAGAAACTGTTTGGCGCAAGTTCATTTTCGGAGACTCTTTGAATAATGGCAATCTAAATTCATTTCTTAGAGACTTGTCAGACTTGGAGAATCTCTCCAACAATATAGTGAGATTCTTGGTTCCATTATTTGATGCTCTTTCTGTGCATGATCTGCCAGAGGGCGAGTATAAGTATAAAAACGGCAAAACATATAGGAAGATACCAGAAATATATTATCATCAAATTCTATTGACAGCTTTTTATGCCATCAAATCAGATTTGGGATACAGGCTCTTGTTGTCTAACCGTGAAAGTGGAGATGGCAGATATGATATTCTGCTGGATATGGGTGAGTTAGTGATTATTTTTGAGCTGAAATCAGGCAGAAAAAGCGATAGGGCGGAAACCCTCGCCAAGAATGCCATTGAGCAGGTGAAGAACAAGAGATATGGGGCTGATTTGGGCAAACCGGTAATCGCTGTTGGTTGTGGTTTTTCTCAAAAAAGGGTTATGGTGAAATGTACGAGGACTGATTTGGTCTAGAGCTCTTAGCGCTTGACTGTTAGAAAGAGCTAACCGCTGCTCTTTAAAGCAAGGATGACTTATCCAAAGCCAAAGTTGATTGCAAGAATAGCCCCGGCACCATTGCTGGGGCTATTCTCGTGAAGTTGGAAATGCTTCTCGAAAAACCGCTGTTACTGCGGATCTGCGCCTGTAGCTGAGAATGGTGTCAGACTGATATTTCGCATGGATGAGCTTGAAGATAATAGTGTATTGCGTTTAAATCTTTCCAACACGTTAGCACCGAATGCAAACAACGCTTTAATAAGCCTTTGATACTTTTATTTAGGGTTCAAGAAAGCCTCTTAGAGGCGAATCAGGAGGCTCAGCCGCGCACAAGAACAAATTGGTGGTGCCAATTGTCAAATGGGTTGGGGGAAAGCTCTAGCTGCTGGGGGCTTTGAGTCCGCAGTTGCCTAAGGAATCGGGTTCGGGGGTGTTATCCTAATATTCAAGGATTGTTTTCTGTCTAGGCCAAGGATGCTAAAAATAAGCATGGTAGGCGCAATATTTGTCGCCTAATCCAGAGATATATAAAAAAGGATCTCAATCCGCACCGATTCCAAGGGCGTTGCCCAGCAACCGGACATATCACTCGGAAAAGTTGGCGTAAAAGAGCATTAATGTCTATGCCGATTTTCATTCAATGTTCCTTTTTTGGCGCTTGATTATCCATTGAGCAGTGCTAAATGCCGATACCGGCATTTAGCGCCCACTGTATAATCAAGCGCCAAAAAAGGTAATTTTCTATGAAAATCAGTATATCTAATGCCGTATCTGTGATCAAGCTAACGTGATTAAAACCCGCCCTGTGAGCGGCTGCTGGTTCCGCCGCCGTTGGCTCCGCCTCCCCGCTGGAGCTTGATTCGCGTTCTATTCTGGTTTGGGATGTGAGTATGCAAGAATACATCTGAGGAATAATCCAAGCGCAGACCTTTGTCCTTGAGATAATTTCCAGCGGAGAGTTCATTCTTCATCCTATAGCCATGTTTAATCCGAAAAACCAGCAGCTCCAACGCCGAGACGATAATGTCGCCCGCGAAGCTCATCAGCAAATTTACGGGCAGATATCGTATCATCTTCTATGTCGAGCACAATAGAAGCCATGTACTTGGAACCTTCGTTGATGTATGCCAGGCATGCCCCGTAATAGTTACCGCTCTCCCTCATCGCTGCAACTGCTGAATGCTCAATGCTCCAAGCGGCTTCATAGTCGACTTTGCCATTTGCCTTTGATCCAGACGCATACACAGACACTTGCCGCTCTTCGCCCTCAATTCCGGTTTGGCCGCCAATCGTCAGAATCAGAAAGCTATTTGCCTCGCCTAAATTCTTGCTGATAAAACCGTATCTGAACTCGCTTACTGTTTCTTGCGTCCAATGATCAGTGGTTATACTGCTTTTCATATAAAATTACCTTTTTTGGAGCTTGATTATACAGGCTTCAATGGATAATCAAGCTCCAAAAAAGGAACATTTGATGAAAAGCGGTATATCACATAGAATCCAATTTTATGCTTATCAGCCACTTGCCGCATCTGCAAAAAATATCCTCATCCTCACGGCCTGTCAGCAAATCTGAGTAGTCAAACACAAGCCTGTCCAGTTCCGCGTTAGGGATCTCCATATGCTCTAATTCCCATATTTCGGTTCATTGTAAAATGAAATGCAACAGATACAGCCAGTAGAAATCCATAGGGAAACACGACATCATTTAGGTTGCGTAAACAAAAATGAAGGAGCGGATCCCTATGGATCAATAATAAAGCAGTAACCAAAAGTCACTTCTATTTGCGCAAGGAAAACCGAAAACAAGACTGTCCGGGAAGATCGATTTGATCCCTTCGGTCAATTTCAATTCTGTTCTTTTGCATGCAGCTTTCCAGTTTGAAGCGAGATGCGCACACGCATCGGAAAACGCAGGTTTAAGCGCTTTCTGGGCAGCAGAGGAGAGCAGTGAAATATATGCCATGTTCCGTGTGATTTTGGCTGAAGTCTATGAAACAGAAGATGTTTCTTTCTCCGTGTCTCCATACACTGTGAATGTGCTGGGATAAGAGATGGCGTTTTACACAGCGGCATGCGGTGACGGCCGCGAATGCCAGCTTGCCCAAACGTCGGATGGCGGAGTCTATATTAATGAAAACGAGGATACGCCGAATTTTAAGGAGGTCATTCTTGGAAACATTATTGTCATTGGGGAACCGATCAATGATTATTCGTTTATGGATTATGAGGCGTATTTACAGGAAATAGCCGATGACCTCCTTGCGGATCCAGGAGTTGTATCTCCTGTTGAAAACGAAGAGGGCAATCTGATTATCGATCACCGTCAGGTCAAGGTTTATGGCATTGGCTATGAATTTGACGTTTGCGCGTTTATCGCTGTTGAAGAAACAGACGAAAATGTTTACATAGACATGAATGCCGACGGTCAATACATGAGGCTTCTGTATTCTTTGGAAGATGATTATTGGTATGCTGATAAAAAAGTTTCGGTTTGTCGGGGTATCTAAAATTATTCTTAAACCCTGAATTCTGAGAATCACGCAACTAATTATTACCACGTGATTTTTTATTTCGTAAAAATGGTGATTACAGGATCTTTATCCAAATCCCAAGCGATGATTCCTCGAGGTGTTTTTACGCAATAGGCCGTAGAGATCTCGCAGAATCGGTATTTTAGCCGGATCAAGGCCATAGTTCAGCTGGCAGTCAGCGAGGTATTCCCTGTACGCCAGTCGGACATAGCGGTCAACCACCGTTTTCTCCACTGGCTCCAAGCTCGATTTCCCGCCCGATATTCGACGGCTCTACCGCATATTTCGGCATGGAGGGCCGAGAGCGGTCTGCGCTGGCATCTGGGCGCCAGCAAGTCCAAGGAAGCCCGAAAGGGGGTTCGGCCTGGCTTCAAGCATTGAAATCCATAGCTTCCAACGCGCCGGAAATCGCGCCCGGACTCTCCAAAAAGCGAAAAACGCAATCCATGCACCCATTTAAAGGCTTTCCCTGGGCACGGCGCGAACCTTCTAATTGCCTATTGAGCCCCTGGGAGGCAGGTTCCTGACTACTGGTTGAATAGGCCTGGGTTGCCGCCTCTGCGCTTCGAGCCTGCAAGCGGGAGCCGGTGTAATATCTTTGATGCGCCGTTGAAGCTCAACAATATAAATCATTTTTTTATGAAGCTTGAAAAACTGATAAAATGACTTTATTAGTTATTTTAGATTTACATAATAAACTGCCTGCTTAGAGTTTAAATTATACAGTAAATGCGATTGATATCGACATTTTGCACATTGAAAGTGGATAGTCAAGATCCTAAATATGTACAGTTGACTGTAAATCAGTATGTTTATCAACGTTCACTAGTAGGCAAATTCATGCCCTTATGACGCATCCGCCTTTGCGCCTGCGCCATTGCCCGCAGGTTGCTTCACTGCAATAATGGATCCGGCCAGTACCATCGCCAGCGCAATAAAAACATTCGCTTCAGGTTGCAAACCGTTAATTATCCAAACGGCAAACGGAGTTAGAATTGGCTTGATGAAAAAGACCAGTGAAGCATGGAATGCGGTGGAGAGGCTGAGAACTTTGAAATAGCCCCAAAACCCTATGCCGGTAACGGCAATGCCCAAATACAAAAGAGGCGGCAGCGTCCTTGCGTCTATAAATTCTCCAATGTCAACCCCCGCCGCCGTTTGCGCCAGCATTAATGCAGCGCCTCCGAACAAAAACGAAAAGCATGTAACCGCAGTACCCGGAATATCTGACATTGCTTTTTTGCAAAGCACTGAGTACAGGCTAAAAACCACTGCGGACAGCCCAGCCAGCAAAACCGGAGCGGCTGATGTGCCTCCTGCCAAATCTGCGCAGGCAAAAATCCCGCACATGCACAGCGCAAATGCGGAAACATGCCATTTGCCGATTTTTTCTTTCAGGATCGGCCGCGCAAGTACAATGCTAAAGACCGAATTGGCTGAAAACGCAATTGCGACCACTGCGGGCGAAGCGGACAGACGAACCGCCTCCTGCAATAAAACCATGGCGCCGCACACTAGCAATACGCCCAAGGCTGCGGTCTTCACCATTATTTTGGCGGTAATTTTCAGCTTCTCTCTTTTCATTATATAAATCGCCGGAAGCAATAATACTATCCCGCCCAGCAAAAAGCGGGTTGCCGTTATGAGCGCTGGCGGCGCATCCTCCGATATAAGCTTGCTCACAGGCTCCAGCGTTGTAAACAGCGCTGCTGTAAGAATGATATGGATAAATATTCTTTTCATTTTCACCTCAATGACATACTCTTTTGCATTTGACAGTTCAGATTTTGAGGCCTGCAATTCATTATATACCTATTTTCATCAAGTGTCCTTTTTTAGTTGAGTATCTAAGGGCTCATAAAATATTAAAGGTTAAGACTAAAAGAATTCGACGGCAATAGCGGCGTTTTCGACGGCATGCACGACTATAACAGTATATTGCGCAGCATTCGCGCAAGGTATTTTGTCGATTAAAAGAGCATTGAAAATTGTTGCACAGTCAAACTAAAGATAATGTGCATAGGACTGGCGTTTTGCATCAATAAATATGCACAAATGGAATTGACGGCCAAATTGGCTGGCCGTCAATTGCTTGGTGAAATCGTATAGTTCAAATTGGGATTGACCGCGTGTCGCGTGAGGTTGATTTTTTCGAAATCCTTGCCGCTGATCTTGATTTTTGTCTCATACGCGTTCGTGTCAAGCATTGCAGCGGCAGCCAGTCCGCTTTTGCTTGCGGCGTTGGCGATCAGGCTGGCTATAACTTCAAGGGATGTCAGCGGACGACCGCGCCAATTCATGGAAATCGCGGAAAACAGCCTGTGCTCCATGGCGTTCCGCTTCGATGTCCCTGGAGGAAAATGCAGGACGGTTATCTTGAACTCGATTTTGTTGCTGAACGCCTGCAGGCAGTGTTTGAACAGGCGGACCCGCGAACCGTTGCCGCCGCCGCCGCAGGCTATGATCAGCTCGTGCGCGCGCGGATATTTTTGGACGCCCATTTTCAGCCGCCACTGTTCGATGCTGTACACCGCGAACTCTGCCGCGTCATGGTCGGCGCCGCAGTCCGCAAGGGCCCCTTCCCCGCCGTCCGCCTCATAAATCCCGCAAGGCGCGGCCTTGCCCGGCTTTTTGTCCATGAAGTCATAGGCGTTCGCTTGAATTGGGCATCCGGCCTTGCTGCATTCCTTGCCGCCGTTTTTGAACAGGCCGGCATTTTCCTTCTTTTTCCCGTCAACCGATATCAGGGGCTCATGCCTTTCAAGCGCCGATTTTGCGTATGCGCTGATGTATTTGAACTGGCTGTCCCTTTCGGCTGCCGTGCTGCCCTCAAAGCGCTTGCAGTTCGCCTGCATGCTGCAGTCGCTCCTCTTCAGGATCGCGGAGATCACGGGAGCTGACGCGCTGAATCCTGCTTTCTCCAGCGCCGCCCGTATGTTCTCCAGGCTTTTGGACGTCCATTGGAGCGGACTCATGGGATCCCCTTGCGTGGCCATGTCCGTGTCGGCAAGCTCCAATACTTCGCCTTCGATTTCAGGGCGATATGGCCTTCACGCTCAAGCCGGCTGTTTCATGGACTATCTGGTTCCCGCCGCAGCCAAGGGCTTCGGCCGTGGACGCCGCCAAGACGCGCCTGCTCTTTTCGTCGAGGCATTCAGATGCGGCATTCCATTGGCTCTTCAACGCCGCCTTGGCGTCATCAGCGGCATTCGCCTTTTTCATGCCGGCTCCCCCGTGTCGCGCAAAAGCGCGGTTTAATGGCCATCGTCATTTTGGATGAGATGATTATGCAATGGCGCCACTTTTGCGTCAGCCGAAATGTGCCGGAATTCATATGAAAAAAGAGTTTACGCGCCAGCAATATCACTATGACGCCCAAAAATGATTCGTCGATATTTTAGTTTGGGATGATGCCCGTGTGTAGAAGCCTTTCAAGAAACCGCCGGTTGTAATAGCCAATTTAGCTAATTGAAAAGAGTAATTCGTACTTTAACTTGTACATGAATTTTATTATGTTTATATGTTTTCTCTTTTCATTAGTGAGAGATTAACAAATTTAAGGTTGTCAAGGCTATGGATGATCGATTGTTGTATTAATCTGTCGCATTGTTTTACCCTTGTACTTTATTTATTTACGAGTCCTAATGAGCGGTGCGAAATGCTGAGATTGGCTTTTCGCACTCGCTGTATAATTAAGCTCAAAAAAGGCGGTTACCTATGAAAATCTGTATAAAACGCGACAGTTCCGCATTAGGGGGCGTTCTCGCGAATCATCCGTCATCCTTTAAGTCGAAACTTTGACTGCGCCGCCAAGGCGCATGCCGCCCTGCTTTTTGAATAAAGCCGCGCCGCTGGGAGGGCAAAAAATCTCTATCCTGCCACCTGTAAAAGTGCATATCAGCTTATCCCGATGAGGGGTGTCGAGGTATACCCAGTTGATTTCAAGGGTATTAGGATCAAGCCAGCAAGACCAGGCCGAAATGCGCTTGGGCTGACTTGCCTGCGAAAACATGGGGATTATGGCCCTAAACCCTAAAGGCATGGCGGTTTCGCTGGCTAACCAGCATCCCCGCCCAGCCTCCAGGCAACAAGAGTTTGCGCCGGAAAACGAGAGTTTTATCATCTCTTTGCCAAAAGAGAAATGTATCTGATGTATACCAAGCTCATTATCATCCATATAATAGGTGCGGCCTGAAATATCATTTTCTGCGGGCAAGGCCATGTTGCCAAGCCTTGGCAGCAACTCGCCCCATACCGCATCCAATATTGCCTGCATCTGCATGGTTTCGCTCATGATCGCCAGCACGGCATTTTGCCGGGGCATTACGATGCAAAATTGCCCGCCGGCGCCATCCGCCCGGAAAGCGCCGTGCTGGCACAGCCAAAACTGGAAGCCGTATCCGCTTATCCAATCCGGCGCCTGATTATCGGTTTTTGAATTGTCTGATTGAAAGCTGGTGGCGGTTTCCACCCATTGCTGCGACAAAATGCGCCGCCCATTATACAAGCCTTTGTCCAGGTAAAGCTGGCCAAGCTTTGCCAAATCTTCCAGCCGCAATGAAATTCCCCATCCCCCCGTGTTGATTCCTTGAGGGTTTTCGTCCCATTCAACATCATCAAAGCCCAGTGGCGCAAACAGCCGAGGAGCGAGATAGTCCAGCAGTTTTTCGCCGGCCGCTTTCTGCAGAATTGCAGAAAGCATGAACGAGGCGCCGGTATTATACAAAAAGTGAGTGTTGGGTTCATATTCCACAGGCAAGGACAAAAACATTTTGATCCAATCACCATCGGGAGACATCAGTATGGGAAGGGTGGTGTCCTCCGCATGGCCGGTGCTCATGCAAAGCAAATCTCGCACCCGCATCGCGCGCAAGTTTTTAGGCGGCGTGAGCGGCGCGGATTCAGGAAAAAAGGATAGAACCGAGTCATCAAGGGCCAGGAGACCTTCATCTATTGCTATGCCGACAGCAGTGGATGCAAAGCTTTTGCTGACGGAGTAAACCCAGACCCTGTCGCCGCTTTCATAAGGCTTGCGATATTCTTCCGCTATGACCTTGCCGTTTTGTACAAGGCAAAAGCCTCGAATATGCCCCGCCACGCGCAGAAGTGAGTTGCTGAACTCTTGAACGGCCGCGGAAGGGGTATTCTGCTCTTCCGGCGTTGTTCGGAGAAAAGGGCGGAATCCTTGTGATAGATACATGCGATACCTCCTACTCAGAATGCCGATGCAGCCAAATGCAGCGATCTTGGAGCTATTCACACGTACAGTTAATCTCCAAAATCGGAGCTTAAACGCATCAGTTTAGCATAACATGGTTCAAGCTGATTGCGAAAAGAGCGTCTTGCAGCATTTTCAAGCTTGCGATTCCTTGCGCGTCTTCCTTGCGGACAATCACTTGCTTTTCATCCCCAGGCGACAAATCAAACCAGTTGGCCGAGAAAACGCAGTCGCCCTGGTCGGTATCCAACATGATGCCTTTGGCAAAACAGCTGCTGCGTACATTAATTCGGTAGTTCTTTTCATCTTCCATCACGTCCAGGAAAATCTCCGGCATTTCAAACGCGAACTCGTTCGCCCGTACAAAGAGCGCGGTTCCGCAGCCTATATTTTGGCCATCCTGCAATAAGCGGTATTCCAGATAGCGCTTGCCTTCTTCGCCGGAGGCTATGATGCTCTCAAAGTTGGTTTTAGCATAGACAGAGCTGCTTCCCGGCAAGGCATCCACCTGCGCCTCCCCTTGCTGGATAACGCTTCCGTGGCTGTCGCGCAGCTGCCAGCAAAGCATTCCGGAAAAAGGAGCCGAACTGTGGTTGCTTACCCACAGGCTCGCAGCAAGGCCTTCCTCCAGCGCCGAAACCAATACCGGAGCAAAATAGCGCTTGGCATAGTATTGCAGCGCTTTCCAGCGGCCGTAATAATCAATGCCGCTCCAACTGACCACCGGCCAGCAGTCGTTTAGCTGCCAGGTGATGACTCCGCTGCAATATTCGCTGTCGCGTCTAAAATGCTCTACGGAATATTTCATGATTTCGCCTGCCTGCAGCTGAGAAAGATACACGTAGTCTTCAAATCGGGATGGAACAATATAGTCCCGCCGCATATAAGCTTCAATCGTTTCGTTGCCGCCCCTGCATTTCTGGTGGCGCCGCAGAATGCCGGAATTCGGAGAGAGTTCTTGATCGCCTGCAAACGCGCGGATGGTTTTAACAGACGGGTAGCTTTGAAACCCCATTTCGGTTATGAACCTGCAATGCATTCCGCGCATTTTTTGATAGGGCGCGTTGCCGTTGTACTGCAGGTAATAGTGCATGTCCCCGTTACGCAGATAGTCTGCAAGCGCGTATGCCCCGCCGGGTTTGCGTACGGAAGGGGATGAGTGGACGTAGCTGGTTTCGGGCGCGTAGCATTTGCACATATTGGGAATCAGCTGCAGGAACAACGGCGCATAAATTCGTTGCAAAAACTCTTCCGCTTCAGGGCTTGCTTTTTTTGAGCCGAAGAAATCGCGCAAAGCAGCCGTCTCTTCGTCGTCGGAGCAGGCTACAGTATATAAGCAGTCTATTTCGTTATTTCCGCAATACAAAGCGATGCAGGCATGATGCGCGATGCGCTTCAGGTTGTCTTCCAGCTCGCATTTCACATTGGCTATAAAAGCTTCGTCTATAGCGTAAAATGAGCAGGCAAACATAAAATCCTGATACACAAGAATCCCGTGACGATCGCACAGATCATAAAAGATATCAGGCGGATAATACGCGCCGCCCCACACCCGCAAACCGTTTACATTGGACGCCACGCAGTTTTGCATCAGCTTTTTCCAGCGCTCGGGCGTTGTGCGGCTGAGAATGGAATCCTCGATAATCATGTTTTCCCCGCGGAAAAATATTGGAACGCCATTGACGATGAACTGATACTTGGACTCTTCCCCAATGACGTCGCGGTTCAGCGTTATGATCCGCAAACCTACAGAAAAGCTTTTTTCATCGAGAACCCGGCCGCTTTGAAGCAATTGGACCCGCACTGCATATAGCGGCTGCCGGCCATACCCTGACGGCCACCAAAGTTCAGGCGTCGTCACCCGCGCCAAAAAGCTGACGCCAACTGCTGCAGGAGCTGTTTGCTCCAGCAGCGCCTCGCCTGTCGGAGAACGCAGCGCCACCGATATTTCTACTTTATCACCCCATATCTCGATTTGAGGAGCGATCGAAACCTCCACGCGGTTCTCAGAGTGCTTCTGACGCACTGCTACATGCTTTATTTTCGCCGAGTCAAAGGCCTCCAGGTAAATATCCCGCCATATGCCGCAATCCGGCAAGGAAAGGCCCCAGTCCCATCCGTACATGCACGCGGCTTTGCGCAAAACGGAGAAGCCCTTCCCGACGGGTGCGGCATGATTTTTAACATGCCGCGTCGGAGAAGAAAAGAGGATTGAGATAGTATTTCCGCCTGCATGGAGCAGCGGCTTCGCGTCGAAAATCCAAGTGCGGTGCATGTTATTGGCTTTTCCAAGGAGAATGCCGTTTATGGATATTTCAGCCAAGGTGTCCAGCCCGTCACAATGCAGCATCAGCTGCTCGCGTTGCAAATCGACTTCTCTCACTTCAAAGTCCCGGGAAAAAATGTAGTCTTCATCAAACAGAGGCTGTACTTTTTCTTCGTTGTCAAGCAGGTATGGATCCGGCATTTGGCCATGCGCTAACAGCGTAGAGGCAGCGCTCCCCGGAATTTGGGCGCTCAGCTTTTCGCCGCCTCGCGCTGAGCGCATTTCCCACATGCCGTTTAAATCAATCTGTTTCATCGCTATCTCCAATCCTTGATATGCCGATTTGCAGCCTAATGTACCTATTTAGGAGCTTGATTCTTCACTTTCAAGGCTCGAAAAGGCGATTTCAATCGCATTCGCTGCACTGTCAAGCTCAAATGGGCGCTTCATATGCAAATCAAAGTCATGCCGGTCTCATTCGCCGCCGCTTGACGTTCAGGCTTTCAATATTTCCTCGCCAAGCTCGCCTCTGCCTCTTCCCTCGTAATTTCGCCATTGTTGCAGCGCACCATAATGCGAATGTCTTTGTCTCGCAACTTGAAAAACAACGCCAAAATGCAAAGGCAAACCGTGTTTCCGATGATGGGGAAAAACGAATACAGAAACCAAATTCCATCAATGGTTGACTGGCTTTGCGCCGCGCCGGCGCCTTCAGTAAAACCAAACGCAGCCAGCCCAAACATGGCAATGGATCCAGTGAGCGCCACTATCAATTTGTTGTTGAAGGCTTTGGTGGCAAAGGCGATGCCCTGGTTGCGCTCGCCTGTGCGGAATTGGGCGTATTCAACGCAATCTGCAATAAAAGCGATAGATGTAATGTTCCATACGGCGCCAAACATGTTTTTAACGACTATCATAGCGAGGAAAAGCGTTGTGTTCTTATATCCCAAGAAAAAGATGGTGAGGTCAATCAGAAGCATAGCCCCGCGCGAGAGCATTGTAGCGGTGAATTTGTCTATTTTCCCCAGAATTTTGGGAACGAGCAGTACAACCAGCAGCACCGGAATGGCGGAGGCCAGCGCCAGGGGCGTGATCCATTGCCTGCCGCCCAGGCAATGGATGGCAAAATAGCTGTTCATCGACATGCTCAGGTTAGTGATGCCGCCAATAATAGTTGCCAGCGTAAAAATCAGCAGATACTTGTTTCGCACCAAAGACATGATAATCTCTTTGATGGAAGATTCTTTTTTTGAAGCGCCAACAAAGCGCTCTTTGCACTTGAAATTCAACATTTGCATGAACGCGAAGCACAGCGCGCCAATAATAATGCCTGTAGCGCTCCAACCGATATTGGGAAAAAGCATGGGAACAACAATTGAAATAGCCAAAGCGCCCAAATAGACCGAAAAAGAAGAAATGGAAAACAGGCGGTTGCGTTCGTTCAAATCTTCCGTCATGGCCATGTACAGAGAGTGCAGCGGCACATCATACATGGTGTATGCCGTGTCCCACAGTACATAGGCGACAGAGGACCATATGATCTTTGCTTGGATGGAGATATTTGCCGGAACGATGAACAAAAGGATAGTGGTGACGGGAATGGCGATTGAAGCGATTCTGAGCCACGGCTTGTACTTTCCGCCTTTAAAGCTGAACTTATCCACCGCAACGCCGAAAATCGGGTCGTTCACAGCATCCCACACCTTGGCCACAATGAAAATGAGACCTACTGAAATGGCCGGGATGCCAATGTCTGTCATGAACAGCTGCAGATAGCTCATAATCATGTAATATGACAAAATGGCTCCAAACACGTAAAAGCCTGCCGATAACCTTTCGCCGCCAGTGGTGTAACCTCTTGATTTTGTTTCCATGCGCAATCCTCCTGTCTGCTATACAGATTTGCAGCTCAATGTACCGATTTTGGTCGGATTATCAAACGAGAAACTGATTATCTGCCACTGGATTCGAAGGCAGCCTGATCTATGCTGATTTTCGTTGAAAACCGCCTTTTTTGGAGAACGATATTACAGCGAGTGCGAAATGCAGATATCAATCGCACCATCCAATGGATAATCAAGCTCCAAGAGAGGAACATTTGATGAAAATCTGCATATACTGACGCATATATGAAATTTCTTGTTTTGAAGGCTTGTTTACCAAGCTCCAAAGTAGGTGCATATGGCTGCAAATCAGCATAGTGTTCTAAGCTAAGGCTACTAAATGCGTTTTGACATTCGCTGCGTCGCCTTCTTTAGAAAAGTTGGCGTCCAAATGCAACTGAAGTTGAACCTGCCTTATTATCTTTTACAGCCATGCTGAGGCGTGATAGTGGATGTCAGAGATAAAAATACACAGTATTGATTGCGATAATTGTATGGATGGCAGGGCGTATCCTCATAAATCGTAAAATGAATAGTTCGTCTTTGAACTTAAATCCTGCGACAAAAGCGCCGGATCCGGAAGCGTTTGCATCCACCATGCATTTTGGGTATTGTTGGAGTAAAATGCGGAGATTCAGTTTTAGCTTCATTCAGCGGGTATTGCCTCGCGGCGGGGATCTCGCTGCTTCTTCGCCTAAACATATTTTCTATGAAATTCATAAACCCCGCCTTAGGACTTGTCTGGAGATCCTGTTGCATTTATGTTTGTGGCTGATTTAAAACATCCACTATCAATATAATTGGCTTATGTATTTTTACCATTTGCATTCTCCTCAGTGTTATTCCTATGTGCATTTTCCCGGCCAACCACTTGCATTCTATGGTATAAACCGCTATTATCATTATAGGATTATCATTTTATTTTAAGAATTGTCAGGTGTTTATTCATGGAAAGAAAACGGGCCAAGCAAGAGGCGAAGCGTTCACTGATAAGCGGTTTTAGGCACCATAACTATCAGCAGGAGCGAAGGCTGATTTCGCTATTGCTTCAGGAGGGCGGCGACGAAGTGAAGTATTCCGGCATAAGCTTGGATACCTATGTGGATGTGTTGGCTCCCACGCCTTTTCGCGCTATGCAAAATGGGGTCATCTGCCTGATTGCAGTTATATGCCGCCTTGCCATCAGCTTGGGGGCGGATATTGAGCAAAGCTTTGCCCTCAGCGACTATTTTGTGTGTGAAGTGGAGAACAAAAAAAACAAAGGCGAGTTGGAAATATTCATTCGTGATGTATATTTTTGCTTCTCTGAATTGGTGCGCGTGGAGGGTGTGCGCAATTACTCTCAGCCGGTTACGAAAGCCGTACGGTATATTCGCTCTCATGTGTACGAACCGATCGCAGTCAATGAAATCGCTCTGAGAGTAGATTTGAATCCTCGTTACTTTTCAACGCTTTTTAAGAAAGAGGTGGGGCAAACGCCATCGCAGTATATCCGCGCTCAGAAAATGTCCGAGGCGCTCACCCTGCTGGATCAAGGCCACTACAGCATTACTGAAGTAGCTGAAATGCTTGGGTATTGCAGTCTTTCTCACTTTTCATCAGAGTTTAAAAATGTTTACGGGCGAAGCCCCAAAAACCATTTGCATTCTGTGGCATTGGATCCAGCTGAGTCGGCTTGCCAAAACAACTGATGTTCCGATTTGCAGTCACGCTGTATTAGCTATAAATCATGATGAATTTCAATGCATTAAATATAAAATGATCAAGCGAGCAAACTGTGAATTAAATTTCTTCAAACATCTTCTTCATATTTAGATAAACACTTAAATACGTATTTATTAAGACGCTGGGGGCAGCAAGAAAGCGCGTCTGCTCGTGGCATCCGGAAAGAAATCCCTAATTGCTGAATGCGCGGCAAAGCTCCCGACTCTATACCGATTTTCATTCAATGTTCCTTTTTTGGAGCTTGATTATCCACTGAACGGTACGAAATGCCGATATCAATCGCGCTAACTGTATAGTCAAGCTCCAAAAAAGATGATTTTCTATGAAAATCAGTATAGCTGTGGGGATATAAGGCGAGGCTTCGGTTTCCGGCGCACCCTTCGGCGCCGTTTTTTCCTTGCGCGGATGCTCCTGCTTTTTGCTCGCCTTGCCGCGTAAATCTTTGAAAAAGGATGCGGCATAAGTCGGCGGCAGGCAGAAGCCGCTGAGGCGTCCCGCCCTTTGGGAATTGGATGCGGCTACGGCGATCAGCCGTCAGCCGAGAAGAATTGCGTGCGCCGCTAAGCGCGCTGGCATGGCGGGTCGGCGGCGCAATCCTCGGCTTTAGCTGTGGGAGTGTCAAATGAAAGAAGACTTTCCTTTTAGCAGAAGGCGACTAGAAATGCTTTTTATTTGCACAATGAGTAAACTGCCACTGCAAGAGTTGCAAGCCAGGAATTCAATATAGAAAAACGAATATCCTCGCTTCAATATTTTTAAGGAGGCGTATAATGCATTTTGTTAGCGACATGAATGCGTTAGAGTTTTATGAAGCACTAGATTATCTTGCAATAAACTGCGATACTTTTTCTTTGGTTGATTCAAATATTTTCAGATCAGGTTTCTCTGTTCATTTGCCTCCTATAAAAAAACGACTGACGTATTATTTGATAGATAGAAAAAGAGTTGTATCATGGGCAGGCACTCAAATATTAGTGCGCTATGAAAATAAAAAGCCTATCGAGCATGTCTATAGTTGTTGTAAAGATAGCACACAAATACTAAAAAAATATTATAAATCTTTTTTTGACATAGAATATCAAATGGATATCTCTTTCTTTAAGTCAAATCAATGCGTTCTTTTTACAATATCGCACGAATCTATTTTGATGGTAGACTTGGATTTTTGGAAAGATTTTTTCGATAATACTTTTTGCGTGCTTGATAAGGGGAAGCAAGGCTAATGCATAACTGATCGCAGTCAAATGAGCCTGCACTGATTCGCGGTTAATCGCTTTGCTTTGGATCGTCAATCCAGTGAGTATAATCAAGATTCAATTAGGAGCTTTCATATGATAACCAGTACAAATAGTCATTACTGCTAAATCCATCTAAAGGGTTCCGATTGCGACAGTGGATTTTTTTAGTATGCAAGCTTAAAAAACCCAAAACGAAAATATGCTTGAAAGATAACGCTGAATTTTTTGAGCATATAATTGCTCTCATAGCAATCAGAGCTAAGGCGGAATAAGAAGCAGAGTGCGAGGATCTGAGATTTCCGCCATTGCATACGATTTTCATCAAATGTTCCTTTTTTGGCGGTTGATTATCATTTGAGCGGTACGAAATGCCAATACAGGCATTTCGTATCTAGAAAGCGCGTAATCTAGCTGCAAAATCGGTACAGTTGACTGCGAATCGGTAAAGATGGAACGCCGGAATCAAGGCGCAGTGTCGGTTGCGCTAGTCATGCCAGCCCTGCGTCAGCTTTCGTCTCATACATGGCGGTCTAGACTCTTTACAGTAAAATTAAAACTGCCTTAATTTGATAAAATTGAAAGCCCTATTGGACTATGTTCAGTAGGGCTTTTTGATCATTTAAGATCTTCATTTTTTGCAATTCTGGAGTCAGTATGAAGTTGGTTAGCAGATATAATTAAGTTCTAAAGGCTATACTGAAGATCATTTTTTGGTGCTTGATTATCCTTTGAATCCTATATTATCAAACTCCAAAAAAGGTGGTTTTCTAAAAAACAGTAATTAAAGCATCTTAAGTTTACTAAATATAAAAATAAAAACCATTATTTAATGCAAATAGCTTCAGGATTAATCTTAAATTGATTTATTAAGCTTGCAATTCGGCTATACTGAATTAAATGTCGCATATTGACTTTATTTAGCTTATTTGGTATAATCAATTGCATTATATTATATGCAAGAATGTTGATGATTATCCAAAATAAACCATATATAGCCATTAATCATCAATTTCTTGCGTTTAAACTCATTAAGGCATCAATTTCACATCGAAGGTTTCTTGAAAAAAGACTGCATGACATGCCTGAAACAGCCAAAGACCGCAAAGGCTAATGCGCTGTGTCTCTTAAACAAGCTCGCAAAAACGTAGCTGTTCTTTTCTTTTTGAAGCTTGCGGATAAGCGCTTAAGGCAAAATTGCCCGCAGAAAAACGGAGGAGTAAATTAATGAAGAGATTTGTGAAAAAAAGATGGGGGCCGATTCTGCTGACGCTGGTTCTCGCTCTGAGCGCTTTGCCGCTTGCAATAGCCAGTACGGGATACAGCGATTTGGACGGACACTGGGCGAAGGAGAATATTGAGAAGCTTGTTTATTTGGGGATTGTAAACGCCTCTTTGGAAAGTGCTGGGTCGTTCAAGCCTGATGAACTAATCACTCGAGCTGAGACTGTTGAGATCCTGCTGAAGGCGAATCTGCCCAAAGCATTGCTTGAGCCGATGCTGGAAGAAGCTGAGGATTTGGATTCATTCAGAGACGTAAAAGGGCATAGATTAAGAAACTACATAGAATTGGCTAAGAAATATGAGATAGCCGCCGGATATCCTGACGGCACATTCAAAGCTGACGCTTCGATAACGAGGGCGGAGTTTTGCGCGCTAATGACAAGCACGCAAGAAGTTCTTGAGGATATGGCGAAGGCAAGCTCTGCAACTATTTCGTTTGGCGATTTGCCGCAGAGCCACTGGGCGGCGAAATTCATCATTGCTGCGGCTAAAACAGGCCTGGTCGCAGGCTACCCCGACGGCTCTTTCGCGCCTGAAGGAAACATTACCAGAGCGGAAGCCTATACAATGGCGTCTAAATACTACGACGCCCTGTTCGCAAGCTATGAAGGCGTTGCCGGATTCGCAAGCGAAGGCGGCAAGCCGGCGCAGGGCGCAGGAGTAAGCCTGATAAACCTGCTGGACGGCAAAACCTTGAAGACAGTGAATGCTAATGAATACGGGCAGTTCCGGCTTCCAATAACAGGGTTTTACGACTGCAGGATTGAGGTTGCAAGCGGCAGCGCCCTGGCGATTTACCCAAAGGTGCGAATCCCTCTGGAAACGGCGCTTCTGCCGGGCATCCTAGAGCTAGAAAAGCCGATTCAAGCAAACGGCATAGCTTTTGACAAAAATGGAAACCCTCTTAAGAATTCTTCTCTCTCATTTGAAATCGGAGATTTGAACTTCTCAGCGACAACAAGCGCAAGCGGAGCTTTTTCAGTTGCGTTGCTGCCCAACCGGACATACAGCGCCTTCGCTGAAATTGACGGAATAAAGAAAAGAATCGGAGAAATTGCAGCGAAAGAAGTAAGCCTGGATGATATTTCCTTGAAGGAGCCTGCTGCAGAGGCAAGCGGAAGCGCATCAGAAAGTTCCAGCGTGCAGCCTGCTTCCGGCTATACTTTGACTGTGCTTGCCGGAGCTGGAGGAACTGTGTCTTCCGGAGTGAATGGGAAGTACGAATCTGGCGTCGGCGTGAATCTGGAAGCAACGCCAAACCAGGGATTCGCATTTAAAGGCTGGAAATCCTCAAACGGCGGCGATTTTGGCGATCCGAGCAATTCGACCACAATTTTCTTCATGCCCTCCGGCAATGCTACGGTAACCGCTGAGTTTGAAGGCGCTGCGTTAGATTCCGACGAAGACGGGCTGCCCGACTACTTTGAAAGAATGATAGGCTCTGATCCGCTTTTAAAGGACAGCGACGGGGACGGGATCGACGACGGCGCTGAATACAGGCTGGATTTAGATCCTCTCTCAAAGGACAGCGACGGGAATGGGGTGCCGGATGATGAAGAGGATTTTGACGGAGACGGCTTGACGAACGCCGAAGAAGCTAATCTTTCGACTGATCCCGGAAAAGCCGACACTGACTCTGACGGGCTCAATGACTTCGATGAAGTCATGGTGTATGGAACAAGCCCGATAAAAATAGATACTGACGAGGATTCATTGACTGACTTCGAAGAGGTAGAGCTAGGGCTTGATCCGTTGAAGCCTTCGACGGACGGAATCGTTTCAGATGCCCAGCGCTTGTTTCCTCAAACTCTTGGGCCGGAAAATTTCGATGAAGGGTTTTCTGGCGGGAGCAAGATAATAATGCCGTCCATATCCGGAGACGTAAGCGGCCTAATCGGAAAAAACGTTTTTGCGAGAATCTCTGGAAACGATGCGTTTGATGAAAACCGCGCGGCAGTGGGCGAACTTTTAAGACTTGAGACGGATTACGCGGATGGCTTCACCCTGAAGCTAAGCTATGATCTGACAAAGCTCATAGTCGAGAACGGGCTTGATTACGCGAAAGAGCTTGTGATTTGCAAGACTGATGACGAGGAAGGCCTGGCGCCTTTAGATACAACGCTGCATGGAAGCGTCCTGTCGGCTGACGTAACAGAAGAAGGGGACTATCTGGTTATAAACGCCAATGACTTTCTGAGGAATTTCGGGATAGACGCCTTATATGGCATTTCTGAGGATGAGGCTTATGATAGACTGCCGACAGACATGCCCAGAGAGTTTGCCATTGTAGAAACGGCGACGACGGGCGAGGCGCTGTTGGCGAACGAAGAAGATTTGTCATCGGATGAAGCCGATTATGCTGAAACAACGGACAACTATAGAAATTACGGCGCGGTTTCAGCGGCAAGACAGGACAGCTTGAGGCTAAGCAATCAAGCGGCTCCAAGCGCGACTTTAACCGCAAGCCCAACTGCGCCTTTAGGCGCGGCCGATATAGTCTTTGTCATTGACTCTACAGGATCAATGGGGGATGAGATTGCAAACGTAGCGGAAAACATAAAGTCTTTCGCGGATCAAATAGCGAATTTCTTTAATGTAAACGCTAATTTTGCTCTTGTCGAATACAAGGATATCTCTTATGAGGGCTTAGGAAGCACTGTTGTACATAAAAACGGAACATCCAACTGGCGTAGCGATGTCGAGGATTTCAAAGTTGCAGTGGAAAATCTTATCGCAAGCGGAGGCGGGGATTCTGACGAAACCGCTATAGACGGGCTTGAAACTGCGCGCAGGCTTGACTGGCGCCAAGATTCAAGCAAGTTCATAATCTTGGTGACAGATGCCAATTACAAGGGAATCAACCGATACGGAATCGAGTCAATGGATGACATGGCCTCCCTTCTTAAAGGGGATGCCATAAGCGCATTCGTCATAACGACGGATGCCCAGGAGGCTTCCTACAGGAGCTTGTACTCTGAAACCGGAGGCTTGTATTCGAATATTTACGGGGATTTCGGTTTTGAACTGCAATTGATCGCTGATAAGATAGGCGTGGCCGCAGGCGGCGGAACATGGGTCGTGCTCGATGATTTTCAAGTCGTCCGGATAGAGAGCACCCCTGACAATCCAAATCAAGACACCGACGGAGACGGCATATTGGATTACGCTGAATTGGGGAATCCTACGATTGCAAGCTTGGAGTGGGCTATTGAAAAAGTGCGCGAAGCCAACAACATTTTGCCAAGCGCGGTCTATGAAGGAAGAAGCACTATCGAAGTGTACAACTACATAACCAATCCGACGCTTCCAGATACAGACTTTGACGGCATAAATGACAACGACGCCGCAGACTTCATCAAAAGGGACAAGGCGTCCGTCGACGGAAACGCCTTCAGCGGAAAGGCTGTTACTCACGGCTACAATATCAATGTGGAATTCAGCGTGGACTATAGAAACTTTTTTAGGGGCAACTCCGTCTACCAGAAAGATTTGAGCGTTTTGGGCTCAATTTATTCAGCGGTGATCTATGAAGAGACGAATTTGAATGTGACTTCAGGCGCTTCAGTCAGCGGTAAGACGCCTGAGGCTATGAAAGGCTTCGGACTGTCTGATGTTAAAGTCTATCGCGTGGCTGACGACTTCGGCGACGACGATGTATCCGAGCTTTCAATAGGCCACAGGCTTGTCAGCTATAAAGGGCTGGCCAAAGAGATAATTGTCGTGGTGACCAGAGGCACGAATAAGACCATACAGGAATGGTCGAGCAATTTTGACGTAGGCGCCGACACCGCAGGTTACTGGGACAGGGCGAATCCATATTGGAGAAACCACGACAATCACAAAGGCTTTGATGTTACCGCCAACAGAATGGATGACTACATTCTCGACTACATAAACAGCTATGCGAATTCCGGCGCCCCGAAGACGATATTCATCACCGGCCATTCCCGTGGGGCGGCGATGGCTAATATCCTTGGGAAGCTGTTCGAGGATAGAAGCGATTATGAAAGCTTTGTCTACGCCCTCGCAACGCCGAACACAACGACATCTCCCTCGGCAAGCTCATATGCTACAATCTTCAATTTGATGAACACAGACGATATCATCACGTATATGCCCCTTGAGTCATGGGGCTTTAAAAAATACGGCGCCGTGAAAAGCATAAGCGTAAATGAAAATTACGAGAATAAATGGCTATGGGCTGAACCGGGGACTTGGGAGTGGCTTTTCGGAGAGGATTACAATGACGACGGGGGAACCCAGAGAACACTGTATTATTTTTCCAAGTTGGCTTCAAACAGGAATGAAGCTTATGCATATACCTGCAAGGATCATGGCAGCGGGTCTTCTGAGGATAATCTGCAGGCCTACAATTCGCTTCCGTACCTTTTTTCAGCTAACGCCATATCCGCAAAAAACAGCCTGATGGATTCATACAGCGATAGGATGAAGCGCTTCGTCAAAGTAGAGATTTCAGACAAGACGTTTTTAGGAATTCACAAGTATACGGTATATTCCCATCAAACTCCGGCGTTTTTCATGATGACGCTCGCGGATATGGTAGTTAGCAAGAATCCTTTCAAATACGACGTTGCGCCCGCATATGAGTACGCCAAGACATCATTCGTATTCACAGCCATAGAAATAGCGCACATAGGCGGGATGACTCACCCGCATACGGCCGGGACATACTATTTGATAGCGCGCAATGACTTTAAGCCGATATACTGATTCATATTCATCTATACCGCTTTTCATCAAATGTTCCTTTTTTGTTGATAACCTTCCGATTTTCAGGAGGAATTATGCAATTCTTCATCGGTTAATCCATGTTGGCTTATTGACTGCTCATCAGTATAGTAAAGTGAGAGAAGTGGACGTCAATTCATTTCTCCTCCCATAATCTGTTTCGATTTTGCAGCTTGATTATACAGTGAGCGTGAAATGCGCGTATCTGCAATTCGTACCTAGAAAGTGTATAATCAAGTTCCAAAATCGGTATGTTTGACTGCTAATCGGTATATAAATGCATCATGGCGGCAATCTCTTCATCACCACTATTTATATAAGCACAAAGTCTACAGGAGAGTTGCGTGAAAGCCCTTGAAAGGAATTATAATGGCGTTATGCCTGCAATTATTGATTTATCTGCTGCAATACCTGATAATACCTTTATTTTACATGCCTACGCCGACTGATCAAACAACGGCGCTTCTGATCGTATGCTCAACGACGTTCGTCGTGACATTTGCGGCTCTATTCCTTTTTGCTAAAAGGTCATGGATGATGCTTATTTGCTTTCTTCTATATCCTATTCTAGTAAAAATTTATCATCCTAGTTATATATATGGGATAGGATATGGAGGATTTTTAGTCGCCTTTGACGAAAACTTCGTAATTATCGTATGGTCGATAGTAGTTTTCCTTACGGAAGCAGCGGCTGCCGGGGCAGTAAAGCTCATAAAGAGTTTGATAAAGGCAATTTGAATTGACATTTAGAGATTCGTAAATAGGAGAAAAGATTATATCGAGCTTATTGTAAATTCAAAGAATCCTGAATTTTCGGCATTGAGCCTTATTTCAGGATAAGCTCTTAATCAGGATCCTGCTAAAGACTCTTTAAAATAAACAAGAATTGTTCATCTGGGTTTCTGAGGTGGTCACGCTGCGTGGCCAAACTTACCGATTTTGGAGCCGGGTTATCAATAGAGGAATCCATGCTTATTTGCAAATGATCATATTTCGGGGCTTGACTGTACTGCGTCTAGTGGAAAATCAAGCTCTTAAGCAGGCGCATTCGTCTCCGAATTGAAATCCAGTCTCAAAATCTGAGCTTTCTACTGCAGAGTTCATACATGTTAATAGACGCGCCTCTAAAACTGACTGATTCATCTTTTTTACTTCATATTATGATTCGGGTCTCAAAAGCCTGTTTGGAGAAAAAAAGGCGTTGGAGAATGGCTTATATAAGCTATTCTTGCAGGGGAATTTTCGCGGAAAAGTACTTCTGGCATTCGAATCATATTATAGGCCAAGGCGCCTTTGACAATGTCCGGCGCATTCGCGGCGACGCCCAGACGGGGCGAAGCCTGTTGGGTTGCCGCATTGCGCCGGCTGATGTACGCCCGCTGCATGGGCAGCGGCAAGCGCGCACTCCATTGCGCTTCTCCCGATATTCCCCAAAGCGCCTGGCGGCGCGCTTTGCGATTCGGCGCTCCGCATCAACGCCGCATTGCCAATCAGTAACGGCGAAGTAGATGCCACAGCCTTTTTGGCAAGGTATCCGCTTTACATTTTAACTGCGTTTCCATAATCAATACGGTCTTACTGTTCCTGGGGCAGCTGATGATGTGACCTTTATTGAAGAAGTTATCACACAAACAAAGCAGAAATATAATATTGATTCAGGGCGGGTATTTGCCACAGGGCATTCTAATGGCTCAGGAATGACATGACGCTTGGCTCATTTCCTATAGAAATAATGACGCAACCAGAGCTATTTGGTATGGAAGGATCAAAAGACCCAAAAAATACTGGTGTCGTTTTAGATGGCGCTCCACTGCCTATATGGACATTTATGGGTAGATTTGATGGGGCGGGCGCGAATGACTTCAAACAAGGCAGTATGAACGATTACCGCTTACAGTATTGGGGAGTTCGTAGCGGCTTCGATCCAAATGTTCTGACTACTGAAAACTGCGGACGTTATTTTATACGCACATGGACGAACGGGGTTGATAGCGTTCCTGTTTTTAGGTATGCCTCGGCTGCAAATTGTCCTCATACTTATGTACCATCTGAATGTGAGATTATATGGCATAATGTCTTTAGTAAGATCACAAAGGATGTAGATGGCATAAGATATTAGTCAAGAAATTAAAAAATATAAATAGGGACTGGGTTTGCAGTTGATTAATTGATGCTTTAAATCGACGATAAACGATCCAGTACATATTCCAGTAAGTGCTGCAACTCAACAAGTATGCGCAGGAGCACCGAATTTCGTGGCGCTCCCGCGCTTTTATCAACTTTATTCCCTGTTGCTAAGCTCAGTATCATCCTCGAGTCCGGCTTCATCCTCATCAGAATAAACATCATCGCCATATTCTCCCAAGTCTTTGGGAGTTAATCCGACATCGGTATCATTGTTCTTTCGCTCATCGATAGCGAATGCCTCGACGATCTCATCAGCGACATCCTCCTCCGATTCCTTCCGGCTCGTCGTATAGTCCTCGCCGTTGATTGTGTCAAGCACGTTATTTACGGCAATCAGGCGCACACCGTTTTCCCGCATAATTTCCATGCACAGACCGACACGCAAATAATCCCTGCAAGGCTGGAAACATCTTTGCAAAGGCAAACGCCGATGGTGCCGCTCTCTTTCTCGTCCATCATCTTTGCAAAGCCGGAGCGGTCTGCCACAAACCGTGCGCCAGAAATATTGTAATCTGTAAATGCAAGATGTTTTTGAAGCTGTGGCTTTTGGCGTATTCCTCTAACTGCGCTTTCTGATTAACGTGTTTATTGTGAAGAATCCTAAAAACACGCGAAAACACCGGCAAACAGGCTTATTGCGAACATCGTCAACCGTTTGTGAAAATCTCTATTCACAGGCGGTTTTTCATTTAGTCATTCCAAATGTGCATTTTTGAAAAATCAAAAAAATCACCAAATAGAAATGTGTGAATTGGTACTATTATCCAGATTATTTGTAAAAGTAAACAAAATCGGGGCATTTTAAGCGCTCAGATGTCGCTTTTCATGAATGCGCTGAGATTCATAAGCAGGATTTCTTGAAGGGGACGATGAATTCATGCGCGGATTAAGTCCAGAATTCACAGCCGGGAGGCTTTCTATAAACGACCGCCCCCCAATCCATGCGGGCTTCGCGGATTCTCGGGCGAAATCGGCCATTATTCGAGTACGGCCCCGGCCTATGCCGGGCGAAAGGGCGGATCTATGCATGCGGAAATTGTATCTACAGTTTTATTTAGCGGAAAAAGCGGAGAATTTGGTCATTTATGCAATGGCGAACCGCGTCTGATTCAGTTCTATTTTGCAGCATCATCCGCAAAGGCCGCAAAGGCGTCTTGCGGCTCGCCCTCCGGCTCGGCTTCCGCGCATGCTCCAGGTCTCGCAGAAAACAGCGCGGAATCGGCGCGGGGGGATTTTCCGCGGAAGCTGCGCCGCCAGGCCCGCCGCCTTCCGCAAATGGCTTATGCGGCGGGCGTTCAGGCTGCGTACAGCTTTATAATCCCTTCATCCTCCATGCTTCCCCTTCTTGCGCCGTTGACGGTGTTTTCTGCGCATTCCCCCAGGCTTTGAGCGCGCATCATTTCGAGCCCTCCGCTGAATTTCACCTGCGCGCAGAGCCCGATGCGGCAAGCGGCGCGGAAAATGCCGGACAGGCTCCAACAGTTCGCAATCGTCTGCATGCCCCCTGCTTGACGCGAGTCGAATCCAACCGCTTTCACTCTTTGAAAAAGGGCTTCGATTTGCCGTCTCCATCCGCAGATCCCTAAAATTCCCTTTGATTCGATTGATGCGTCGGCGCGGGCGGACGCCTTGGGCGCCTGCCCTTGGAGCCCGCCTTCAGCCCAAGCTGCGGCTGCCGCCGCATTTTTCATGCCGTTCAGGCTGCCTTCATATCTACAGCATATGCATGCTCCGCCGCCGGCTGATATCTTGCAAGCGCCCTCAAGCTTGACGGATTTTGCAAATCGCTTGACGCCGGCCATGATTCTCTTGCCTTTCGCGCCGGATGATCCGCTGCCGATCTTGCGGTTCGCCTTCATATTTCCTATATAAATGCAATTTATCTTGGAAAGCGCATCTACTGTCCTCTTGCTGGCGCGCCAGGAGCCGGCCGGGACGAATGCGGCGCCTTCCACTGCCGGCATTTTTTCGGCGGCGGATTCAATAAAGCCGACTTTTGCGGCAGTTTCCGCTTTAATAAAGGAGTTTTCAGCTTCTTTCGCCTCGCGCCCCAAGGCGGCCAAGCTTTTTCTCGCGGAGCCTGAAGCCCGCTTGGATTCGCCGGCTGCGGCCTTCGTCGCTTTGCGCCCCTCTTTGGCGCCTTTCAGCTCGATTCCCGCATTTTGCAGATCATCTTCAGCCCGCCGCTTTTTCAAGGCAGCCCCTTGATCGCCTTCGCCGGCTTCAGGGGCCGATCCGGTTTTCGACAGGGCCTCATATCTAAATTCGACTTTTTCCTGAGTGGCCGCGACTTCAAGATCCAGGCTCGCGGCAGCTGCGCTATCGGCTTTCCAGGCGGCTTTAAGCTTGTCCTCCCTGGATTCCGCACCTTTAATCCGAGCCTCGGCGGCGCCGTCCATGCGCGCCTTCTCGGCGGCGGACAAGCCCCCGGAATTGCCGGAATTGAAAAATTCATAGGCCGAAAGCAGATCTCCGCAGCCAACTGAGGCCGCTGCAATCCGGCGGCCGCAGGCCGTCGTTCCGCCGGGATGCGAAAAATGCCGGCCGGCGCCTCCAACGCGAAGCTTTTCAGCGCGCCGCTGAAGCTTCCGCCATCGCTGAAGCCGCGCATGCTTCTGGAATATGCTGTCCTGCAGCGTGCGCCTTCGAATGCGAAGCCAGCCATTTTCCCGTGGAATCCCCTCGCCGCCGCGGCAGCCGGCATGGCTGCGAGGTTTTTCAACAATGAATCCGGCATGTCCAAGCCGATTGACTCGGCGAAGCATGCCGCTTTATTCCGCAGGGCGGCCTTGCCGTCCGCCTGCATCCCCTCCCCGGCATGCGCCAATATTGTCCAGCATGCAGCTGTTTTAGCGCATTAACGATTGAAAAGCCAGAGGTTTCGTCATTATGACGGTGAAATGTGAAAATGCACATTTGGAATCATAGTAAAAAAGCTCGACCGCGAGGAATTTAAGCGGGCTATCCTCATTCCGCTCAAAGGCGACGAGATGGACAAATACCGCGCCGAACACAACAAGATTCTACTGGACGAAGCTATGGGCGCGAACGGCTTTGTGCAGATGAAGTATCTAACCGTCAGCGTGTTCAAGAAAAGTATCGAGGAAGCCCGAAACTATTTCACCCGCACGGGCGCGGACTTGACGGCGCATTTTAACAGGCTCGGTTCCCGCGCTATGGCGCTGGACGCGGCCGACAAACTGCAAATCCTCCATGACTTCTTTCACGGCGAGGAAAGCGGCTATCAATTCAATCTCCGGCAAGCTGCGCGTTACGGTCACAGCTTCAAGGATTTTCTCGTGCCGGACACGTTCGAGTTTGAAAAAGATTGTTTCCGCATGGGCGACAAATTCGGGCGCGTGGTGTTCCTGCGGGACTATGCCAACTTCATTAAGGACGGCATGGTGGCGGAGTTATGCGACTTCAACTGCAATATGATTCTTTCGCTCGATATAATCCCGATACCTACCGATGAAGCCGTGCGGGAGGTGGAGAAGCGCGTACTCGGCGTGGAAACCAATATCACGAACTGGCAGCGGCGGCAGAACACGAACAATAACTTTTCGGCGGTAATTCCCTACGATATGGAACTACAGCGGAAAGAATCAAAAGAATTTCTCGACGACCTCACGACCCGCGACTAGCGTATGATGTTCGCCGTTATGACAATCGTGCTGACCGGCGACAACAAGGAGCAGCTTGACGCGGACACGGAAACGCTGTTTAGTGTCGGGCGCAAGCATTTATGTCGGTTCGCCACGCTCAAACACCAGCAAATGGACGGTCTGAACACCGTTCTGCTCTACGGCGTCCGCAAGATTGACGCGCTTAGAACGCTCACGACCGAGAGCGTGGCCGTGTTTATCCCGTTCCGCGTTCAGGAAGTGTCCGACAAGGGCGGGATTTACTACGGTGTGAACGCCATCAGCCGCAATATGATTATCTGCTACAAGCGCAATCTCTTAAACGCCAACGGATTCCGGCTGGGCGTTCCCGGTTCGGGAAAATCCTTCGGCGCGAAAGAGGAAATCGTGTTTATCGCCATTTCCACCGACGACCCGGTAATTGAGAAATCGGAGTTTATCTTGTCGCTGTTCGAGCAGCTTGACCGCCACAAAAATTTGTCGGTTATTGAGAAAGGCATTATCGACAAATGCGTGAAAAACGTCTACGAAGCCTACCAAAAGGGCGGGAAACTGCCTACGCTGGCGGTATTGCAAGATGAACTATGCGCCCACCGCGACAAAGAAGCGGAAAATCTGGCGAAAGCGTTAGAACTGTTCACCAACGGGAGCCTGAACATCTTCGCCCACCCTACAAATGTCAACACGCAGAGCCGTATGGTGGTTTACGACATTCTGAACCTCGGGAGCCAGCTTAAAACTATGGGCTTGCTCGTTATCACGGACGCCATGATAAACCGCGTATCGGAAAACTGGAAGAAAGGCAAGCGGACGCACGTTTTTATAGACGAGTTTCATGTCGTCTTTGAAAACAACTTCTCCAGCGAGTTCTTTTCCTCCGCGTGGCGGCGGTTCCGCAAGCGTAACGCCTACCCGACCGGGATAACGCAGAATGTGGAGTATCTGCTGGATTCGGTCACGGCGCGGACTATGCTGTCCAACAGCGAATTTATCGTTATGAACAACCAAGCGGCCAGCGACCGCGCCGAGCTTGCCAAGCTGCTGAACATATCCGAGCAGCAGTTATCCTACGTCACCAACGCCGAGGCGGGCTGCGTGCTTATGCGGATTGGCAACGCCATTGTCCCGTTTGTCAACAGATTTCCCAAGGGTTCCCTGTATACTTGGATTGTGCGTTGCACAAAAAATACAGGAGGTGTTGGTATGAAGACCAATACAGATTAGTTTGAAACTTTGTTAACAAGGCTATATAAACTGCTTGAAGCAGAGCGATATAGCGAAAGCACTATGAGAGACGCGCGGTTTATCCTCCATTCAATGTCAAATTTTATGAAAACTAATCGTCTTGATGGTTACTCGCCTGAAATTGGCGAGCGGTTTGCTGCCTATTGTGTCAATGACCTGCGCATATGCTCTTCCCGCATCTCTCGCGCGAAAAACATTGTAGGCAAACTCAATCGGCTGCTGCAAAGGCTTGATGGGAGGGATGCGCTATTGCCGGATTTGACCAGTAGATTCAAACTGCCCGATGGTCTTATGAGTCCTCTTCAAGAATACCTCGTTAATTGCGCGGAAAATGGAAACAGACAAAATGCGATTGACTGCAAGCATTGGATTTGCAGCAGATTCTTGAAGAATCTCTTGGAGTTGGGCTGCACAGAAATCCGGGAGTTGACAGGAGAGCAAGTGCAAGCGGCATTTTTAGCCTTAGGGGCAATTAGATACTGGGAACGAATCGGTCCATTTTTGCGTTTCCTTGCTGACAGCAACTATCTAAAGCAGAACTACTCCGGAATCGTTTCGCGCCACCGCCATCCCATGCCCCAACCCACTGTATATTCCCCAAGAGAAATCAGCAGCATAGAGGATTCCTTTGATTTGTCCTCTCCGGCAGGAATCAGGAATTGTGCAATCACTCTGCTCATGTCGCGTAATGGAATCCGCGCTTGCGACGTTGCCGCGCTGACCTTTGACAATATTGATTTTGAGAATAATCGTCTGCACTTCATACAGCAGAAGACGGACGACCCATGGGAAGGAGAATTGCTTCCCGAGATAAAAAGCGCGTTACAACGCTGCGTTAATAATGTTCGCCCTAACACCGTGGCCTTCTCCAGCGTTTTCGCAACACTTCTCCCGCCTTATGCGCCAGTCGATTATCGCGCTATCAACACGATGGCAGGGAATCAAGTTGGGCGCGCAAGCATTGATATTGCAGGAAGAAGACACGGCAGCCGTGCATTTAGGCCATCCGCTGCCAGCAATATGATAAACGATGGCGCTTCTGCAGAAGTCGTTCGCAGGGTTCTGGGGCGCGGCGCCAAGTATGCGCTCAA
>JAISZB010000212.1 GCA_031269465.1 Clostridiales bacterium | reverse complement strand
ATTTCTGACAGCCAATCAAAACCCTCTCGCTTCAAGTCGGCATACGATTTTGCCCGCACTTTGCTCTTGCCGCAATCAACGGGATAATTCCAATGCCGCCGAGAATGGCCGAAACACCTAGAGAGGTATTCCGCCTGAGACGCCGCGGGTTTTATTTCTCGCTTTATACAATCGAATATCGCAGCACATCCTTTCTGCCGCCTTATATCCCCATAGCCAAGGCAAGGGGATTTACGGCGTTTTAGTTAATGAAGACTAAAGAAGACTAAATCTTTTTAGAGATCGTTTCTTGTCAGTATTTTTCTCAATGAATTAAAATCTATGGAAAGACCCTCAAAAAGCCTAACTTTTACGTCATCTGAGAATGAATGAGCTTCAATCGAACCAGCAGTTGAAACAGTTACGCAATTTCTCTCATAATCGACCACCCAGTATTCTTTCACACCATGCCTAAGGTAGTAGGACTGCTTGGTGTAATAGTCATCTTTAAAAGATGAGGGACTCACAACCTCAAGCGCAAACTCAGGCGCTCCTTGGCAGAAGTTTTTATTGATTCTTTCAGGTTTGCAATTTATGAACAAGTCAGGCACCAGAATATCAGTTTGGCCAAAAGAGCCTATGAAATGAACGTCTAGGTCTATAATCGGCTCACATGTTTTGCCGTCGAAATAATCGCTCATTTTCCTGTAAATGAATCCGACTATTTTGCTATGAATATAAGAAGGGGAAGCCATAGCGTAAGCAAAGCCGTTAAAGAATTCAAATCGTGAATTTAAGTTTTCAGGCAGAGCAACAAACTTGTAAAACTGCTCCAGCGTCATGGGTTCAAGAATCTTATCCGCTTCCAAACAATCACCCCTCTAAGATTGCATTATGCGTTTTCCCGTCACATATAAAAGCGATTTCTCTGTGCTTCTATCAATTCATATAGCTTTGCAATTTCAAGTATAATAGTTGCTAATGGCAAAGTCAACGGCAGCTATTGACATAACTGAATTGAGCTTTCACCAGCTGGTTTATAGATCAGCGAAATTTCGGGGTTGCAGGTCGGAACCTTAGATTGCAAGGATATTTGCTTGCTCTTTTCATTGCTTTATGCCATGCTTCGGATTGCCTGATTCCCATCACGGAATTGCATCTCAGAAACCGTGGATTGCAGGCATTCATTGATTACACTCCATGATTTCTCGCCTAGAGTCGGGCATCCGCCTGGCTGAAAAAGACTGCCTGAATGCGGCGCAACCTCAGGGGTTCTCTGGTGGCAAAGGTATTAGGTGGTTTTGTCCAGCGTCGACACAGGCTGGTCGGCTACGCCGGCTCTTGCGAATTGGCGTTGCATGGAAAATTTCGAACTTTACAAATCCTTTGCTTTGGTTGAGAAGGGTTCGCTCTGCATAGCAAGTGCAGGAAATAAGGGCGCTGAAAGTAGGAAACAAACTTCACAATGAAAAAGACAAGAAGTTGTCCTCAAAGACAATCTTGCCAGGCATGGCTTTTTTGCATTGATAAGATTTTAGTGAGTTCATTATACTCTTGCGCCCTAACTTTTCCGAGTCAAATGTCCGGCTTTAGGGATATTTGACTCGGAAAACTAGAGATAAAAGCGCAAATGAGCATAGCAGTCACTTTATCTGGCTCACAATCGCCATGAGGACCTGATGCGGCTTCAGGCTCATCTCTACAGAAAGAATTCCATTTTCCGTGTTCTGGCGGACAATCGAATAAAACGGATTGGAGATGTCCATCATGTACTTGAGCCGCGTCGGCCTGAGCTGGCTGGGCATCCCCATGGCAACCCAGGCGTCGAAGGCGCTTCCGCCGCTTCTGCCCACCGAGTAGAACTCGATCTCGTACTCGCCTGGAGGCATGTTTTCAAGGGCGAATCGATAGCAAAGATCCATTTTCTCTACGAAAACATGGTAGCGCTCGCCGACGCTCATTGCAACCGCGTATTTCTCCAGGTAAAGCTTGTCGTAATGACAGTAGTGGTATGCGACAATCCGGATGGCGCCGTTTTTCGCCGTGACGGCATAGCCCTCGCCCTGAGCCACTAATTCCTCCAAGGCGCCTCAGCATGCGCAGCGCGTAATAGCCGCTCTTGGGAACGCCGTTGCATGTGAAGAGGCCATATCCTCCATGAAACAGGTTTTGGCTGACCGGCAGCTCTTCCATGAAATCGCTGAGCGTCCAGTAGCCCATCCCCGACAGGCCGCCGCAGTTCTCCAGTATGTTTTTCGCGAGGAAAGCCGCCTTGAAAGCCGTGTCGTCGCATAGATCCCTCTGCTACATGGTTGAGTTCCATGTCTCCAGGCATATCCGGGGGTTTCGGATGTCCGTCTTGCGCAGGACGCAAGCCAGGCTGCGCAACCTGTCCCTCAAGTAGTTAGGGTTATGGCTCAATGTCAGGGGCGCCTTCTCATGGGTGCGGGATGCGCTTGAAACATCTCCGGCGCTTTCATGGAAGTCCGAGTGGAAGCACTGCAAAATCACAAAGTCCGGGACGCATCCTCGCTTCCTGCAGATTTCGAAGAACGTCTCCCAATCGCGGTTTACACCCAAACCGCCTATGTCGCAGCCTGGCCCTCCGAACTCCGCGCCGGGGAGCAAGGCCTTCACGCAATCCCTTGTGCGTTCGTACAAATCCGCGTATTCCTCCATCGTAAAGTGTCCGAGGTAAACCAGATAGCCGTTAAGGATCACATATTTCCACGACGCAGCCGTCTCAAAGCCATACCTGTTTATCCAGTGTCGCAACAAGGCCCGAATCAGCTCCGCCCGCCTGTCCATGTCTTTGGGAATGCTGATCACCGAGTTGTGCTCGAAGGAAACCTTGGAGTCGCGCGCCAGCGCGGACGGCACATAGCTGAACTCCACATGGGGCTTGCCTTCGACTTCCCGGTATACTATCATGTCGTCATCCAAGAGGCCGCGAAAGCGCAGGAACTCGAAGCCTATCTCATCCTGGCACCTCTGGATCTGCTCCTGGACAGGCGCCAGCAAGGCCTCTTTCGCCCAGCCCACGGCAAGCAGCCTTCTCCATGTTTGAGTGAGCGCGCCGCAGGCGCGCCTTGTGTCCACAGCCAAGTCGACTACCCGGACAGGGGCTTCGCTTTCTGGGATTCCGCCTGCCGCTGGGCTGCCGTCCAGATGCTTGGCCAAGGGCTTGAATACTCCGCTGACCTTGTATTCTATGAAATCCGGGCTTTTACCTCCGCCTTCATGGAGCTTGCGGTATTTCCTTGGCGTGAGGCCATACGCTTCCTTGAATGCCGCGATGAAGGAATTTGTGTTCGCAAATCCGTTGTTCAGTGATATTTTGGTTATTGATGTCCCGGTGTTGCATAGCTCTGTATATGCGTGTCCAAGCTTGACTGTCTTCAGGTATTGGGTGAAAGTTGATCCAAGAGTCTTGTGGAAATACCTGGAGAAGAAACCTGGGGACAGGTATTCCGACGCTGAGATCTGCTCCAGCGTTATCGGCTCGGAATAATGGCCTTCAATGTACTCGAGGATCCTCTGCCGCCTTTGCATGTCCCTGCTGGCTTCATTGTCGTCGGAAGGCGCGGAGAAATGCTCGTCCAAGTATGACAGCAATCCCATCGCCTGGCTGTACACGTAAATGCGGTTGTGCTCCCGCTCCTTGAATATGGCTTCAAACGCCCTTGCCACATAAGCCCGCACCTTGTCGAACTTGTCGAACTTGCTTTCAGACTCGCCAATCCGCAAGCTCTCGCTGCAGCAGAAAATCCTCCTTCTGCCCAGCAAATCCTGGTGTGACCTGAGGAGGGACGCATTAATGAACATCCCCAAGACAAGCCCGTTTTCCGAGATCTGCATCTGATAAGGCTAAACCTGTTTATCGCAATTACGGACTCTTCTTTTAAGGAGTAGTGCCCTGCGCCGCAATGGATTTCCGCCAAGCCCGACAGGACGAACAGGATCACAAACGCGTCGTGCCAGCTTGAGGCATGCGAGCTTGCGCTGTCCATAGCCTCAAAATATATGTCCTGCCCAACGCTCACAAAGGTCATTTTCACACCTCCAACAGGCAAATTCCGAAGCTGCCAAGCCAATCAATTCACCCGAATATCTGGATCGACCACATCATTTCTTACATTATATATCTTTCTGCCCCAATAGGCAAACGCCTCAATTAATCTCATATCTGAAAAGACAACAGCAATAAGCTATTAATCCCTTTAGGCACCTTTTCTAGTCACTTACACCAATTCAACAAAGTAATGGCTCGCACTAAAAAACCAGGGTCTTTCAACTTAATCGGGCAATTTTGAAAAAAGGCATAGTACCCCCTTGGCATTGCAAAATATTGAACTATCACACTTAGCTTTTTATGCGGTAAATTAGTGAATATTGCTAAGTAGCAACTCTTTCGCCTGAATTCTCGACAGCCTCCTTAATAGATTTATTTATATGTAAATGTTTGCGAAGCTTCGCTTGCCTGGCATCATGGGCGCAGATTGCAGCTTGCAATGTTTTATGTCCGCAGTGGAAGCCCATCCTTTCGATCATTCTTACGGGCCGGTTTTTGCCTTCTGTCTTGCCATTCGAAATATGAGAGTTCTGCTCCGGAAAGCTTGAAAATAGAGCTTGTGAAGAGATACGAGTCTTTTTTTGCCTTCTTGTTTTCTTCTTTCGAGCCGAAATCAGTAGATTTTCTGATGCCATTCAAGGCTTTGGAGGCATTTTCTGCTGCATGAAAGGGATCTATGCATACATCTGCGTTCGGAATAGCTGTATTTATAGCGTTTTTATACGGCTCCCACATATCTATGCAAACTGCTTCAATAGATTCTAAATTTTTCAATTTTCGCAAACAAAGTACTACATCTTCTTTTTTTCTGCCTATTTCTATCATTATATTTTTCACGCAATCGGGTTGGCTTATGTCGTTCAGAACCCAATAATATCCAATACTCTTTGATGAGTACAGCCCGTCCATAGAGAGGCGAGTGAATTTCCTGAAATAATGTCGCTTTTCATGCGTTCGGAGTACTGGCTCGCAATATCCTCCACGGTAGAAACGCTTATTCCGGTCTGCCTGGAAAGTTCGCCCTTAGCGGCACGCCAAGGCTTTCCATAATAAAACGCTCCATGTCGCTGGAAATTCGGCGCCTTGAATCCAGCCCTGCGATTTCCTCATTGAAAGTGCGACCGCAGGCGGGGCGTTTGAATCTTATCTGCGCGGACCTGCAGTAAATGGGGGTTCCGTCGGTTTGCCCCGCATGGACAGTCCTCTCGATGCATTCGTGAACCCCCGCGGCTTCGCCGCGGCAGCCGCGGCTGCCGCCGGATTGGCCGGGCCTTCTTCCTTTGAAATTCAGGACGGCGCCGTTTTTCTCTGAATGCTGCTCCAAGCTCTTGAATCTGCGGCTCAATTCTTCCAGCAGGCTATCAGTTGTAATTATGTCGCATGCCAT
>JAISZB010000200.1 GCA_031269465.1 Clostridiales bacterium | reverse complement strand
CGCCGCTCCAGCCAGGCCCCGTCCGCCTTCGCGAAGGCGGCGAAGCCTGAAAAGCCGCGGCATCCCCTGAAAATGGCGGCTGTGGCGATTGCGGCCATGCATGCCGGGCTGCGCCCGGCCTTCCCTTTTTGCCTTGAATCCTCCAATTCCTCGGCTTTTTTCCTAAGATCAGCCGCTGCTTCGGCGAAATCCGCGCCGTCCCGCTTGATTTCGCCGGCGCGCCTTTGCGCCAGATCCACCGGCTCGGGAACTGGAGCGATATCTTTCCCCTCCTTGCCATCAATCCGCCCTGAGATTTCCAAATAGGCGCCGATTCCGGCGCCTGGATCCTCCGGAAGCGCCTCCGCCTCTGCGGGAACCCCTTCGCAGGCCTCCTCCTTGACTTTGAAGGACCAGCCCTCGCGCTCCTTAAACATTGCCAAATCCCCCTTTTTCCGTATGATTTTGTTGATATTATGCAAAACAGCGCGGGAAAATCAACGGAAAAATTATTGCAGGCTTCACTAAGATTCGCCATGTTCCATCGAATCTATGAGCATTTTAGAAAACGCCCCGGGTGGAGACTCGCCGGGCGCTATTCATCATTTCAAACAATTTATATTACATTTATATCGCTTTTTTGTGCATTTTTGATTCGAAATTTCTTCATGTGGAGAGCCTGTTATGCTATACTGATCTTTTGAAAAAACGGAAACTCTAAAGGAATGAAAGCACGGATGCATTTCAAAGTTGTCATAAATAAAAGATATCAACAATTATAAATCGAAGTACTGCAGTTTTTCGAAAAGTTCAGGCGCATCCCCCTGGGCCATGTTTGGAAAAGACCTTTTCGAAGTCGAGGCATCAGGCTGCGAGTTTCTGGCAATACTCCATACTATTAAGATGAGCTTGCAAAGACATACATCACATCTCTTGATTTTTGATCACTAATTTTATAATAAACCATAATTTTCATAAAGTCAAGAGTTAATGCAAGCTGAGCAAAGTTTTATCTATTTTTGTAATTGTCAGCAATGCCTTTTGATAGCATCATGACAATCTGGCAATCATAATTGAGTTTATTCGGATAGCTTGTGGGTAGTTACGGGTTTTGAGCTGGATCATTAAAGCCTAAATTGATAATTTGAGCGTATCTTCCAGGCTGTAGGGGCGAGCAGGTTCGGCTATGCCGAACGACCAGCCCGTGAGGGTCAGATCTGCTGACCGACCAGCATAATCTTCAACTGACCTCAGATAAAAAGAAGTTGTCTGAAGCATAGTTTTATGAGACAATGCTTGTGTAGAATATTGCGTTGCCACAGCGCCGGTCGGATGGCGAGATGCGTTGCAATCCAGCGACAGCAGAGAATCCGCCAATTCTACGCTAGGCAAGCGCAAATGCAGATCAAGTGCCAAAAAACCTAGTTGATATGTATAAAAAACAGACAAAGCCTCAAAACTCATTGATAATATTTTAGTGTCTGTTGTACAATGAGATCATTCCAAGAATCTGTTTCTAGATTAATTATTAGGTGAAAGCATGAAAATCAAATTTGGTTTTTGGAATAAATGCACACTTAGATTCAAGCACAAGTTAATCATTTCCACCTCTGTCGCAACTGTGATAATAGGCGGGTTCTCCATCGCAGGCTACAAGTACAGCCTGAGCCGCTTCAATGAGCTGCTGTACGGGCAGACAGCGGTAAGCCTTGTTATCATGGCAAGCCAGCTCTCAGACAGGCTAAAAACTCTTGTCAGCCTATCAAGCCAGACCGCCTTGAGCTCATCCATTCAATCGAACCTCTTTGCGCTTGCGACGCAGGATGACCTGATGGCCAGGCGCAGGGCAAGAAGCAGCGTGACAGAAGAGCTTTACCGCTACCTGGACACGGACATCATCTGCATAACAATTCTCATCGACAACGACAGCCCCATAGCCTGTGGATTGGATTCCACCCCTGAATCAGCAAGCGTGCTTGACGCTGTGAAGGAGCAAGCCCGCAACCGGTATGGAGCAGAGACCTGGATGCAGAACGGAAGAGGCGACGGAAGCATCCTCTGTGTCAGGGAGATAAGGAAATCCGGGGATCCCTATTTTTTGAAAAGCTTGGGATACCTCGTGTACCGCGTGGATCTTGAAAGCATTGTGAATAAGATATCACCCTCTTATTTCTTGAGCTCAAACCTGTTTATGATATCAGACTACAGGGGAAACCGCATCTATCCCGAAGATGGGGACTGGGAGGCTTTTCTCGCTAGCGAGGGAAAAAGCTATTCAATCAAGCGCGTGAATGGCAAGGAAATGTTCTTCACAGGCAGCAGGCTTTATGATGTCTCCCCCACATGGGACATAACTGTGGGGGTTTCCTACGACTCCATATACAAGCCCATGCTGTTGACTGAGTTTCTGACAATGGCCATGATGCTGGGTGGGATAGCCATCTCTCTAGTTATCACAGGCATTGTGTCCCAAAGCATCAATGGCAGGTTCCAGATGCTGATTGAAAAAATGGACAGGCTCAAGCAGGGGCGCTTTGAAGTCGCAACGACTCAGCCCAAACTCTCTGGAGATGAATTGGGCCTGCTTAACCGCTATTTTGACGAGATGACGCTTGAATTCAAGAAGATGATAGACGAGAGCTACGTGAAGCAGCTGACTATCGCCCAAACACGCTTGAAGCTTTTGCAGCAGCAGATCAACCCGCACTTCCTCTTCAACACCCTGGAGTCTATAAACTGGTTCGCCAAGCGAAGCGGCGAGGAGAACATAAGGGTGATGGTAGAGTCGCTTGGGGGATTTTTGAGGGGAAACCTGGATAGGCAGGATGACGGCCTTGTCACCCTTTCCGATGAGATTTCAGTTCTTGAAAGCTATTTGAAGATCCAAAAGATACGATACGGCGATATGCTTGAGGTTGTGTTCGACATAGAGGAAGGGGTGAAAGCCGTTCTCATACCAAGGCTCTCCCTTCAGCCCCTTGTTGAAAACGCGATAACCTACTCCATGGAGGAAAGCCTCGAAGGCTGTAAAATAGCCATAACAGCGGAAAAGCTCACCGAAGACGCGCTTATCTCAATTGAGAACACAGGGTCGGAGATAGATGAGAACATCTTGGATAAGCTAAGAAGCAAGGAAACGATTGCAATGGGGCATGGAATCGGCCTGTTGAGCATTGATGAAAGAGTCAAGCTGATATTTGGGCAAAGGTACGGCTTGAGCTTCAAGTGCCAGCCTGACCGGGTAACAGTGAGGCTGCTGGTTCCCTATTCCTACAAAGGAGACTCATGATGCTTAAGATGGTCATAGCTGATGATGAGGCGATCATTTGCGAGTCCATCGCAAAATTGATTGACTGGAACAGCATTGGAGTAAAGATATCAGCCATCTGCAAGAATGGAGTGGATGCCCTTGACGCAATCATCGACACCTGCCCCGACATTGTGCTCACAGACATTCGGATGCCAGGCCTCAACGGGCTTAAGCTCATTGAGAAGATCAGGCTGGCGGATCATGACATCCAAATCATCATCTTGACTGGCTACAAGGACTTCGAAGCGGCAAAGACTGCTATGCAGCACAGCGTCAAGTACTACCTGCTAAAGCCTATCAACAGCAGCCAGCTTGTAGAGACAGTGGAAAAAGCCAAGAAGGATTGCATGGAGAGCGCAGCTCTATTCAAGCTCAAGCTTGAGGCCTCCCAGCCCAGGCAATCATTCTCCTTAGGGCCAATCAATAAGGCCGCCGACAGGCTCATCTTATGCGAGCGGGACAGCTTTGCCAGAGAAGCCATCGAATCCTTTCTTGATGGCATGCATGACATTGAGCAGTTGCGGGTCTACGGCGCGGAGCTTTTGTCCCGCCTCCACCAGAAAAAGAGCTCCAGCTGGAATTGGCGCGGAGCCTTCGACTCCATTTACACGGAGCAGGATTTCAGCGGACTCCGCAAAGGCATAGAATCCATGGCCATGGATCTTCTCTTCCCGAAGCAATCTGATTCAACCGCTGTGGGGAAAGTCAAGGAATACATTGAAAGCCACATAGCGGACGGCAACATCAGCCTCAAATGGCTGGCGGCGAACCGCCTTTACATGAACGCCGATCACTTGAGCAGGCTCTTTGTCACAGAAACCGGGGAGAAATTCTCAAGCTACCTCAACCGAATCCGCATGGAGCGGGCAAAGGAGCTTCTCTCAGCCTACGGGGTCAGCAGGATCTCAGATGTCGCGGAGCTTGTCGGATGCGGCAACAATCCCCGGTACTTCAGCCAAATCTTCAAGAAATATACAGGACTCACCCCGTCTGCCTACATCGCGCAGCTTAAGCCGAATGATCATGAATAATGCTCTTTCGCGATTGCCTTTTCTAAAGCGAAACGCCAGGCTTTGCTTTTCATATAAAATTACCTTTTTTGGAGCTTGATTACACAGCGATTACGAAATGCCGATTTCGGCATTTCGCACCATTCAATGGACAGTCAAGCTCCAAAAAAGGAACATTTGATGAAAAGCGGTATAAAAAGCAGGTAGGAATAAAAGGAGAGTGCAGATTCGCTTTCATGGCCATGCCGCATGAACCAGTTGTTGCGCGCCATTTACCTCTACCAGCGCCTTGGAAGATTCCCTTGTACTTCCAAGGCTGAAATATATGCTATTGAGCTTTTTTGATAATCTCCTAAAGGCAATTGCAGCCTCTAAATCCAAAAGGAGTTGAACCCAATGAAACGACTGCTAAGTTTTATTCTTGCAACATTGATGGTTGTCTGGCTTGCCGCTTGCGCAGGAAGCCCTGCCGCAACTCAAGCGCCAGCATCAAGCGCCCCAGCGGTACAGGAAACTCAAACCCCAGCAACAGAGCCTCCAGCTGTGGAGGAACCCACGCCAGCTGAAGCCAAACTCACAATCACCTGGTGGGGTTCGCAGACAAGGCACGACTACACACAGGTGCTGCTGGATGAGTATGGCGCAGCGAATCCCGGAGTCAGCTTTGAAGCCACGCCCAGCGGCTGGGACGGATACTTCGACAAGCTATCAACCCAAGCGGCAAGCGGCGCACTTCCGGACATCATCCAGATGGACTACCTCTACATAGCCACCTACGCGAAGAACAACACCCTGGCGGATCTGCAGCCTTACGCGGACAGCGGAGCGCTGGATTTAGCTAACGTGGATGAGAACCTGTACGGTTCAGGCTATGTGGACGGCAAGCTTGCCGGCATGGTTCTATCCAGCTCCATCTTCGCCTTCCCATTCAATCCTGCAGTCCTTGCTGAAGCTGGAGTCGCTGAGCCTGACGCGTCTTGGACATGGGACGATTTTGTGGCCGCTTGCCTCCAAGTCAAGGAAAAGACCGGCAAGTATGGATTCTCTAGCAATCCTATAGACACGAACCTTCTGAACTACTGGGTGCGCCAATCTGGAAGCCCTCTGTTCTCCGCTGACGGTAAGAGCCTGGGATACAGCGATGACGCAGTGTTCGCAGGATTCGCCCAACTTTACAAGACATTGGCTGACGCAGGCGCAGCCCCCAACCCGGATCAGTGGACGCAGATAAGCGCACTGGGCAAGGAGGCAAGCCCTGTAGCCACAGGAGACGCAGCGTTTACGCCAGAATGGAACAATTTTGCGGTCATTGCCTCCGCCACAAACCCGGACATCACGCTCGCAGTGCCACCCTACGCCTCAAACGGCAACAAAGCCCTTTGGATCAAGCCTGGAATGTTCTTCTCTGTGGCGGAAACCTCAAAGCTCAAAGATGAGGCTGTAAAGTTCATCAACTGGTTCGTCAACTCTGAAGAGGCGAATAAAGTCATAATGGCTGAGCGCGGCGTTCCAGTGTCATCTGCCATACGCGCCTACATGAAGCCTTCGCTCAATGTGAAGCAACAGGAGATGTTCGACTATGTTGATGTCGTCATGCCCCACTCCGCAGCCGCTTCTCCTCCGGAACCCCAAGGAATCAGCGAGATAAACAAACTCCTCATTGACACAATCGATCAGGTTTTGTATGGGCAGACAACACCGGAAGCGGCAGCCTCTTCCTTCCGTGCGGAAGCTGAGGCCATATTGGCCAGAAACAATTAGCTATACTGATTTTCGTACTAAACTGCCTTTTTTAGAGCTTGATTATACCGCTAGCGCGATTGATATCGGCATTTCGCACCGCTCAATCGATAATCAAGCCCAAGAAAGGAACATTTCATGATAGTCGGTATATGTTTTTTTGAGCCAAACTGATAATGAAAGCGCAAGAAACTGATAAAGGCGGATAAAAAGCTCAATAATGGATGAACGGGCGCAAATACTTGCGCCGCAATATATACTGATTACTTTACTGCTTTTCAAATAAAACTGCCTTTTTTGGAGCTTGATTATACAGTGGGTGCGAAATGCCGATATCGGCATTTCGCAATGCTCAATGGATAGTCAAGCTCCAAAAAAGGAACATTGATTGAAAATCGGTATATCACTGATTAAAACAGGGATCGGTATATCACTGACTAAAACAGGGCAAGGTGATGCGCTTGAAACACAAAAAAAGAAGGGGCTACTCCAACGGGCTGGGATACATCCTGCTGTCGCCATGGCTTTTCGGCTTTATTCTAATGCATCTGCTGCCCATGCTGGTCTCCCTTTATTTATCCTTCACAAACTTCAACATGCTCAGCGCTCCGAAGTTTATAGGCGTCGGCAACTATGTCCGCATGTTCACGCAGGACAAAACGTTTTGGAAAGCCTTAGGCGTGACGTTCACCTATGTCTTTGCATTGGTGCCGCTGCGCCTGGCTTTCGCCCTTGCCATTGCAATGCTGCTCAACACCAGCCACAGGGGCCTGAGCATCTACAGGACATTTTATTACATACCCTCCATAATCGGAGGAAGCATAGCTGTTTCAATCGTATGGAAGCAGATGTTCGGAAACGGAGGGGTGCTGATGTCCCTTCTCGCGGCAGTTGGAATATCCCAGAAAACCTCATTGCTTGGAAACCCCAACACCGCCATATACTCCTTGGTGCTCCTAGGGGTTTGGCAGTTTGGATCCTCTATGCTCATCTTCCTGTCATCATTGAAGCAGATACCCATGTCCCTATACGAGTCGGCGAAGATTGACGGGGCCAGATTCTGGGGTTCTTTTGTAAATATTACCATCCCGATGCTCACCCCCACCCTCTTTTTCAACCTGATACTCCAGGTTATAAACGCGTTTAGGGCTTTCACTGAAAGCTATGTGGTTACTGATGGCGGCCCGCTGGACAGGACGCTGTTCTATGTACTATACTTGTACAGGCGAGCCTTCAACTACTTCGACATGGGCTACTCCAGCGCAATGGCTTGGATTCTAGTCATTATCATTAGCGTTTTCACCGCCGTCCTTTTTAAAACCCAAAACGGCTGGGTGCATTACGAATCCAAGGGAGGAATGAACTGATGCCTCACATTGAGACTAAGCCTATGCTTGGCTTGAAGTCCAGGAAGCTCATATCTTCCCTGCTTTTTCACATTGTTTCAATAGTCTTGGGATTTTTGATGATATACCCCCTGCTTTGGCTTTTGGCAAGCTCTTTCAAGTCAAACAGCGAGATATTCATAAACTCCTTTTCACTCATTCCAAAGGTGTGGGATGCGGCATCAAACTACTCTTCCGGCTGGAAAGGCATTTCAGGATACAGTTTTGGGGTTTTCCTGGGCAACTCCCTCATTGTGGCCGTGGTTGGAACCCTTGGGTGCGTGGTCTCTTCGCTCATGGCCGCCTATACGTTCTCGCGGATAAGGTTCCGCTTCTCATCCTTCTGGTTCGCCTGCGTCATGGTCACACTCATGATTCCGGGGCAAGTGATGGTTGTTCCCCAATACATCATCTTCAGGAGCATCGGTGTGATAAACACCCTCATAGCCCTTGTGGCGCCTTGGTTTTTCGGAAATGCCTTCTTCATCTTCCTGATGGTGCAGTTCTTCAGAGGGCTTCCCATAGAGCTCGATGAAGCTGCGGAGATAGACGGGTGCTCAAAGGTGATGACTTTGATAAAAATCCATTTGCCTTTGATCGCCCCGGCGATAGCGACCTCATCCATCTTCAGCTTCTACTGGATCTGGCAGGATTTCTTCCAGCCCCTGATATTCATGAACAACCCAGGCAAGTTCACGATGCCGCTAGCCCTCAACCTGTTCACCGACCCCAATTCATACAGCAACTACGGGGGGATGTTCGCTATGTCAGCAGTCTCCCTAGCGCCAGTTGTCCTAGTGTTCATCCTGTTCCAGAAATACCTGGTCGAAGGCATCGCAACCACAGGCATGAAGGGGTGAGCCATGAGCTTCTCGTTTACTTTGAACACCAAAATAATACTCAAAGACGAATTTGGAAGTCCTGGCGAAAAAGCGATCTCAATTCTTCTTAGAGACATGAAAGCGGTTCTTCTCCCCACTAATGAAGCCTCAAGCACCATCTGCGCAAGGCTTGACAAATCCTTGCGCCCGGAAGAATGGCAACTCTCGGTTTCCAAAGAGGAAATGGAAGTGTTGTGCGGAGGAAAACTTGGCTGCGTTTACGCCTTGCTGTATCTGAGCGAAAGCTTCCTGGGGGTTTTGCCATTTTGGTATTGGAATGATCAGGCCTTTGATAAGAAGCGCCGAATCCTTGTCCAGGAAGGCTTTGCAAAATCCCCCGTCTATGCCGTCAAGCATAGGGGCTGGTTCATCAATGACGAGGTTCTCATAGACAACTGGACCGAAGATCCCGATGAAACCCGGTTGCATTGGGAGATGGCCTTTGAGGCCCTCCTTAGATGCGGCGGCAACATGGTTATCCCCGGAACCGATGAGAACAGCAAGAAAAACCGGGCGCTTGCATCATCCATGGGCCTTCGCGTCACACATCACCATGCCGAGCCCCTTGGAGCGGAAATGTTTGCCAGAGCTTACCCGGATGAGGAAGCCTCCTACACGTCAAACCCCAGCCTCTTCGAGTCCCTTTGGGAAGAGGCCGTCTTAGCCCAGGCTGGAACGGAAACCATCTGGGGACTTGGATTCAGAGGCCAGGGTGATCGGCCTTTCTGGGCTGATGATCCCAGGTTTACCACGACAGCTGAATGCGGGAAGCTGATTGGCCAGATAATGGAAAGGCAAGTGGCCCTACTTGAGAAGAGCTTGGAAAATCCCACATATTGCGTGAACATCTACGGAGAGGTTGCAGAACTCTATAGAAGCGGCTTTTTAGAGCTTCCCAGAGACGCCATCAAGGTTTGGGCAGACAATGGATACGGAAAGATGGTGTCAAGGCGCCAAGGAAACCACAGCCCCAGGATCCCGTCACTGCCCGCCCCCAATGAAAAGGGCCCCCATGGAGTCTACTTCCACTGCTCCTTCCATGACCTCCAAGCCTCTAACCACCTGACAATGTCCCCGAACTCCGCAGAGTTTCTCGCCAGTGAGCTGGAAAAGGCATTCTCGGCGGGAGCTTGTGAGTTCTTGATTGTGAACTCTGGAAGCATCAAGCCCCATATCTGCACCCTAGATCTTGTCTCCCATCTGTGGAGGGATGGCAAAGCCATCGCGGCAGAGCTACGCATGAGCCATTCGAGGAAATACTACAGGAATGACGCGGTTTCTTTATTGCTTGAAGAGTATGCCAATTGCACAGTCCAATACGGGCCTCACGAAGATGAAAAGGCCGGGGAGCAGCTCTGGCATCATCCCGCCAGGGAGCTGGCTTGCAAATGGATGGGAAAAAAGATCGAAACTGTGGAGAGCCTGCTATGGCTCACAGGAAAAGTTTCCTTAAATGAGCAAGTGGAGCGCCTCCTTGAGCTGGCAGAAGCGAGCCTCCCAAAATGGGAATCCCTTCTTGCCAAATGCCAAGCTCTGAAGCCTGCTCTCGATGTCAACGCCAGAACTCTTCTGGACTTGAATCTAGGCCTTCAAGCCCAATTGCACAGGGATGGCGCAAAGGCAACAAAGGCTTTCTGCCAAAGCTTCAAAGCTTTGCCCGCCCGCCCCTCTGAAGCCTTTTGCTTGGCATACGCCGCAAGAAACGCCTACAAGGCGAGCCTTGAAGCCCTCAGCCGCTCTGAGTCCGGGAAGTGGAAGGGCTACTACAATGGCGACTGCCTCACCAACGCCCAGTTGTCCTTTGATGTGATGGATGCGCTGGCATGCTGGCTTCGCGCCACAAATGACGCTGGATTCTCCAATTGGGAAAGAGAGCTTTCCTCTGCCGCTGAGAGGCGGATAATGCTTCTAAGCAGCAAAACCAGGCATTTGTCCAATGAAGAGCTTTTCAACAAGCTGACGGCTCAAGCATTGGAAAAGCATTGATCATCCATGATTAAGGATTGCGCAGTTGGCGGGCCTTTAAGCGAGAACAAGCCGCTAATCCACATGCAGCCAGGCATCGAAGGGAATATGGCGTCACTGAAAGTGAAAGCGCGCAAAAGCTTAGGTTTAGAGAGAGCAAAAAGGAGTCTCGCCTGATTTCAAGCGGAACTCCTTTTTTTGCTGAAATGGCAAATCTGGCAAAATTACATAATCATACTCCTGTTCTGAACTTCACCTGCGCGAGTCAATTCACAGCGGCATCCCCGTTGCAAAGAACAATTCCGAAAAAAACAGAGGAATGCTCGGAAATGCCGTTCCAAAGGCGAAGAGCGCCATAGCTGCAGCTATGAACAATTTCTTATGCATGAAAATAAAAGCTATGTTTTCACGCATTATAGCGTTTGGCAAGTAATACCATGCGGTCTTAGCTCCTATCCCGCTAATCTTCATGCCTGCCTTTCTGGCGTATATGGCCGATCGGAGCAAGTGGAAGCTGCTTGTGCAGAATATGCATGAATACTTTTTTCCGCAGGCTCTCCCGTCCATTATGGATTTGGAAAAACGCATGTTTTCCAAAGTGTTTCTGGATTTATTCTCAACCAAGATTGAATCGGAGTCATAGCCGTTTTCAATGGCGCAGGCTTTCATGGCTTCCGCTTCCGAGACAGACTCGTTTGGCCCTTGGCCTCCAGACATGATTAGAATCGGGATTTTACCAGTTTTTTTAGATTGCTTTAAGCCGAAATCCATCGCCTTTCCAACCCTGTTGGACAAAAGCTTTGAAACTTTGCCTTTTATCAATCCGCATCCCAACACGATTATATAGTCTTTGTTCTTTTTTGGAGATGTTATGCAACATAAGGCCAAGTTCGTGAGAAATACGCCTGCATGCGCCAGGTAAAAAAAAGCGAGGCAGGATATGCCCCCCCATATATGCCTGACTATGCCCGGAGTATTGGAAGTATGCATAATTGTGGATGTCATCGCAAAGGCGAGGAGAGCAAACGCGGCGATGAGAGACAGGCTGTTCGCCAAATTGCGCCGCTCCCTTTCAAATACGATTTTGGCATTGAGAAACAGCAAGGCTATCATGATGTAAATCCCGTACAGAGTTAAGAAAACAAAAAGCATGATTAATAGGATGCTTGCCAACCTGAAAAACCAGTTGCCTCTTTCCATCGAGTAAATGAAAAAAGACAGCGATGAAGAGACGATGAAAATGTCAAAGAATGCTCCCGCCATCAGGCTTGACCTGTCTATCAAGCAGATGGCCAAAAATGCCAAGAAAAATGCGATTGCAAGTGCAGCTGAAATATGCATAATGTTTTCGCCCCTCTTTTCCCATGTAAGTTTTAAACAGCGCTTAAAGGTGCGTGCTGTCTATCTTTAATTAATTCTGAAAATACTCTAACCTGAAAACATTTTCATGTCAATGCTTTGTAATACAGCTATAGCGATTTGATGTCAATGAACTCATCTTTGATTAACCTTCAGCCATTACGGCAACTATGCTGATTTTCAATGAAAATCAGCATAGTTGCTGAATACTCCTGATTTGAAGCTTTATCATCCGCTTTCAAAGCGCGATTGATGTCGGCATTTCGCGCTCGCTGTACAGTCAGGATCAAAAAAATAGTCAGTTCATATGAGAATCGATCCTCGCCTATAGAATCATGGCACTTATTTTTAGCTTTAAGAAAATATCCATTCATAAAGATAACAGCGCTGGAAAATGAGCTGCGATTGCGATATTTAATCTTATATATGCAGAATGCAAATGGAGGGTTGTATATGAAAAAAAGCATTTTGCTGATTGCTATTTTGATTTTTGCGTTGTTCGCCATTCTTCTTTTTGCGCTGCTGTATTTCGCGCTCTCAGATGAAAAGGAGATAGTGGTGAAGGTTGTTGCGGAAGTTCAAGAAGTCAAAGAAAGGTCAGATTCGAATCCTGCAGTAAATCCTGATGAAGTTGCAAGCGACGCTTCGACGGCTGAAGCTGGAGCGGATCCAGCGGATGGGAACGGATTCAGGGAAGAGGAAGCGCCCCAGGCGCCTGAGGCGCCCCAGGTGGCTGAGTCGCCTGAGGCGCTTCCTCCTAAGCCGCTTGAAACTCCTGAACCTCAGGAAATATCCGAAAACTATGAATTGGAGGTTATAAAGGCGTCTGACAGCCTTTCCTTGGAGCTCTCGCAAGTGCCTGATCTAGGGTCGAGCGGGATTGTCAAGGGAACGCTTCGCTGCGCCGATCCGGAAAAATACAGGATTATAACCGTAATTGAAACGGAGGAGGGACTCAGCTTCACCAAGCCGTCTCTGCGCAATCCATTCACCGAGATAAAAAGTTCGGGAGAATTTGAAGCCACATTCTACACGGATACGCAAGAAGACTTATACGTTCCCAAAATTAGCCTTTATTTCGCTTCTTTAGATTTTGTGCCGGCCTTTGAGATTGAGGATGGGCAGGAATGGGCTGTATCCAGGGATTCACTGCGTGAATTGGAACTAGGAAGCGACATGGCTGTCCGCATAAAAAGGCGTTGAATTCAAACTGCTGAGCGCGTATGCTTATATACCGATTCGCGGTCAAATGTTCCTGCTTTGCAGAGCTGTTTTTTTCTGCGAATTAATGGTATACTATTCCTAAAACCACGGAATGGGATGTTGCATATGGCAAAGACTCTAGTGCTGGCTGAAAAGCCGTCGGTGGGCAAGGATATAGCCAGGGTTCTGGGATGCGCCTCTGGAGGCGGCGGCTTCATGGAAGGGCCGGCATATGTCGTCACATGGGCTTTGGGGCATCTGGTAAGCCTGGCCGAACCCGAGCAGTATGATAAAAAGTATGAGAAATGGGATATGAACGATTTGCCTATTATACCGGAGAGCATGAAACTCGAGGTCATTGGGAAGACAAGCAAGCAGTACAATGTGGTGAAGCAGCTCTTGGTTCGCGGGGATGTAGCGAAGATTATTATTGCAACGGACGCCGGCAGGGAGGGCGAACTGGTCGCCAGGTGGATATTGGAGAAGACCCATGTGAAAAAGCCCGTTGAAAGGCTTTGGATATCATCTGTTACTGACAAGGCTATAAGAGAAGGATTTAGCAGGCTGAAATCTGGAAAGGAGTATGAAAACCTCTTCAAATCCGCCGTCGCAAGAGCCCACGCCGATTGGATCGTCGGCATAAACGCGACCAGGGCGCTGACTGCCAAGCATAACGCCCAGCTATCTTGCGGGCGGGTTCAGACGCCAACGCTCTCGATGGTTGCCAAAAGGGAGGACGAAATCAGAAATTTCAAGCCTAGAACCTTTTATCTCATCCGCGCAAAGGCGAAGGAAGTCTCGTTCTCTTGGGATTCTTCATCTTCCCAGTATGCCGCCCTGATAAAAGAAGGCGGAGGCCGCATATATGACGAGGCGCTTTGCGATGAAATATTAAAGAGCATGGAAGGCAAAGGCGCCAGGGTTATTGATGTTGCAAGGTCTGAAAAGAAAATCTACGCGCCTCTTCTGTATGATCTCACCAGACTCCAGTCAGACGCGAATAAAATGTACGGGTATTCCGTAAAAGACACTCTCTCAATAGTTCAGAGCCTTTATGAAACCCATAAGGTTTTGACGTATCCCAGGACGGACTCCCAGTACTTGTCGGCAGACATAGTCGGGACGCTTGCGGAAAGGGTGAGGGCTTGCGCCATTCCGGCCTTTAGGAAGCTATGCGGAAAATTGTCCGGAGCGAAATTCTCCGCGTCCGCTTTCTATATAGACGACAAGAAAGTAACTGATCATCATGCCATAATCCCTACTGAGCAGTCTCCATCGCTTGAAAAGATGTCTGATAGGGAGAGAAGGATCTATGAGCTCGTGGCCAGGAGGTTTCTAGCTGCGCTTTTTCCTCCATGCGAATATGAGCAGACGGAAATTGCGATTGCTGTAGAAGCGGCGTCTAAGCAGCATAAAGGATCCGACAGGGAGATCTTCCGCGCGAAGGGCAGGAAAATCAAAACGCTGGGCTTCAGGGAAGTCTACGAAAACGCTTTGTCAGTTGAGAAGCCGGAGGAAGAGGACTCCCAAAGCCTTCCGGATTTTGCGAAGGGGGAAATAGTAAAAGATCTCAAGCTGTCGAAGGCTTCGGACAAAACTGCCCCTCCTTCTTATTTCACTGAGGCGACGCTTATAACCACAATGGAAAACCCGGCAAAGTACATGGAATCGGCAAGCAAGGATCTGCTGAAGACGATGGACGAAACCGGCGGGATAGGAACAGTTGCTACAAGAGCGGATATTATAGAAAAGCTATTCAGCTCATTTGTCATTGAGAAGCGAGGACAGGACATTTTCATAACGAAAAAGGGTCGCCAGCTCCTGAAGCTAGCCCCTCAAGAGTTGGCGTCGCCTGTCCTTACAGCGCAGTGGGAGAAGCGCCTTTCGCGCATCGCCCAAGGGTCGGAGCCCATAGACTCTTTCTTAAAAGAAATAAAAGAATATACCCGTTCAATTATTGGAGACATAAAATCCAGCTCTGAAGTATTCGTTCACGACAATGTGACGCGCGAAAGATGCCCCAGTTGCGGGAAGTTCCTTCTCGATGTCAACGGAAAGAAAGGCAGAATGCTCGTATGCGCGGACAGGGAGTGCGGATACAGGCAGAATGTTTCGCTTATTACAAACGCGCGTTGTCCTCAGTGCCACAAAAGGCTTGAAATGATAGGATCCGGAGAGAAAAAATTCTATGCCTGCGTCTGCGGCTATCGCGAAAAGAATGAAGCCTTCATAAAGCGAATGGAGGAAACTTCCAATAAGATGAATAAACGCGACTTGGAAGAGTTCATGCGCAGGCAGGAGAAAGAAGCTCCTGCAAACAACGCTTTTGCGGCGGCCTTCGCGAAGCTTGGCAAAGATCAGCTTTACCTGGGACAGGCCGGCGGAAATAATAATAAGCGGGAATAAGGAGAAAATTAAAATATAAGAGGGTGCCTTTTAGCGTCTTTCAATTTGCGTTTTCGACTTCAACAAATCAAAAGCCGGTTTTATCTTGTGTTTGACGCGATCTAGCCTCAACTGAAGGAAGAGGGAGTTGTGCGTTGGTTTCGGCCTAAACTGATGCTGAAGTATCTGCTTTCCTATATGATTGCCTTTTTTCTGCCAATTTCAATTCTAATAGCAATTTGCTTCGGGTATTTTCTCAAAACCAATAAAGAACTTGACGTCAGGAGTTTATTTACAAATAATGGTATATTACATCCAATTTAGTCAATGTATAAAACTTTTGAATTTCTGCCTGTTTTCCTTAATAATATTCCCGATATGCATAATATGGGGAATATTATTAAGGAGGGTCGGCTAGGCAAGCGACGGCGCCGGCTCCCGGATGGATTCGTCGAGCCTGGAATCGGATGACGCTGGACTTTATAAGCGATGCTCTTCATGAATTTCGAGATTGCTTCAGCCGCAAAGCTATCTTTGGATGCTTTGCAGTTTTTGTTGCCTGCGCCGTTGCAGCTTCGGATTCCGGAGGATCGGCTTCAATTATAAGAGAACTCAATATTGATCCACTATATTATTGCAGTCTAGCAGGAATTTTTAGAAGCTCCGCCTGCGATTTATGGAATGCTGGGATTTGCCGGTTCAAAATACTGCCTGAATCCCATCTTGCATATAAAGCATAGATTCATCCTGCTTGGCGATGGCGCCAGCCA
>JAISZB010000181.1 GCA_031269465.1 Clostridiales bacterium | reverse complement strand
TCAAAAGTCTGGCTGATCGGCATCAAGCTGTACATTCATTCTGATTCAACCGCCGTGTACCGAACGGTACGCACGGTGGTGTGGGAGGTCGGGGGTTAGCCGCCCCCTCCTACCCGATTATTTTTTCATCAGGAGGACAAGCCGACGAGCAACGCCCTACATACCCCAAACGCCCGTGCGCCGCCTTTTCCGTTTGAGATTTTATATAGGACTTCAAAAATCAAACGGAGGGATCAATTATGCGCAAGCACTTTATGAAGCACAGCTACAAAACCTACCACCGCGAATTGAACGACGGGACAAAAGTTCTCACGACCCGCGAGGACTGTTTTAGGTTCGACCCCGGCGACCCCGACCACACGCTGCAACGTTGGGAATGGGACGATACCGATGACCGCGCCTATGTAATTCGTCTTGCCGCGACTCCGGAGGGCAAAGAACGCGGTTTGAAATTTGACCGCGAACGCAAGCGGAAAGAACGCAACGACGCTTATATTTACGGCTGTATGGCTAAAGGCACGAAAGATTGCGAGTGGGACGGTGACTGCTAGAACTGCCCTGACTTTGACAGCCGTTCAGTCCCGCTGTTTATAGCAAAGCGCGATATGGACGGTAAAGAGGACAACGCGGAGCGTGAGGGCGTTGTTTCAGACATTGGAAGCCCCCACGAAACGCTTGAGCGCAAGGACAAGCATAGTGTTCTCGTCGAATTTTTGGGTTCCCTGTCTGACGCGGAGCATTTGCTTATGGCGTTAGCGGAAAGCGGTATGAAAGACGAGGGTATAGCCGCAGAGCTGAAACTGAAGTCCCGCAAGTCCGTTTATTCGCGGCGCGAAGCGTTGAAAGCGAAGATACTCGCGGACGAGTTTCTGCTTGAACACTACCCATGGCTTCGGAAATATGCGGGCAAATAAATTTTTTGAAATATGCACTACTCATTTTACCCGTTCTCTGTCCAATAAACACCTAGAGGGAAAATACCGTCCTCGCGGGCGGGATTCCCCCCTCGCACAATCGAATACGCAACAGCGCCAAAAACGTAACGCGTACCCCCAATGCCAAAACCGCCCGCGAAAGCGGAGCGCGAGCGTCCGACCGCCCAACGGCGGTGAGGCAGTCCCGATTGGAACCGGAACGGGGCACGCCGACTATGATACTCCCCCAAGATGCTGGCTGGAAACGGGGCGCGCGATACACATTCCGATGACGGAATTTCCGATACAACTTTCGAGAGACCAGATTTCCAAAGAATGATTGAGGACATCGAAGATGGCAGGGTTGGTACTATCCTTTGCAAAGACCTCAGTCGGCTTGGCAGAAACAACGCGATGGCGGCTTGCTGCATCGAAATTTTCTTTCCTGACAACGACATTAGATTCATTGCTGTTAATGACTCAGTTATAATAGGACTAAGTTAAGAAGACCTTGACGCTACAAGGGTTTCACCAACTTAGGTCTGCGAGGCCCTTGCGGACGCGTTTATGGCGATGGAGGACGGCGGGGCGCAGTTCGCGGCGTGCTCCGAATACGGGCGCGCTGGCGGCGGTCTCCGCCATGCGGCTCTGCGCGGACGAACTGCTGGCGGCGAAGGGCGCGGCGCGGAACACGCCCTGCAAGGCTTTGATAAATCATCCTTACAGGGCGTTTTTTTGTACGTAAATCCTTGCTAGATTTAAATGGAGCTTTGCGATATAATTTCTGTGTTAGAAAAAACACTTGACAAAACTGCACGGAACTTCAAAATAGGAGCTATTCAAACTTGGGTTCAAGATCCAGCTTAAAACGCCCTTTGGGTCGTTAAGCGGCGAGTCGATTATGTCGGCATTTGTGCGCCAGAAAAATTGAGGGGCAGCCCCTGACGTGAAGTTCGGGATTTGACAAGCAACCCGGAAGCGAGGCTGCCCGATGGCATTTGTTCTATTCTTTCGAGCATATGTATCTCATTTCTTCACCATATATTTAGAAGAGCTTAGGGGCAAAGCTTGTCTTCGCCCCGGGGTTTCTTTAACATTGAAAATGCGTTTCAACCCCACGACTTCGCCGCCCTAATCCACGGCCTGAGCCCATTGTAGTATTTTTGCGCAATGCGATCCTGCGTCTGCTCGTCCAAGGATCTCAAACGCTCCTGCGCCTTTTCCAAACTGTCTGTGCTCTTGAAGAAAGAGCATCCTTCACCCGGGCATGAATCTATATTTAGCCATTTGCATTTTTCATTATCCAAAAGCCCTGTGCAATCAGGAAGCGACAGCAGCTTGAAATTGGAGCAGCGGCTAAGGCCCGCCATATTATCACCTGCTTTGTATTTTCATTTAGATTCAATCACAGCATATGCCTTTACGCAAAAACCGACAAGTTTCTAAAGGTTGCTCCAGGCAGTGATTGTTTGTTCCCATATTAAGAGCTTATCCGTAAATAAAGCGCAATTAGATAATAAACTTGTCCTGTTTTTTACGGATAGGCTCTAATGAACAGGCTCTTCGACTTAAGGGGCTTATGCCCGCACGCCATATTTCACGCGATTTTCCTAGAGATGACATGATGGCCTTTCCCGTGCCAAATGAACCTTTTGTCCGAACTTCACGCCTATTTCAATTATAACATATTCAGACTATGGGCGTAAGTAAAAATTTACTGAAAATTCGAACTAAAAAGGCTCAAAAACGGTAAATAAATTTTTTCAGCGTCATTTACCGCCTTTCAAGACTTATCATTTTTTGCCGATTTTCTTTTCCAATTTTGCGAAATCGGCAGATTGCGCCTATTTATACTGATTTGCACAACCCTTTGGGCTTCATTTGCCTTCCTTGGCTTTAAAGGTTTAAATTTCACTGGACGGCTTGAAACCGCAAATATTTGGCAATACTATAGGCAAGGCATTATACAGTTAAATTTACCGCTATCATAAAGTCTGATTTCATGCTATAATAAAGAAAACAGCGCGCGGTTCTGGCTGGTTGTCAGGTTTGCGCGTTTTTTCGGAGCTTTGGTTATTTAAGCGCCGGTCTATGGCTGCTTCAAGGCTTGCGCCTTAAGCGGCGCATCCGCCTTCTGGCGGTGCGGAGCGAATAGAAATTGGAGGGAAGAGCCATGAATTTAATCCATGAGGAATTACGCCACCAGCACTTCGGTGCGGGGGAAGTAATTGAACAGACCCCCACGGCCATCTCAGTCAAGTTTTCCGATGAGTTCGGCGTAAGAAAATTCCTATATCCATCGGCGTTTGAATCTTTCTTAGATCTGTCCAACCCAGAAGCGAAAGAGATTATCTCTGAAGAAATCCGTCTGATGCATGAAAAAACGGAATCTGAGAGGATTCATCGCAAAGAGGCTTACGACAGCCAGCGAGAGGAAGAGCAGAAAGTCATAGCTGAACAGAAGAAAGCTACAGCAAAGAAGCGTGCGCCTTCCAAGGCAAGCGTCGCAAAAGCTAAAAAAGCCGCCTTAAAAAGCGGAGGAGCTTTGCCTGAAAGCGCGGAGGCATAAATCCCGCTTCAAGCCCAGGCGCTTAAAGTTGAGGTTTCGCGAGTAAGTTTATCTTTTTCGCTTATGCGGCGTATTTTCAATGCTGCGCGAAAAGTATAATATAGCGGCAGCCAGCGTCATATGCAACGGCTTTATTTTTGTTTTGAGATCCAAGCCCGAAAACTGGCCGCGCTATAAAGCGCGGCCGGTTTTTATTTTGAAATGACAATAACATTTGATGAATCGTTGTAGCCATACCTCAAGTTTCCAACCTCTGCATACAGCCTGTTCAAATCAAGGCTTCTCACGTCAATGCCGCCTCCCTTGAGCGACACGGACATCTTCCCTTCGGAGAAGGCTTTTTTTACAGCTGAGATGACATCATCTATGCTTTGCGCAATCAGCCCGTTGTAAGTGAAGTAATTGTACTTCGTCCCGTTGCTGGCCGGTTCATGCCGGGCATCAGGCGCATGATCCGCGTTCATCATTTCATCTGTCAGGTTGAAGTAGTCATAGTTCACAATGCCGGGTTCATCCGGCACTGGATCATCCCAAGTTACATCCACAAGGTAGTATTCTCCGTCCAGCTTGACTTTATTCCACGCATGGGGAATCCCTCCGCTTCCTGCTTCTCCAGTGATAATGGCGCATTCCACCCCCGCGCCGTCCATAAGAAGCTTGAAAGCTTTGCTGTAGCCGTCGCATACAGCCTCATGGGCGAAAAAAACTCCATATGCAGTGAAGGATTGATCATCCGGAGAGATTGAAGCGTCATACTTGGTGTTTAGCACAATGTAGTCGTGAACGGCAAGCTCTTTTTCATAGTCAGTCATCCCAGGACTTAAAACAGACGCAAGGACTCTTTCAACTTCGCTGTATACCTGCAGATCCTTGCCGCTCAGGCCTGAGGAGCTGCCGGACTTAAGAGCTGCGGATACTGAAGAAACGGAATTGTATGTTATATTATATGTAATATATGTATTTGTTTTTCCGTCGATTATGTACTCATATGTCACATATTTATATTCGGATATCGAGTCTTTAAACAGCTGGAAGAATTCCTTTCCCAACTGCTTTATGTCTATGCCTGCAGTGTCAGCGGAAAATTCAGACTTCATCTGGCTGATGTTTTTTCGGATTTCTTCCTTCAGCTTATCCAAAGAATCAATCTGGGGCGTTGTTTGACGAGGGGAGGTTATTGACGCCGTCTTAGAAGCCTCATCCCAAGATACGCTGCATTTAAGTCCCTCGGAGACAGCCCTTGCAGGCACCATCATCCGCCCGCCAGAGATGGCGGGCGAGGCGTCCAAGTCCACCCTTTTGCCAGAATCTCCAAATGATCCCGCAATCATGTTTCTCGCCCCGACAGACACCTTCATGTAGTTCCCATTCAAGTACATAGAAACGGATTGGCTGGCCGCATCCCAGTCAATCTTGGCTCCAAGCGCATCTCCTATAGCCCGGAAAGGAACCAGGATCCTACCGTTTACGCTTATGGGCGCCACATCCATCTCAATCGGCCTTCCATTTACCTTTACCGTAATGGGAGCTTCAGCTGCCGACGTCAGCCTTTCCTGCGCAGCAAGTGTCAAGCTGGCGCCGGCTTCGAATGCGGCTGTCTCGCCAGCGCGGTTCTTTATAGCCGGCTTTGCCGCCAAAACAAAGCATGATGCCAGTATGACAGCAACTGAAGCCGTTTTTCGATACGCCATCCCAAGCCTCCTCTTTCACCGACTTATATCTTAGGAGGCTATGACGATGCATATACTGACGCGCATATGAAATCTTCCGTTTATTTGACATGCATAGCGTCAACGGACATTCAAGCTCCAAGTTAGGCGCTTATGACCGCAAATCAGCATACCATCGGCAATTTCATCCCTTTTCTAGTTATACCACATTTCTCATATTTAATCAATATCCGCCATCTAATTAAGCAATTTTCCAATTCACGTCTTTCGCGTTACGGACTGGAAGAAATTAAGAAGCAAGGAAAGTTTTATTTTTTGCTAATCAGCATATATGAGATTCTACATGAATAGATGCGAACATTTGCAATTTTTGTCCGATATTATCCTAAAACAGCTTGATTTTGTCGCGCCAATGGTATATTCTATTTTTAAGGAAGCTGTTTTCTTATATGCTGAGGGCGAGCATATGTTTATATTCATGCAATATACTGATTTTAGCGCTAAAGTATACCGCTTTTCATCAAATGTTCCTTCTTTAGAGCTTGACTGTCCATTGAGTGGTGCGAAATGCCGATCTCGGCATTTTGCACTCGCTGTATAATCAAGCTCCAAAAGAGGTAATTTATATGAAAAGCAGTATGCATGCAGCGCGTGATAAAATCAACCATTAAAAGCAGATAATTGATAAATTCAGACTCTAAACATCGATATTCGGCTTGTTGCATATGACTGCTTTCATCCTTGGGGGTGAAGCGCAGCTTCACCGTCCAAAGAAGTTGCGCTTCACCGCTGCTAATACGAAACTGCCCATTTGGGTGCTTGATTATTCTATGCGGAATGCCTGGCTTCAAAGCAGGTGCATTTAACTGCAAATCGGTATATGGGGGCGTTAGAGCTAGAAACGCATTGCTAAAGCGCATATGCTTATTTGCAGCCATTTGGCCGATTTTGGAGTCGGAACTTTCCATGCAAACCATCAGCAGGAAAATGCCGATTTTGCAGCTTGGCTATAAGCGAGCAGGAATGTCGAAATCGTCATATAGCACCTCAAAGATGGAGATCCAAGACGCAAAATCGGAGAATTCCGCTATGCATCAGTATATTCTCGCAAGCCTTATTATGCCGTTTTTTCGCAAGCTGCTCGTTTGCAACAGCGCTGGCATTGCAGTTTAACCACAATTTCCGAGAAGTCGCCCGCCTCTTTAGGAGGCGCGATGAATCGGCAAGGTCTTCATATTGCGCGAATGCGCCGCTTTCCGCTTGCGCCGGATGGCGCTGGTTTTTTTATAGCGCGAATGCGCTGTTTTTTTTGCAAAATCATAATATGCAAGCAAAAATAATTCTGCTGAACTATAATCAGTCGAAATGTGAATGTTGCTTGCGGCAGTTTGTTTACTCGATTTCAGTAAGGGATGGCTTCACCCGCCCAGATATTTGATAAGGAGCGTGCTATATGGGGCTGTTTAGACCTGCGTGGATGAGCAAGAGCAAAGAAAAGGCCTTGAAAGCTGTGGGGAAGCTGGAAGATCAGGCCAAACTTGCCGAAGCGGCAAGAACTTCGCCCAACTCATACGCCCGTGCGGCGGCCGTGGATAAGCTCAATGATCAAGAGGCAATCGCACTTGCAGCCAGAACGGATGAAAGCATAGACGTCCGTCTGGCGGCTGTTGCCAGGCTTAGCCTCCAAAGCGCACTTGCGCATGCCGCAAAAACCGATGTTGAACGGTCTGTGCGCCTTCTGGCAGTAAAGCAGCTGACGGATCAGAAAGCGCTTGCTTGCGTCGCGAAAAATGACCCGGAAATAGATGTAAGGCTAGCCGCTGTTGAAAGGCTCAAAGATCAAGAAGAGCTGGCGTCAGTCTCCATGACCAGCTCTTCAAAGCAAGTGCGCCTGTCAGCCTTGAGGCTTTTGACAGAACAAACGTCTTTGGCGAAGGCTGCCGTTTCCTGCGCAGACAGCGAGCTGATTTCAGCCGCGTTCGCCAATCTCAGCAATCAGGAAATTCTTTTGAGCCTGGCTAAAACCGCAGCCAACAAGGAAGTTCGCCTTTGCGCTGTCAAGAAAATGACAAAATCGGCTTCACTCAATGAAATCGCCCTGACCGATCCGGACGAGGATATAAGGCTTGCGGCCGTATACAAAATATCTTTTCGCGAAGCGCTTTCCAAAATCGCCGAAAAAGATCCGTCAAATTCCGTGCGCCTCGCCGCATTTGCCAAACTGGAGCCCCACTTGACAGAGCTTGTAAGAAATGTTCAAAACGTGAAATCTTCATGGCGCGTACGCATAGGATCCGCTGAAGAGCTGATCAAATGCGCGGGAAGCGCTCCGGAAAGGCTTAGGCTGGTCTGGGACATAGCCAAGCAGAGAACCGAAAAAATACATATGGACGTTAAAAGGGATTCCAACGTCTGCGGAGTCAACTTTGAACATAGCGATTATAGCGAATCCTTCGCATTTCCGCCATACCCCTATGATTAATGACAGCGTGCGGGAGAACCCGCAAAAGGCGGTGATCAGAAATTCTGATCACCGCCTTTATCTCCCTGCAATAACGATTTTAAACAACCTTTTTTTGGGGCTTGATTATACATTTCGCACCGCTCAATGGATAATCAAGCCCCAAAAAGGAATATTTGATGAAAATCAGCATATCAAGCCTTGTCAAGCCTATGCTTATATTTTTCCGCCCTTTTTAGAAATCGCGGCTAGAATCCACGCTCCCAAGCAAAAAACAATTCCTCCGGCCAGCAAGTTAAAAGCCAAAGGCGCTTCTCCCGTCTGCGGCATCTTCATCACGTTAAGATCAGATACCAATGAATTTGCCAGATCTATGCCATTTAGCGACATCCACGCTTCAAATGGAAGATCAGCTATGCCTTGGGCAATCAGGTCATTTACATAAAGGGTGTAATAGTCGTCCGCCGTCTCGCACCGCTCCAGAGCTTCCCTGTCCTCTATAGGCTTGTAATAGGGATATAGTTCTCGGTAGTTGGAAGGGGTTCTTCTATCCTCATCTATAACGCCTCCGCCTTCTTCTCCCGGATAATCCATGAAATCTTCTTCCGAAGGCTCGGCTTCCTCCGTGGATGGCGCCTCTAGCGACTCAGACGCTTCAGGAGTTTCCGACGCCGCAGGAGTCTCCGACGCTTTAGGCGTTTCCGACGCTATAGGCGTTTCTGACGCCCTAGGCGTCTCCGATGCCCGAGGCGTCTCTGACGCCCGAGGCGTCTCTGACGCCCTAGGCGTTTCGGGCGCCGGAATCACGGTCGGCCGGCTTGGCGCCTTTGGCGTCGGAGACGCTTCCGGAATTCTCGCAGGCGTCGGAGAAGGAACCAATTGCGAAGGGTTTCCGCCGACGTATCCGGCAATGGGAATTGAAGCCTTGGCGGAAGTCTTTGAAACCGGGCGGTAATTCTCCGTATCCGCGTCAAGGGCGCCTGCGCGCGCTGAAACTGAAAACGCGGCGGAAAAAACAAGCGCTCCCAAGAGGAAACTAAAAAGGATAAAAGCATTGGCAACGACTCGGACAACCCTTTCTTTACGCGCCATGCGCGGCTCGGACGCTCTGTCATCCGATGCGTGCATGGCCTCGAATAAAAGCTTCATCAACTTCACCTCATAGTCTGGGGTTTTTCTCAAATTGCCGCTCAAGCTTTATTGCCTTGAAACCGCAAGATGCCGCCTAAGGCCTCTCGCCTTAGGCGGCATCTTGAATGGCAGTGGAGTTCAACCGCAAAAGGCTGCGATGAGCTAACTTAGTTTATAGGAGGAGTGGAATTTGCAATGTCAAACTGGAACTCAAGCGTATAGGTAGGAAGCATGGCTACATCAGGCCAGGCGAAAGCGCTTTCCAAATTCCCTCCTATATTAAACACCCACTCATTCGAGCCTGCAGTAACCGTTTCCAATGTATCCAATTCCTGGCCGTTTCCAATGTTGTAATTAGCGCTTACACCTTCAGTAACAGATTCAATTATCTCGGTTGATTTCACCGAGTCGATTAGCTTGAGGTTCAAATAGCTGTCTACAAGCTTTTCTTGTTCCTGCATGGAATTCTTCGGGGCTATTGACTTCATGGTTATTTTAACGTCGTTCTTGTTGGAATTGTTTATTATTTTGTATACAGGGGAGGTTACCTGCTTGTTGTCGCTCTCGAATGCGGCCCATATGATCTTTGTAGGAACCGAGACGTCTATCTGGCTAAGCCCTGCATCCTCGTCGTCCGGTCTGGGGTCGGTGATCTCTACGTCGGGGCCGACATAGCCGTATACAGGCACTTGCGTTGTTGATCCGTCGACCGCTTCAAAGTTCCTTGGCGTAAATTCCGCTCCGGCTCCAAAGCCTGGCGTTCCCGCAAACGCTGTTGACACTCCAAGTATTGTTGACATTGAGACTCCGAGAATTAATGACATAGTCTTTTTCATAGTTTTAATCTCCTTTTTATTGGGTTTTTTTATTTAGCTGCTAGGCATTCACTTTAATTATGAGCTTGGCTGATTGCCTTCCAAGCCATTCCTTTGATTCAGGGTCATAGGCGTTCAAATTTGCGACGGCGGCATGCTCGCCTTTGGGAAGCTCTTTAAGGAGATTTGCCGAATCAATATGGTATCCCGGCAGAATCCCGCCTGAATCATATATGATTTCGCCGCTTTCCTCCAATACAATTTGGACTACCATTGGATAGACATTATATGGAGGATTTTCAATCATCAGGGTGCCTTTGCTCTTTCCGTCCTCAAAAACCGGCCTTGCGTTGATCTTGAAAGAGAAGTAAGATTCATCAGCGGCTCTTTGCATTTGCGCCATAACCTCTTCCGCCGTCATGTTGGACAATGCTCCTTCTACAGAGCTTCCTGCACCCGGAAATACGCTTCCCGCCAAAATCAGCGCCGGCTCCTTTTCGATTTGAGGCATGGCAAAGGCCAGCCCCGTCAAAGCCAAAGAGATTATTACAACTGCTATGACGACCTTTTTCAAAATCTTCTCCCCTTTCTCTTCCCTTCGCCGCTAATAATTGATTTCTTTCCGCATTCTTTTCAGAGCGTCGGCAGTCCATCAACAGTATTTGCAGGCCTCCCCTTGAAGAATTGAGAACTGCGGGTTCTTGGCTTATGTGCTGGACTTAATCGCAACATTTAGCGCTGCCTCTTTAACAACGTCTCAACACTGATTATATCGTCATTTTATCTGTTTACTTTAGAGGTAAATATTGTTTCTTTGTTGTTTGGAAGTCATGCGCCTCTTGTTGTTTTAATTCGACTTTCGCCCTTGCATAATATATATCGGATAGTATGAGAAAACCTTTAGCTTATTTTGCCTCCAAATTCATCCATTTTCTTGTTTAGAGATATCTCAGCTTGTCCCTGATGCCGGCTGCTTTGAAGCTTGGTATACAGCGCAAGTGGATGCGAGAGCTTCAAAAATGACCGCTTGCGGCTTTAAAATCATGCGTCGCTCACGCAAAACTCCCGCCAAAGCTCTAACGAGCTTTGGCGGGAGATAGGCATTATAAACGGACGCGATCTGGACTCTTGTTGCGTTTGGCAGTCTAATCTCTGACGCGCTTTTTGTAAAGCCCAAAATTAGAGATTTCCTATGCCCCGATTTGCAGTCAAACGGATCTATTTTAGCTAGGCCGTCCACTGGCGCCGATATTCTTAAACGCGTGAACTCAGCGCTTTCAAGGCGCGAAATGCCGATAAAATCGCGCTCGCCGCGCAGCCTAGCCCCAATGCGGGAGCTTATGCCGATTTTCATCAAATGTTTTTTTGTTGATCATCCACTGAGTGGTGCGATTGATATCGGCGTTTCGCACTCGCTGTATAATCAGTAAAAAAGTAGTTTTCTATGAAAACCGGTATAATAAAACAGTATAAGCAATGCAAACATAGGCGTAAAAAGGCAGCCGCTTCAGCTAAAAACTGCGGCATCCTCTTTTGCGCCCAGCTCTTTGATCAATTTTTTAACCTGGCCGAGAGAAGTCATTATATCATCATCCAGCATCTTGTAGGTAAGGTATGGATTCGGCGCTTGGGTGAACATAAGCCTTTGCCTGAACGCCTTCACTACTCCAGTAAGCTTTACCGGATCTACCTTGGAGTCGCCTTTAAAAGTTATGACAATCGATCTTCCCTTTTGCATAATGCTAAGCACGCCCATATCATGGGCTTGAGCCTTCAAAAGGGCGATGAAGAGCAGATTGTCTACCGCCCTTGGAATTTGGCCGTACCTGTCTTGTATCTCTTCTCGTATATCGGATTGTTCCCGCTCATTTGAAATGAGGGACACTTTCTTGTAAATCTCCAGCTTCTGCTCTTCATTGCTTATGAAATCCTGAGGGATGAAGGCATTTATCGGCGCGTCTATAAAAGTCTCGAACTCCTCTTTCTTCGGTTCGCCTCGCAGATCGGAAATAGCTTCGGCTAGAAGCTTGCAGTACATGTCGTACCCTATCAGATCCATATGCCCGTGCTGCTCAGATCCCAAGAGGTTTCCGGCGCCCCTTATCTCCAGATCCCTCATGGCTATTTTGAATCCGGATCCGAATTCCGTAAATTCCCGAATGGTTTGAAGCCGTTTCTCCGCGACTTCAGGAAGCACCTTGTCTTTGCGGTACATAAGGTAGGCGTAGGCAAGCCTGTTGGATCTCCCTACGCGCCCGCGCAGCTGGTAAAGCTGGCTCAAGCCCATATAATCGGCGTCTTGAATCACTATTGTATTTACATTGGATATATCCAGTCCGGTTTCTATTATGGTTGTGCATACCAGAACCTGAAGATCTCCGCTGATGAACTCGAGCATTATTTTCTCAAGCTCCCTCTCGGACATGCGTCCGTGAGCGAAAGCCACTTTGGCTTCAGGCACCAGCCGTGCGACGCGATCAGCTTCCTCCACTATGTTGTGCACCCGGTTGTGCAGGTAGTACACCTGCCCTCCCCTGGCAATCTCCCTCGTTATAGCGTCCTTTACGAATTCGGGGTTGTACTCCATGACATAAGTCTGTATAGGCTGGCGCTCCTGGGGAGGCTCCTCGAGGATGCTCATGTCGCGTATTCCTGAAAGGCTCATGTGCAGAGTCCTCGGTATCGGCGTAGCGGTGAGGGTCAGAACATTCACGTTCTCTTTCAAGGCTTTAAGCCTCTCTTTGTGGCTCACTCCGAAGCGCTGCTCCTCATCCACGATTATAAGCCCCAGGGATCTGAAAACTAAATCTCGAGAAAGCAGCCGGTGCGTGCCTATGACTACATCGCACGTGCCCTCTTTAAGCCGTTCCAAGGTTTCCCTTTGCTGGCTCTGCGTCTTGAACCTGGAGAGCATTTCCACGTCTATGGGAAATGTTTCCATCCTGGCTTTGAATGTATTGAAATGCTGCTGGGCGAGAATGGTGGTGGGAACCAAATAGGCGACCTGCTTTCCGTCCTGTATGGTTTTAAACGCGGCGCGGATGGCGACCTCGGTCTTCCCATATCCGACATCTCCGCAGATCAGCCGATCCATGACCTTTCCGGATTCCATGTCCCTTTTGACGTCTTCGATCGCCAGAAGCTGATCTTCCGTTTCCTCGAACATAAAAAGGTCTTCAAATTCTTTCTGCCATATGGTATCCTTACTGTATTGGAAGCCTTTGCTCGTCTCCCGCTTTGCGTAAAGGGCGACCAGATCCTTCGCGAGGATGGCGACGGCCTTCCTTGCCCTGGACTTGGCCTTTGACCACTCGCTGCCTCCCAGTTTGTTGAGCTTCGCCTTGGACGCGTCCCCCCCGATGTACTTCTGTATCAAATCCATCTGGTTGGTTTGGATGTAAAGCCTGCCCCCGTCGGCGTACACAAGCTTTAAATAGTCGCGCCTCACATTGTCTATCGTTATCTGCTCGATGCCTTCATAAACGCCTATGCCGTGATTGTCGTGAACCACATAGTCCCCGACTCTCAGATCGGTGAAGCTTTCAATCTGGGTTCCCTTCTGCCTTGACCTGCGCTTCTTCTTCTTGTCTTCGCCAGTAGAGGCCATAGTAATTACCGCAAGCTTCGCGTCAGGATATTCGAAGCCGGATTTCAAATGGCCCCTAGTTATAGCCATAAGCCCCGGTTCAAGACTCTGGTCGCTCAAATCTTCAGTAAAGGTGGCGGAGAAGCCCAGCTGAACCACTTCATCAGCAAGCCTCTGCGCCTGAAACTTCGCTCCCGCCAAAATTGCTACGCTGTATCCGCCGTCCCTCCAGCGCTTCAAATCCTCGCTAAGCGAAGCGAACTGAAATACAGGGGACGACTTCACAGAAAACTTCACTATTTCCTTAATCATCACGTCTCTAACGCTTCCAGCCATTGACGCCATTAAAACGCTTCGGAATCTCAGCGCCCTTGAAAGTATATGGCCGCTCGTAAATACCATCTCGGTCTGCGACGGAAGCATGGCGCCTCTGAGCATTCGGTGGTGCATGCTCTGAGTGAATTCTTGAAGCACCGTCTCAAGATGCTGAATTACTTTGGAGGGTTCGTCGAAAAAAACCAGGGAATCTTCTGGCAGATAGTCGAAAAGGCTCACGCTCTCAGGGTAGAAGTAGGTGATGTACTCATCCGCTCCTGTGAAAGCGCGCTCCATCTTGAGCTTTTCCGTTATCTCATCCGAATGCGATATAATCTGCGCCGCTTCCTCGTCGCGGTTGTTCTTCACCGCAAGCTTGTAAGCCGAGCGAGATTCCTCAGATATTTTCTCTATGGCCGCATTAAGCCTGTCTTCGTCGTACACAAGCTCCCTCATCGGATAAATGATGGCTTCGTCCAGAACTTCTATAGAGCGCTGTGAATATGTGTCCAAAAGCTTAATGCTTTCGACTTCATCACCGAACAGATCCAAGCGCAGAGCGTAGTCATACACCGTGGTGTACACGTCGACTATTCCGCCCCTTATGGCGAAATGCCCAGGCGCCTCTACCAAATCGACCCTTTCGTAGCCCATGTATACAAGCTTCTTCGACAGTTCAGAGATGTCCACCGCGTTTCCCCTATGGAGCTTGAGAATGAATTTCCTAAACTCCCCGGCTGGCGGCAGCCTGTCTAGAAGCGCGTCGGCGGATAATACTACGCAAATCTTCTCATTGTCTAATATAGACTTTATGACTGAGAAGCGCTCCTTGGTAATCTCTGTGCTTTTTAGATCGGCCGAATAGAATATGATATCCTTGGCAGGATAGAATTTCGCAGCGTCGCGCATGAAAAATCTCATGTCATCGTATATCTCTTTGGCCTTGAGTTCGCTGCTCGCTATAATCACCGAAGATTTGCCAAGTTGCTCTATGAGAGCGGCGCATAAATGGCATTTCTGCGAATCGATTGCTCCTGCGGCATAAACGGGGGTCCTCCCCGAAATCACAGCCGCCGCAAGAGTCTGATAGCTCTCAAGCTTATTCAAATGTCTTAGCAGGCTATTCATATTTCTGCCTCTTTGTCTTTTAAAGTCTTATTGAAGATGTTCATAGCCGCATCGGGGCCGCCTCTTAGTATTGCGCATACCGCGTCGCCAGCTTTCGCCACCCCTTCTATGAAGCTTTCCATCTCCTCTTTTTTAAACTTGCTCAGCACATAGTCTGCCAGCACCCAGTTGGGCGGCTTCTCTCCGATCCCAACTCTCACGCGGATGAACTCTTCAGTCCCAAGGTGATAGATGATGCTCTTCATGCCGTTGTGCCCTCCGGCGCCGCCCTGCTTTCTTATTCGTATGGACCCGAGCGGCAGGCTGGCGTCATCGTAGACGACAATTATGTCCTCAGGTTCGAGCCTATACCAGCTCAAAAGGTCTCGCGCCGCTTCGCCGCTCAGATTCATGTATGTCTGGGGCTTGGCTATCATCGCCCTCACGCCCGCAATAACCCCCTCACCCAGGTGGCAGCGATGCTTCGCCTTGTTTATGGGGATGGAATGGTCGAAGCTCAGTTTATTTGCCACTTCAAAGCCTGCGTTGTGGCGAGTCCCCTTGTACTCGCGCTCAGGGTTTCCCAGGCCGATTATAAGCTTCATACGCCGCCCTCTTCACTTTTCATTTTTGCGCGTTCAACGGCAGATGGGCAGGCTGAGCCGAAATATGGGCATAATGCTATGCCGATGAGCAGTCAAACGTACGGATTTTGAATTTCGATTATCTGCTTCTTTCAGTAAAGCTATACCGATTTTCATCAGATGTTCCTTTTTTTGTCGATTATCCACTGAGTGGCGCGAAATGCCAATATCCGCATTTTGCACTCGCTGTATAATCAACAAAAAAGGCAGTTTAGTACGAAAATACATTTTATGGACATTTGTCCATGCCTCAAACACACAAAGGGCTTTATATTTTCATCCTTAGTGGTGAAGCGAAGCTTCATAGGGGTTTCTATGAAAATCAGTATAATAGGCGCTTTCCCATACGCGGCGGCATAAACGGCCGCATTGTTTTTAAACGCGTCCTTGCCTCGCGCCGCCGCTGCACATTCTTCAAGGCAAAGGACTAGGGAGCCCTCCCCTTTCCGATGCGTAAAATGCGCATCGGCATGCCTGGGCGGCCTCCCGAATCCACGCTTTGGAGAAGCAGATTTATACTGATTTACAGTCAAATGCACCTATTTTTGGGGGCCTGATTATCCGCTTTCAAGGTGCGATTGATATCAGCATTTCGCGCTAAGTGCAATCCAGCCTCGAATTCAGTACTTTCCAACGCGCCCAGCATAGACTGCGGCAATATCTCCCACCACAAATATACAACTTTATGAAGCAAAGTTCAAATTTTATTTTCCGCCATTACCTTTAAAAAAGCAACCCTTAGCGTCGCTTCGCAGACGGGCCTACTCGAACAGCGTTGAAATGGATATGCCGTCATGTATTCTGTTTATCGCGTCCGCAAATATCGTGGCTACGGATATTACTTTTATCATGGGCAGCTTCTTTTCCTCCGGCAGAGGGATTGTGTCAAGGATCACAAGCTCGCTTATGGCTGAGCTTTTCAGCCTCTCTATGGCGGGTCCGGACAGCACCGCGTGAGTGCAGCACGCCAGAATCTCAGTGGCGCCTCTATCCTTGAGAACATTGGCCGCGTTTGTAATGGAGCCGCCCGTATCGATCATATCATCAAGCAGTATGACGCGCTTGTCCTTCACGGTGCCGATTATATTCATTATCTCGGAAATGTTGGCCTTCGGCCTTCTTTTGTCCACTATTGCAAGCGGAACGTCGAGCCTGTCGGCAAGCAACCTCGCCCGGGATACGCTTCCCAGGTCGGGGGAGACTACAGCGATGTCGCTGAAGTCCGTTATCCTGTTTGTGTAGTACTGGGTGAAGAGGTTGACGCCGCGCAGATGATCTACAGGTATATTAAAGAATCCTTGGATTTGCTCGCAGTGGAGATCCATTGAAAGAACTCGATCCGCTCCGGCCGCGGCAATGAGATCCGCCACAAGCTTCGCGCTGATGGGCTCTCGCGAGCGCGCCTTCCTGTCCTGGCGAGCGTAGCCGTAATACGGCAAAACAGTGGTTATGCGTCCTGCGGAGGCTCTGTGAAGCGCGTCGGTCATGATTAGAAGCTCCATAAGATTTTCGTTGACGGGCGGGCAGGTTGGCTGGATAATAAACACATCGGACCCGCGCACTGTTTCGTCGATCTTCATGCAGATCTCGCCATCTGAAAATCTCGACACGGCCGAGGCTCCGAGGAGTATCCCCAGGCGCTTGGCAATGCGCGAGGCAAGGGCCGGGTGGGCGTTGCATGTGAAAATTTTGATGTCCCCTGGATAGGTGTTCATCTTGAATCCTCCCATCGTTAATTTATTAACCTGTGCTTTACTTATATTTTATCAAATGCTGAGAAAGTTGCAACCTCCAAATATCGCTTTACCCGCTATATTTTCTATATTATAATAGCAATGAGGATACATTTCTAAGGATCCCTTGAAAAATATTATGGCCAATTACTTTATGATATACTGACGAGCATAGGAAGGTTCAGATTTTATTTCCGTCTATGCAGACATGCAGCGAAATCGGAACTTTCATGCGCAAATCAGTATGCGCGGCATCAAAGATGATAGTCAAGCCGCTGCATTTGGCTGCCTTTCGGCAAAGGCATGCCCCGGCCTTCGGCGAGGGCTTTTCGCAGGAACTTGAGGGCGTCCCAAAAATCATCATGAAGAAACGCTTAATCAAAAGATAATTTCTTGATTAAAGGGAAAAATAACACGGCTTAGCTATACTGCTTTTCATATAAAATTACCTTTTTTGGAGCTTAATTATACAGGCTTCAATGGATAATCAAGCTCCAAAAAAGGTTTTTTTCTATGAAAATCAGCATGCATGCCGCCGCTTTGCAGTCAATGCGACTATTTTAAGCTTGATTGAAAGCTTTCGCTGCTTATATGCTGATTAAAGTTTCGATTTTGTGCTTAAAAAACGGCGCATTTGGTTGAGAATCAGTATAACCCAGCTCTAGAAAGCAGTTTCATAGGCAAATCAGTATACATAGAACAAGCGCAACCGCGCAAATGCAAGCATTCCTGTTTAGAACGCGTTTAAATAAAGCAGCCCATTCAGCCTTTAGCGAACGGACTTGACGCCTCTTATTCAAGACGCGCTCGCACGGCCTTTAATAAAGTTTTTCGATCTGTTTTGTAACGCGTTCTTATCATAGAGAAAGCAGGCGGATTGTAATATGAATAATACGCTAATAATTATTGCGTCAGGGTTCGTTGTGGTTTTCCTTCCTTTGGGTGTAGGCGTATTCTTGTTCCTATCATCCGCTTCGCGGCAAAAATCCAAAAAGCCCTCACGCTCCCCGGAAGATAAGGCGTACATGGTTGCGATATACGCATACGGGCCGGATGTGTCCGATATGCGCGACATAGCGGCAAGGCAGATGTCCGCATACCGGGACGAAGGTTTAATAAGCGGCATCGACGACGATGAGCCCATATACAAAGAGGCCATCTATGCCTCTCTCTCAGGGCAGAACGAGCTGGGAATGATAAACAGATGCGCAGTCGAGGTAAAGCGCGTCAGCAACGCGGATGTATACTACTTTTTCGACCATCTTAAAGAACTCAATATAAAGATCGGCCAAATAAAAAGTATATATGAATGCATCAAAGACGGACTGTCAAGGCACCAGGCCATTTTGCTCAAGCTAAGCGAGATTTCCTTGGACGAGCTTGAATGAGCATGCCGATTTTCAGCCCGGCAGAAAAGCTGCGCAGCCAGCCAAAACAGGAACTTCCAAATGCGAATCAGGATAAGGAGGGGGCGAGAATGAACTTCGAGCTCGGCCAGATTGTATCAATGAAAAAACCCCACCCCTGCGGCAGCTTCGAGTGGGAAGTGCAGAGGGTGGGCATGGATTTTCGGATAAAGTGCGTCAAATGCGGGCATTCGGTGATGCTGCCAAGAGCCGGCTTCGAGAAGAACGTCAAAAAGATCGTCAGCTCTCCCAAAGATAAAAATATTGATTAGCCTCAACTTGAGAAGGGATCCGCGCTGCGGATCCCTTCTGTGCATATTCTGATGAATCATGGCATCATTTTCACAATATCTATACGTATAATATCAAAACGATGCTGAATGATTCCATAAAAACAATTTATAATGACGCTATTATATGTAGTTGAGGGTTAATGCAAGTTTTCTTACAGCATCGTCTTGCACTAGCGTCTCTGCGTGCTCAATTAAGTAGAACGCCGACATCTTATTGGAAATATGCTTCTGCCCGTATTCATTCAAGATGAGTTCAATGGATTCGATTGAAAGATCCCCGGGTTCGGTTGCGCTTATGAGAAGATAAAACCGCCCAAAGCTCTTAAACAGAATGCTGTTGCCTTTTATTCGACCGACAAGCCGGGTGCAAGCCACCATCACCTCGTCAAGGGTCGCGAATGAATATATGCTCAGTCGGCTGTCAGAACTATTTTGATCGCTTTCAGACCTGCTCTCAGCGATAGCGTGCTTTTTATACTGGGTTTCCTGCTGCGTCCGCTTTCTGACCTCTCTCACCTTATCCAAGAGCTCTTGGCGCTTTTCGCAAGGCTCCAAATCAGAAATCTTTGTGACGAGTATCATGACGCTGTCAACTGACAATGGGATCGCCTCAACCATAAGCGGCGTATTTTCTGCGTTGAACTGGCACTGAGTCATTGCCTGCTCCATCATCTCGCGGAAAAGCTGCTCCGTCTTCTCCGTATTGTAAGCCAATTCATTCACACGAATGTTTCGATCCAGCAAATCTGTCTGGCTTAATATGAATTTGATTTGAGTCTCGCTTAATTTTTCAACTTTCATACTTGTTTGCGCAGGAGGCCATTGCCTATCGGCATGGCTGGATTGCGCTCCTCCTTTCGGTTAGGGATGCCTCTTTCGCAGAATTGGCCTGCGCCTGCCGCAGGCTGATGCCTGCCCTTTATAAACGTCCTTTGTTAATGTCCGGAGCGTATTCAGGCCTGCATTCAGCGTCGGCGCGATTGATATCGGCATTTCGCACTCGCTGTACAGTGCATCTCAAAGATAAGAGCCTTCATATGCAAATCATCAGTATTGGCAGTCCCAAACAGAAACTTTTGCGGCAAGGCCCATGGCGCCGCCAACTGACAGCGGAATCGCCGCGGCCATAAGCGGCGTATTTCGCGAGTTGAACTGGGGCTGAGCCGCAACTTAATCCATCGCCTCGCGAAAAGGCCTCCCCGCTTTCTCAGCTCGGTGTTGCAAGCCGCTTTTTTCAAAGGAAAGCTTCGATCCAGAGAATCCGTCCGGCCTAATGTTGATTTTAGCTTTCTATTTAAGCTTTCTTCCTTGTTTGCGCAGGCGGCCGCTTTACATAGGCATGGCTGGATTGCGCCCCTCCTCTCGGCTTGAGGCGCCGCTCTCGCAAAAGCGGCTTGCCAGCGCCTCAAGAAGGCTTGCGCGCGCACTTTATAAACATCCGCTGGTGAACCACCCCATAGCTAAGGCTAGGGGCTTCTTGCGTAGTACCCTGACTTAGCACGGCAGAATATTTACCGTGCCAGAGGTTGGGCAAATTTAGCAAGCTATCCCCGCAGTTCCTGC
>JAISZB010000162.1 GCA_031269465.1 Clostridiales bacterium | reverse complement strand
CTTAGACAGGCAAATAATGAAAAAAGAGCTGAATGCATCAAAAGAATCTTCTTTAGAACTCTAATTCGAAATCGTTTTGGCATCTGTTGAGCTTATGTTAAGGGCGTTAAACTGTCCTGTTCTTCATGGGCTTCGCTTGCGGAGCTTGTGAAGGAGCCGCTGTCCTTGGGCGGCGGAGCGGCCGCCTTTTCGAATATCGCGCCCGCCGCTAATCAGACGAACCAGCCTTTGCTTTTTAAATTTAAAATCGCATGCGCTCTGCCCAAACCCAAGGCTTCCGCTCCGAAAAAAAGCTGTTTTTTCAAGAGCTCCGTATATTATATCATCAGTTGAACAAAACAAGCTGCACAGCTCAGGGCATCCATTTTCAGCGCAGCTGTCATGCCAAAGGCATTTAGAGATGTCGATCTCAAGCGCGAACCGATTATTTATAACAATTTGCGCATCCCAGCTTCCGCTTTTTAGAACAATCAATGAGAATACAAAGCGGAATATCTGAAAAAAGAGAGGAACCCGCTCTGCTTTCCGGTAGAGATTCCCAAGCTTCTCCCCTATGCGCCGCAAGTAATCCTCCAGAACCTCCGAAGAAGCCTCCTTTGAGCCAAGCTCATCAGTCAAAACCAGATGCAAGGCTATGCTAGGCAGTATATTCTTCACAAGCGTCCTTGACTGCTTCTTCCCCTCAATGCTTCTGGCAAGCTCCTTCAGCCGCTCTTGCTGGCGCCTGAAAAGCTCCCTCCCAAGCTCCTCGCCGTAATGCGATATAAGAAATTCTAGCATAGCCTTCGCCCCTCCCGACCCCGAGAGCAGTAATAAGCAGTCTTAATTATACCTCATAAAGGCTTTGGGGTACAATCTCTCCTCCTTATTGACATACTGACTCCTGCATGAGCTTTTGCAAAATAATCATAGTTATTCCGACGGTTTGCAAAGTGACTGTCATTTTGTATTTTTATGCAGTTAACTTTTCTACAAGGATCTCATGCTCTTTTGACCGGTGAATAATGCAAATATAGTTGTCGGAACAGTTCCAAATAATCTTTACTTATGAGTTAAAATATCCTATAATTTTCCTATAGGCGCACATGGGGAAACTTCTATTTTGGAGTTTGGTTATACAGCGAGTGCGAAAAGCCGATATCGGCATCCCGCACCATTCAAAGGATAATCTAGCTCCAAAATCTCTGCATTCTGCTGCGCGTCCAGTGCCGAGCCCTTTAGGATAAATGGATATATTTATAGATGAGGAAGCTCTGCAAAATTGTCTCTAATTTCGTGAATAGGCTTTGTCTGCGCCAGCTATGCAGCTGCTATACCGCTTTGCAGTCAAATGTACCGATTTTGATTCCTGACTGTCCATTGAAGGGTGCGAAATGAATATATCCACATTTCGCACTAATTGCATAATCCGACATCAAAATCGTAACTATCCACTGCAAAGCAGTATGATTTCCAGATTGATCTTGATATATATCAATTCAAGGCAGCTATTTGGATCAAGCAAGCCGCTTGCTGCTGGGTACATTTAATGCGTTGATTCATGCAATGCTGGGCGCCTGCAGGCGCAGGTAGGCCTCCTGAATCGGTTCTCCGCAGCGCAGATGGATGGGATAGCAGGAAAGCTTGAATTTCGGCATTTAATCGCAGTCTTTGGGCGCGCGCTTGAACGCTTGGATCGCCTCGGAGCGTCGGCGGGGCGGCTGCAGAATGCAGCGAGACGCTTGAACCGGATAGCGCTGCAGCTTCACTTCAAGCCCGCTAGCCCCAGGCGGACGTCTGCGGGCGTTTCCCGCAGCTTCTCCAGAACGGCGGCCTGTTTCGCAGCCAGGAATCCTCCCTAAACCGCTTATGAAATTTCTTTCTCCTTTATAGCGGCGGCCGACCATTCCTCCTTTGAGGAAAGGCATAAAACCGGCGCAGTAGCCCTGCGGGGCGGAACTGCCTTGATTCTATGGGCGGGATGCTTCCGAGGATCCTCAATCTACCCGTGTTTTTCCAAAGGTGGATGGAGCCTCTCCCGGCATCCCTGGCCCCTCCTGCCCCTCCAGCAGGCGCTCCATTTCCGCAGCGCCCGCTTGCGCTCCGCCTTGCAGGCGCATTGAACCCGGTCTTCAGCTCCGGACGGCCGCGTCAGCGGCGCTTCCATAGAGATCGGCGAAGATCCCTGCGCCTATGATTTCTTGATCGAAGCTTTTCGCAGGCATAAAGCGGCCTCCCTGCCATCGTCGGCCGTGTCGGCGCCGTTCATGCGCATTATGTCGGATTTTTCAAGCTTTACCTGTATCATTTTCGATTTCCGACTAATGCAGAATATTCAATGCAACCCGATTTAAGGCATGCCGCCGTATTCTTAAAACTCTCAAAGAAAGTGCGGACTACAGAGAGCTTTAAACGGAATCGGCACTGTTGCGCGATAGTATACTTGAATCACTTCCAAGGAGAGCGAGCGCACTTATGAGACTTAAATACTTTCTTTTGGCTATTCTTGCAATAACAGCAGTTATAGTTGCTTCGGCGGCGGGCCTACGCATGCTTCTTGCCATGCAATCCTCTTTTTTCCAGCCTGCCTTTTCTTCTGCAACGCTTGAAATTCGCATTTTGGAACCCGCTTGGCATGAAGGCGTATCTCCTTTCCTGGATCCGGGCATTCCTGCGGCCAGAGATCTGAAAGTTGAAAACAATGGAGCCGTCCCAGCCTTCGTAAGAATGCGCATTAACAATCCGTCATTTATTCCTGAAGGCTCCAATAATCCTCGCCCCGCATTCATATTTGAAGCTCTCCCGGAAACTTCGACGCCCAACAGCTCAAATCCCCATTGGTTTGACGGCGGCGACGGGTGGCGCTACTATTCCGATGCTCTAGAGCCAAACTCAATTACAGCGCCTTTATTTTGCTCTATTGAACTAGATGAAGGATATCCGGTCAAACTGTATGTCCAACTGGAGAGGATCGCTTTTTACGCCCAAGCAATCCAAGCATCCATTCCCGGAGAATCTCCAAAGAACGCGTTCAATCCATGAAGACCCAAAAACGGCGAAGCAGGATCGTCTAAGCGCAGCGAAGAGAAAACGTGCCCAGGCTCTGCGGTATAATTGAAGCTGAATTTTCAAAGCCTAAGGTTGCAAGCGTTGGCATATACACTGATTTTGCACCCTAGAGTTCCGATTTGAAACCGGATTATACAACGCCTTAGACCCTAATGAGGGATATCCGCTGTTGTATGCCGCTCCCTAAAATGCTATAATAATCACACTTGCAAAATGGAGGTAAATATGTTATATCCTTTAAATTTCTTGCCTATTTATAAAGAAATGATATGGGGCGGCCAAAAAATGAAATCCATCTTTAAAAGGGTTCTCCCATATGAGCATACAGGAGAGAGCTGGGACATTTCATGCCGTCCTAATGAAATGGGCGTCGTAGCGAATGGCCCCTGCGCGGGAGAAAGCTTTTTTGATGTTATATCCAAGCCAAACCGCCAACTATGGCTAGGAAAAAATCTCTCTGAAGATAAAGCCTTTCCTCTGCTGGTAAAACTGGTGGATGCAAACGACTACCTCTCAGTCCAAGTCCATCCTAACGACAATGCAGTCCGGCGCCTTGAGCCGGAAAACCCAGACGGTTGCAAGAATGAGGTGTGGTATATCCTTGATGCCCCTGAAGACGCAAATCTTATCATAGGACTTAGGGATGGAGTCTCAAAAAGCGATTTCGAAAAAGCCTTGAAAAGCTCCTCCTGCGACGGTGGCTCGGCAGTCATGGATTGTCTGAACAAACTCCGGATAAAGCCCGGCGATGTCGTCTTCATCCCTGCCGGTCTAATCCATGCCATCACGAAAGGAGTAATGGTGGCGGAGATTCAGCAAAACTCCGACATAACGTACCGAGTCTTCGACTACAACAGGCTTGGATTTGACGGAAAGCCCAGGCAGCTTCATATAGATAAAGCCCTGGAATCCGCCGATTTCTGCGGCAAGTTGAAAAAGTCGGCAGTGCGGGGCTTGGATGCGTACGAGCAAACTTTTTACATCTGCAATAAATACTTTGCCATTATATCGAGAACTCTAAATGAAGCAAGTGAAAGTTCAGATCCAAAAAAATTCTTCATCTATACTTGCGTGGAAGGATCGTGCACTTTCACAACTGAACCCGGATTCGAGACAGCAGCGATCGCTGGAGACTCAATTTTCATCCCCGCCGCCTTGGGGCCTTACGCAATAGCCTCTAATCAAAGCCAGCCGTGCAAGCTTATAAAAAGCTTCGTGCCTGACCCTTGGGATGATTTCATAAATCCCCTTTTAAGCGCCGGATATTCGCTTGAGGACATCAAGGCAGGGACCTCTCTGGATAACGAAATTGCAGCTGATATGAAATCAAAGCTTTAAATCACGGCTCTTTATAGCCATAGCGCTTTTACCCATAGCGCTTTTAGCCATACTGATTTCAGCCTCAATGCCTTTAGCCTCACAGCCCTCAGCCTCAATATTTTTAATATTCTTTTCCAGCCGCAACGCTCTTAGTCAATAACTCATAAATCCAGTCAAAGGAGCCGCAAGAGCCAATGCCTGCATTCATTATCAGGCGCCGCGACATTCAAACCGCTCCTAGCAAACGCGAAAGGAGGGGCACGTTGCGCCCTGGCAGAAATTCGGGGTAAGCGTGCAATTACAATGAAAAAGCTTAATCGGAATCGGTCTTCGACAGCCGCCGCAGCGTTGGGGCTGGCGCTTTGCCTTCTCTTTACAAATCTGATGAATCCTCAGGCAGCGCAGATTGCAACTGTATCGGACTTTTCTGATGTTCCTAAAACCCACTGGGCGTATGCGGACATCCAAGCGCTGCGAAACCTTCAGGTGACGCAGGGAATAGGCGATAATCTTTTCGGGTTGGGCAAGACCATTACCCGAGCCGAATTCATAACATTCCTCGCTAAGCTCTTCAATTGGGAGGCGTCAGGCAAAGGCGAAGCATGGTACTCGCCGTTTATTGCCGCTGGCGTTAAAAACGGCGCGATAACCCCGGAAGAAGAAGGAAGCTTCAGGCCTAATGATCCCATCACCCGCGAGGAAATGGCGGTTATCCTCGTCCGATCCATGGGCTATGGAAGCCTCGCGCAGCAGTTAGATGTACTGCCCGCCCCTTTTCTGGATGTCGCCCAGAACATAGGATGCATCAGCATGGCAAAGGATTTCGGGATCATCTATGGAGTCACGCCGACATCTTTCGCGCCTTCCCAAACAGCCACAAGGGAGCAGGCAGCCGCGATGATGGTCCGGCTCTACAACAAACAGGCGTCCGCTTCACTCTCAGGAACCTCTAGTTATTGGAAGAACATAAGCGGCTATTACGCCATAAGCTCCAGCAGCCAAAGCAGCTTGATCCCCTCCATGGACACCATCAGCTTCGGTTGGTGCCGCATTGAATGGAAGGACGGCGTCCATCTGAATTTCAACTCCAGCGACGGCAACGATTACCACCGCCCCTCTGGATTCGAGCAAGTGCTCGCAAGCGTCAAAGCTCAAGGCAAACGAACTCTCCTGATGGTTTCTGTTGAAGGCAAGCTTGTCACAGCAAGCGGCGGAGAATCAGGCTCTTCAGGCGACATGCCGCTTTCAGCATATCTTTTGTCAAGAGATTCGTTCAGGATTCAGATGGTTCAGCAGATATCCTCAGCTGCTCAGGATTACGGCGGGGTGCTGATAGATTTCGAGAATATGAAGGGCGAACAGGCCAAGAATGATCTCAACGTTTTTCTGACTCAGCTTAAGGCTGCGCTTGCCCCCCAAAGCAATTACCTTGCGGTGACGGTTCAGCCGGCTCGCCTGCCAGGAGAAGCTTACTTCGATGCCTATGATTTCAAGGGCATCGGAGACATTGCAGATCAGATCGTATTGATGGCTCACGACTATGCGCCGAAAAGCCTTTCTGACGCAGAGATGAAGTCGGGCTTCATGACAACTCCGCTTACTCCTATTAATGAAATATATTATGCTCTTAAGGCGATCACCGATCCAGAGTCAGGGGTTTCAGATCCAAGTAAAATCTCCTTTCAGATAAGCTTTGCTTCAACCCAGTGGAAGGCTTTAAACGGTGAAATCATAAATAAAACGCCTTTCACGCCGGCTTACGACGCCATTTACGCCAGGATAGCCCAAGGCGTGACTCCGGAGTACTCTTCGAAGTATGAAAATCCGTATCTTCTATTCACAAATGAAGAGGACGGAACTGAAAATATGGTCTGGTATGAGAACAGTAGAAGCGTTTCGGCCAAGCTTAAGCTTGCAGCGCTTTTTGGAATCTCCAATGTCTCTCTTTGGAGGCTTGGCACTATACCTCAGGATGTAATTCCACTTTTTGCATTTCGTCAATGACAGGCGTTAATGCATATCTGAATTATCATCTAAGTCTTGATTTTACTAGAATGGCTGGTATACTTATTTGTAGGGGAAAGTTCGAAAGCTCAAGAAAAAATATGACGGCGACTGTTTTTCCTGGATCCCCAGAGAGAATCACGCCGTCCTTTATCGCCACCCCGTTTTATTGCAGCCTTTGCATCAAAAATGCACATTCATAACAGATCGCGTGAATATATACTTAGTTAGGGATGCAATGCGCCGCAGAGAGAGAGCTATGCCGACTTACGCTCATTGGCATATCCAAGGCGCGCCTGTATAAAGCGCAGCGGGCCTATGCGCGGAAAAACGCGCTAAACCCGCCTATTCAGGATTTCAAACACGCCTTGAATGCGAAATCTTTCACGCGGCTCGAGGATGATTAATCTTATATTTCAATCCGCTTTGCCGGAAAGCCAATTTCCTCTTGCCGGGCTTCAGGTTGATGCTAAATGCAAAAAACGCAGAACCCTGGCGGCGCCAGCCGAATAGTTTAAAGGCCGCAGCTTGAATGGCTGCGTCTAGCTTCTATACTGATTTGCATATGAAAGTTCCGTTTTTGGAGCTTGGTTATACAACGAGTGCGATTGATATCAGCATTTCGCACCGCCCAGTGGACAGTCAAGCTTCAAAATCGGTATATTTGACTGCAAATCGGCATGACTATTCAAAAGCCGCTTTTGCTCCTTGGAATAAGCGCATAAGTTTCGCTGAAGCTATGTATTGACTGCATGCGGGAGGAATATATGAAATCAAAAAAGACATACGGCTTTTTTTCGCCTAAAACGTTCTTGAACCCAATTCAAAAGCCGTATAACGATATGAAAAGCTATCAGAGGTTCAGGAATTATTTCGGTGAGCAGGCATCGGAGGACGATGGCGCGATGCCTTCTCAACCGAACGGCTTAAGAGGCTCTTTCTGGTCTGGACTGCTTGTCGGAGCGATACTGATGCTGATTCTAACCCCGGTTGCCAGCGGATTAAGCGGGCTTTTCGGCCGTCTAACCGTCAAGGACTTGGGAGCGTCAGAAAAAATAACAGAAATAATGAGAGTTTTGGATAGTCACTCAATCAGCGCATACAAGGAGGAAGACCTTGTAGAGAGCATGTACCGAGGCCTGGTTTCAGGAATAGGCGATCCATACACTACGTACTTTGACAAGAAGGCTCTTGCAGACTTCATGCAAGCCACTGAAGGGACCTACGCCGGCATAGGGGTTGTAGTAACATCTGATCCTGACGATCACCTCGTAACTGTAGTCACCCTATACGAAGGCGCGCCCGGAATGGCGGCAGGGCTTCGACCAGGCGACAAGTTCATGAAGATAAATGGAGTCGACGTCAGCAACGCAAGCCTGGACGATGTCACCTCAATGACTAAGGGCCCGGTGGGAACCAGCGTCGTCATAAGCGTTTACAGGCCTGAAGACAAGTCAACCTTTGATGTGAGCGTTGTGCGTGAAAAAATAGACATACCTACTGTAAGCAGCAAGATAGTAGGCGAAAACATCGGCTACATCAGAATCACACAGTTTGATAGAGTAACAATCGACCAGTTCACGACAGCCTACTCCGACATCAACAAGAAAAATGTAAGCGGACTCATCATAGATCTAAGAAACAATCCCGGAGGCCTACTGGATGTAGTCTCGCAGATTGCAGACACTTTGGCCCCCAAAGGCATCATAGTCTATACTGAAGATAAAGGCGGCAACAAAGAATACACCTACTCGGACGATGAGAGCGTAAAGGTGCCTCTCGCCCTAATAGTAAACGGCAACAGCGCCAGCGCTTCAGAGGTCTTAAGCGGCGCAATTAAAGATCTCGGCGTTGGGGTGCTTGTAGGAGAAAAGACTTTCGGCAAAGGGATAGTTCAAAACCTCTTCAAGCTCTCCGACGGCAGCGCCATCAAGGTAACAGTCGCAAAATACTACACGCCCAGCGGCGTGTGCATACATGGAGAAGGCATTGTACCTGACTATGTCGTAGAGATGCCGGAAGAATTAGCTATAAACCTGTCATCTCTGTCAGAATCCGAAGACGTGCAGCTGCAAAAAGCCATTGAGGTTCTCTCCGAAAATAATCCGGCAATCAATTAAGTCGGTTTTCTCTAATATAGCGATTTTGGAGCTTGACTGTCCATAGAGGGGCAGTATAATCAAGCTCCAAAAAGGCATTTTTCTATGAAAATCAGTTTAGCAATGAAAGCGAGTTTTCTTAACCATTGATTTGCATGCAAGCCAAAGAGCGTCCCGCGAGGGGCGCTCTTTGTTTTGCATGCAAGGCAGGATTATAAATGCTAATTTGCATATGAAAAGGCCTATTTTGCAACTGCGCTGTACAGTGAAAGCGATTGATATCGTCATTTCTCTCCTTGAAAGTGGACATCCAAGCTCCAGAGCAAGTGGCATCTGATTGCAATTCTTCTTAGCACTGAATCACTGCCCATCTCCATCAGATTATTGTCAGTAAATGCATATATGCAATCACCTTCTCTTGCGGCTGTAAACAGCATTATATATCATATTTTCCTCTTTCTTGCCGCAGAATAAATTGCAATGCGGATAATAGTTAAACTGCAGTTTCGCTCCAGTCTCCCCGCTGCGGTTCTTAAGCACGACAAGCTCCATTTCCCTCGGCGACTTTCTCTTGGCGTCATTGAGATCAATATTGCTTGCCATCCTGCAGAATTGCAAGCCCATCAACACATCGCTTGAGTATTCCACGCTGCCAGATTCTTTGAACGACTCCATTGTCGCCGGACCGCCATAGCTCATCCGATTGAAGCTCGATATTGCCATGACAGGGATGGAGAAGTCTCGGCTTATCCGCCTCAGCTCAGACACCGAATAATCGATGTTTGCTTTGTCTGAGGCATTTTCTTTATGAGGAGATAATATCTGCAGGTAGTCTATAAAGACAACAGGCCTGCCATTTCCGGCATCAATGTACTGACTGAGTGCATCTCTAATTTCATCCGCCCCTATGGCCCCGTTGCCCTCTACAATCATCACCCTGTCAGAATACGAACTATATTCTTCAAAAGCCTTCTCTATCAGCCGCTTTTCACTTTCATCGCATTTGAGGAAAAACTCCTCAATCCACAGCGACGACTTCGCCTTCCCCACTTCCAATGATTTCGCCATCTCTAATCCTGTACACCTGCTGATGCTTTTCAATGTAAGCTCAAACCTGGACATCTCCAGCGAAAATATCATTGCCTCGTGCCCGGCCTTTGCAATCTGATCTGCCATTTGCATTACAAAGGTTGTTTTTCCGAGAGAGCTCATCGCCCCCAATATGTACAGTCCTGTCGCCAGCCCTCCATCCAATGCGCTGTCAAGCTCACTGAAACCAGTTGGTATTCTGGGATGAGGATTTTTAAGCGACGATATAAACTCTGCAAAGCATTCTCCTTGGTTTTTAATTTTCAGCAATTCCATTCTACTCATGCGCTAGCACCTTTTTTTCTTAGCCTTTTCACTATTTTTTCAAGTATGAAGATTTGCAGCCAAACGAGCCTTATTTGGAGCCTGATTATCCATAGAACGGTGCGAAATGCCGATATTGGCATTTCGCACTCGCTGTATGCTCAATCAAAATAGTAAATAAGCAGAGTAAGCCTTGCTTAGTCCCCTCCCCTGCGCATGCAGACGGAGGCGTCATGCGCACAGGGACTCAATCCCTTAAGTTCTCTGCTCTTGGAAGCGCTAAATCATCGGGACGGCCTTTCAAGTCGCATAAAGGCCTTTCAGAGAGCCGACGCGAACTAAGGGATGCATGCTGATTAGCACTGAACGTTCCTATTTCGGAGCTTGAATATACATTAAGTGCGCTTGATATCGGCGTTTCGCGCCATGAAAGCGCTGAATTCATTTATTCAAGAATATCAGCGCCAGCGAGCCGTCAAGCTCCAAAACACATGCATATCACAGCAAGCCGCCATAACAGGCGGCTTGGGTATAACCTTTTTGCCTATCCGCCGCCGTTAGGGATTAAAGGAAGCCAAATCGAGCGGAAACGTAAAGGATGTTCCCACTCCCGGAGCGCTTTCCAAACTTATCGAGCTTCCGTGAGCTTTGACAAACTCGCGAACTATGGAAAGGCCCAGTCCGTTTCCCCTCTTGTCCATGCCTCGGGACGCGTCCGCCTTGAAGAATCTCTCGAAAATTTTCTTCTGCTCTTCCGGGCTTATGCCGATTCCGGTATCTCTTACCATGATCCAAACCTTTCTGTCCTTTACGGATGTATCCACAGACATTTCTCCGTTTTCCAACGTGAACTTGACAGCATTATCAAGCAAATTGTAAAGGACGCGAGCAATCTTGTCCCTGTCTGCTTTTACGAAGTCGGTTTCATCCGCGAAATTAAGAGTCAAGAGCTGGTTTTTCTCTCTAATCCTCCTTTCAAATATCATGGCGGTGGTTCTTATAAGATCATTTATATCAAATGTGGTCAAATCCAATGTGACTTTCTGAGCTTGAATTTGAGACAAGTCAACTACGTCGTCAGCCAGCTTTGAAAGCCTTTCAGATTCATCCAATACAATCTCCAAATAATGGTTAACCCTATCGCTTGGCACGGTTCCATCCATGATCGCCTGTATGAATCCTCGCATCGATGTAAGGGGAGAGCGAAGATCATGAGAAATGTTCGCTATGAATTCCCGTCTATTCTTCTCTTGGTGATTCAGGCTGTCGGCCATATTGTTCAAGCTCTGAGCCAATTGCGCAACTTCATCAACGCCCTTGACATCTATGCGCTTTTCAAAATCTCCTCCGGATATAAGCCTTGCAGTGTAGTTCATCTGCCTCAGGGGCTTCGCTATGGAGCCGCTTGCGATGTAAATGAGCATGCCGCCTATGACGATTGCCACTGAAAGGCACAGTCCGGTGGCTTTATACATGTCCCAGATGGTTTTGTTCAGTTCGGCAAGGGATGAGATTATAACTACAGCTCCAGCCATATAGCCGTTAATCATCACCGGATATCCCGCTATCAGTTGATCCTCGGAATAAACTCCGTTAAGCCTGCCTCGCGTGATTATGGACTTTCCCGCTTTTAGAGGCTCCAATTCCTTGGCATCGACCACCGCGCCGATCCTCAGCTTGAAATTAGCTGAAACTGCGGATATAGACATGTCCGCGTTTAATAATAAATACGTCGCTTTAAGGTATTTCTCCAGTATTACGGCCTGATTGTAATACTCCACCATGTCCATCGTGCCATAAGCATATGTGTAGGCCACTTCTTCAGCCAATATTCTCACTGACTCATCCAGCAGCTTCAATCTCTGATCCATAAAAAAACCGCGTATCACCTGAGAGAGAACAGCGCCAAGAATAATGAAGCTTATTATCAGCGTACCCAGATGCAACGCCAGCTGTTTATGGAACAAAGTCCGAAACATGCATATCAAACTCCTCGATTGAGAGATTATACGTGGTTTATCATTAAAGCGGAAAAAGCCAATCTTCTGCGATTGATCTTAAAGTAAAGATAAGCATACAATGCCATTATAACATTCTCCCGCTATTTTTTCAATCAGGATGCAGAAGTTTGGCCAGCCTCTTTCATCAGATTTGGCGCAGGAGACTCCCGCCTCAAATTCCATTAGGCGGGAGAGGAATGCGCCCCGCTGATTCTGCATTGCCGCAGCTGGCCGCCCTTCGCCAATGCCATTCCAAGGCTTTGCATGCCTGCAGCGCTGTCCCCGCCCATCAGGACTGTTCAGCCATAAACCGCAGCCTGCAGGCTTGGCGTTCGCTAAGAACGCGCTTGAAAGCCGCAGAGCCCGGAGCCGGGGCAAACTCCCCGGAGCGCCTGCATATTCTTGGACGGCGCAGCTTCCCAGTGGAAGCTTAGGCTAGCCGATCAGGACTTGCAAGCGCAAGCCCCCGCCTCAAATATCAAAAGGTTTTAACCTTGAGATATTAGGCGGCGGGTTATTGACGCTTAAGAATGAATCCAAAGCCAGATATGCTGATTTGCAACCATATGCGCCTGATTTGGAGCAACCTTTGCTGATTTTATTGGAGCTTGATTTTACAGCTAGTGCGATTGATATCGGCATTTCTTACCTTTCTATGGACAGTCAAGCTCCAAAAAAGGAACATTGAATGAAAATCAGTACTACCGCTTGCAAGGCGCGAAACGCCGATATCAACCAAATTCGCTGCATAATCAATAGCCAAAATTCAGCCTCATATGCGGATCATCATCTTTGATGAGAACTGCCATATACCTCCTTGCGCTTATTTGGAGCTTGGTTTCTAAGTAGCGCACGGAGGCTTGTCGAGATTGGCAACAGAGGCCTCCTTGGAAAAAACAGCCAAAATCATTATATCATTATTCCTCAACTTTCGCAATCATGTTGAGAAACTACTTGAAATCGTGAGCATTTATATAATCCTAATCCATTAATATCCCTTTGCGATAGCTGTCAGCTTATTTATGCTGATTTGCACTTGAAAGTTCAGATTTCTGATCTTTTAAGCCTAAATGGACAGAGACGTTCAAACTCCTAATCCCCCTCTCTTCAGGGTTTAAAAAACGTCCAATATTTTTTGAATAAATATGTTCAAACTCTGATTTTTCTGTTAAAATATGTACTGGGAGGAAAATTCCAATCCCGCTCTGCTGTATTTATTAGTAAGCCGTTTACCCTCTGAGCTGTCTGGATGGCGGAAAAATCCTCAAAGACAAATTTAGCACGTCCTAACATTTGACAGCATGCAAAAAAGAACCCTCCGCTGAATGCTTGACATGTATTAAAGCTTAAAAACTATGACTAAATTTTATAAAACAGGTAAATATTAACTTGGTATGTTATACTGATTAGCATATGCAAGTTCCTATTTTAAATAGGCGAGCTTGACTGCAGATCGGTATATCACTTGAATTAATCCCAGTTGCATCGCCGTTTGGGTCGCAGCCTAAAGATAATCATTCTTCATTATTATTAATATCCTCAGAGTTCACTCAAGAAGCGCCCTTTACAAACAATAATGAAAACGGTTGAGAGCTTTATTTAATGATCTAATTGCCGAGAGAGCTCGCTCGATCAAAAGACTCATTTATCGCTACGCTCAGCCTGAAGCATTGAAGCGGCGTTTATTTTTGCGTTGGCGTTTTTATTATTCCATTTATTTACATTTTTGTTTTTATTGAAAAATATGAGTTGCGACTTCAATCGAAATGCATGCAATATTTTATATTCCGCTTGAGGATATCCTCAAGCAAGCACTTCTTCAGTGAGAGGAGAATCTGCATTGAATGGCAAGAAGGCTATTTTCATTTTCGTCTTGATCATCGGAGTTGCCGTTGGCTATCCTTTCTTCAGAAACACGATTCTGCCGCTAACGCAAGAGGCGCAGGCCCAATCTCAAAGAAGCGGCGTGCAGATCATTTTGGACGGCAAGCTCATGAACCTGGAAGCAGCCCCCGTTTTGATAAACGGCAGGACTTTGACGCCGCTTAGAACCATCGCCGAACGCATGGGAGCGACTGTAGGCTGGGATGGCGACTTGAAGCGCATCTCCGTATACTGCGGCGACAAGTATGTCATCCTGTACGTGGACAACCCTCAAATGCTTTGCGGAACATTCGGGGCAGATGTTAACGGCCAGTTCAACTATCTGACAAGGCTGACCTACACTCTTGACGCCGCTCCGACGACGCTAGACGGCGTAACCGTAGCGCCGATACGGGCTGTAGCTGAAAGCTTGGGCGCCAGCGTGTCATGGGAGGCGGGATCCCAAACCGTCTACATCAACTCGCCATTTCCGGATCCAGCTTCCTCCCAGCAGCCCGCTCCGGATCAAAGCCCGCTTCCGGCTTACACTGAAATGCACTTTCAGGAGATATCAGCCGCCCAAGCGCAGGAATGGTTCAGCAAAAGCGCCTCGTTCATGCTCTATTATTACTCAAGCCTGGATCCTAACAGCAATGCCGTATTGTCATGGGTGCTGGCCGCAGCTAAAGAACAGGGGCTCAAAGTTTATGGAGTAGACAAGGACAGCGCCAAATATGACAATACGACTGGGGCGCTTACATTTATCTGGGATTATTTGGACAAAGCAAGCGCTAACAACACGCCCTCACTTTTGTTCATCGTTTCCCCGCAAAAAGTCACTCCATTGATTCAGCCAAAAAGCAGCCAATCTGTTGAGTTTTGCATGACCGCGTTCTACTACAACGCCATCTATTCTTCCAAGACCCCCAGTCCCGGTTCAGGCGCTCCAAGCCCGACCTCTGCGGCATCGGTGGATGTAAGCAGGTATTGGCATGAGATAAGCATAAATGAAGCCATATCCAAACACTTGAACAATGATAAATTCGTATTCATCTGCTACAACAGCCTTGATCCTACCTCCACAGCCCTTATGCCGATGATCCAGCTGGCTGTGTTTAGAACCAGGGTGGATGTATACGCCTATGATTTTGCCAACAGGGAAGAAACTAGAAGCTGGTTCGGATATGAAGCGCTAAACGGCAGGCAGATTTACGCGTTCCCAACGCTTTTTTTCGTCTACAACTCGAATGACATCCCTTATGCAAGCGTGCAGCCAGGAGATATACAAGTGGTTATGGACGCGCTGTCAAATTTCACTCAACAGGCATGAAGCCTCTATCTACACTGATTTACATTTGAAATTACCTTTTTTGGCGGTTGATTATACAGCCAGTGCAAAATGCCGATATCAATCGCACCACTCAATGGATAATCAAATCCAAAAAAGGAACATTTAATGAAAATCTGCATAGACCAGGAAAAAGCTGTTCCAGGACTCGTCTTGGGACAGCTTTTCTGCCTATTCGCGGTCAAATGCGACGATTTTAGAGTTTGACAGTCTCAAGCTCCAAAATCGGAACTTTTGAGCGCAAATCAGAATATTAAAACCAGCCTCCCTTTATATCGATCTCATCTGCAAAAACGTGTTGTAGAGATTGAGCCTTCCATATCCCCACTGATCATTCGGGTATACCATTCCCGCCTCCCTGTCGCATCCTTGGATAAGAAGCGACTTGATATGGTATGTGTTCATGGATGTGACATTGCCAAGAGCCAGCCCCCACTCCAGGAGAAGAGCGCAAGCGCCGGTCGTTATCGCCGTCGACACGCTTGTTCCCGACATGATGCCGTATCCCGTCGGAAATACGCCTCCGACATCAACCCCTGGAGCAGTAAGATCCGGAGCTATGCTTGGAAGCCTGGTCTTTCCCCAGGATGACGCCAAATACAGGCTCTTGTCCCTGCTGTTGTAAGCTCCGCAGGTAATGACTCCCACCGCGCACGCCGGAACTACCACGGTATACTCCGGATTCGGAGACAAGAATTCCATTTCCTGGCTTGCCAAACCCGTCAGCGGCATCCAAATATGATATGTTCCATCCAGCACAATTTCCCCGTACACGGAAAGCTTCCATATCCCCGGGGTAGGATCCTCGATTCGTATTTCCGTAAGCTGTGCTCCGCTTCCTCCTGACGGATAGGAATATGTGACGCTCACCACTGCGTTTTCCATTATAAGCCTGGTGATTGTGGTTTCACCCGACCTGGCGGGTGTTCGCACGATGACTTCCCCTATAGGAGTCTTCAGCGATACCGACATGCGATCAGCGGAAGAATTCCACATTCCCATAAATATGGACGGGACATTGCTTCCTACACGCAAATCAACCTCTTGAGTCGCCCCGGCAGAAGGAATAACTCCCATGGCATGATGCTTGGCGTTTGACTCATTGCCGGCAGCCGCGCATATAGCTACGCCGTTTAAGTAGGATATGCCAGTCAAATAATCTTCTAGAACGTCAAATCCGTCATGCCCCCCCAGATTCGTGCCCATTCCAATGCAAATGACGACAGGCTTGGCTTCCTCCCTTGACTTGGTCAAAATGTAATCTATTCCGAGCATCAGATCGGAAGTCTGGAATACATTCTCCACGCCATCTTCTATTAGAAAACGATTTCTGTAATAAGGGCTTGCTCTTTTTATCTTCACTACCACAAGATCCGCATCCGGAGCAACCCCCATGTACATGCCAGGTTCTTGGCTGGCAGCTACGGACGCCAGAAATGTCCCGTGCCCCACCGAATCCCTGTGCGGCACCACTTCGAATGGATCTTCCGCCTGAAGCGCTTCATTGAGCTGATCCCGTGTGAACTCCGCTCCAAAATAGTAGCCGTTGGGCACATCTCCAATTAGTGTCTGATCCCATATAGATAAAATTTTGCTGCTGTGATCAAATTCTCTGATGAACGCCGCGTTTGTGTAGTCAATGCCTGTATCAACAAACCCAATAAGAACATCCTGCCCGCGAAGAGATAAATAAGGCTGATGCTGAACCGCAGCAATACCTGCGGACTCCAGATCGAACTGCGACAGCAATCCCATTGTAAGGCATACATTATATAATTTCTCATCGCTTAGAAGAGTGCTGATAAGATCAATGCTTACATAGCACACCATGTAGCTTCCGTCCATGACCTTGCCCATTCGGATTTTGGGATTGTCTTTAAAAATCGGGTTGTTGAAGTAATTTCTTCTGAGAATTATCGGAGCAACGAAAGGCGACAATATGAACTCTTCCATACTTGCTTCTTCCAACGAATTATATTGATCCAGGCTCATTTTGACCTCCTTCTTGGCTGCTTGACGCTTGCGGAAAATTGGATGGTATCCTTAAGACCCTCTTCTATACTGATTCGCAAGCAAATTTACCTATTTGGAGCCAAAATAGGAGCTTGCAAATCAGCGCATGTTGCTAGCCTGACATGATTAAGCCCTTACCTTCCGCCTCTGCGCCGCCTAATAGCTCCTAAGCTCATTGTTTTATTTCTTATATTCTAACGCGCATTCCTTTTTATAATCCTCTAACTGATATGATCCCTGTGACGCTGCGCTTCACCACGAATGATTAAAATTATCGCATATCGAATATTTGCAGATGATTATATCAAATTCCGAAGTTGCTTTCTTACTAAAATTCCTATTTTAAGATTATACACTTTCAAAGCGCGAAATGCCGATATCAATCGCACGCGATGTACAGCCATGCTCTGAAGCAGTTGATCTCATTTAGAACCAGCATGCATTAAGTGCCAGCTTTTCCGATGCGTCTGAAACTCTGCGGGATGCTGCCCTAGAAAAGCCTTAGCCTCAACTTGCCATACTTGCCGTACTGGATGCCGCCGCCCGATAAAGCTATTCCATCCCCGCGCGCCTGGCTTTTTTGCTCCTCCTGTTTAAGCATGCTGATACGCAAAGGAAAATTTAAATTTTGGAGCTTGGCTGTATATACTGATTTTCATGGAAAACTGCCTTTTTTGTAGCTTGATTATACAGCGAGTGCAAAATGCCAATATCAATCGCACCACTCAATGGATACTCAAGCTCTATAACGGAACATTTTATGAAAATCGGTACAGCGTAAAGGTAATAATCCGTCTCCAAAACCGGGGCTTTTGACTTAGCATCGTCTAAAGCCCTTGCAAAGGCATGCGCTAAATAAACCCCGATAAAAGCCTTAATGCTAACTGCTTTTTCTCGCTTTCAACAGGCCTTGAAGCATATCAATATCACCTAACTATTATATTCACACGCATGTTAAGAATGCTTCTGGATATTATATTCAAAAAATTCAGCTATTGCGAATTTGCTCAAAATCAAGCTCTTGCTCGTACGCAATTCTTGCCATCCACGGTTTCTAACGCAGCCTGGCTTCAGGGGGCGGCTATCCCCCCATTCTCTTGCGCCGCAGCAGTTTAGCCGCGCTTAATGCGCTTAATACACTGGCATGCATATGAAAGTTCCGGCTTTGGAGTTCGGTTGTACAGAGCGAAAGTGCTTAATCAAGCTCCAAAATCGGCATATTTGACTGCAAATCAGTATGGCTCCCAAACAGCATATTTGAGTATTTGAGGCTTGCCTGCCTCTATTTCTCCCTCGCTTGACCAGAGTTGAGGCTTGGCTTCCCAAAATCCCTTTATGCTACTATACTGATTTGCATTGAAAGTGCCTACTTTAATAGGTGCATGTGACTTCAAATCGGTATAAATGCCCTCTCCCCGGCTCTTCAATTTTTGACGCTCATGCGGCAGCTGTAGACTCAGCAAGCCGACTCATCCAGTGCGCATCCAGTCCGCTATGCGCAGTATGCGGCTTGCGCATTGCCAAGTCCACTCTTCGGCGCCGTCCGATTCGAGGCGGACGCCTTTGGAGCGGCGTTTTCCGCCGCCAAGGCCGCCGCGCGCGAAAAAGCGCCCTTTTGCAAAGGGCGCTTAAGTGAGACGCTATTCATCATTTGGCGCAGGAGACTCCCGCCTCAAATGTTATCAGGAGTGAGAGGCGTGGCGTTGAGATGTACAGCCTGTACGCGCCTTTATCGTACCACGACAGCGGCACGTCAATCGACTTGCCGTCCCGGGCGGGTGGCGAGACCACAGCGGACGCCGACTGCGCGGCAAACGAGAGCGCGGCGAGGACGGCCAATATAAGCGCTAGTACGCGTGTTTACATGCGAGAACCATTTTTGAAGCTTTCACATCTCATCTCGCAAAACACGTAAGGTTCGAAAACCGTATGTAAACGCTTGCAATCAAATACGTAAAATATAAAATATAATCATTCCGGTGTAGTCAGTGGAGTATCTCCCCTTGAAAGCGGTCAAGCCGACAGGCAGCGTCGTGATGTTGGGATCCGACAGGAATATCTGGGGGAAAACCAAGTCATTCCAAGCGGTTATGAAGGTGATGACCGCGACTGTCACGAGGGATGGCGCGGAAATGGGGCAGATGACGCCAAAGAACGCCTTGGGGATTGTGCAGCCGTCTATTACCGCCGCCTCCTCAAGCTCCCTCGGAATAGTGGATAGGAATCCCGAAAGGACGCAAATCGCTATCGGCATGGCGAACACCACATGCGGCACTATCACCGCCAAGTATGTGTTGTTTATTCCAATAACGCTGAAAATCGAGAAGAGCGGAACTATCGTCGCATGCGCGGGAATCATCATCCCAAGCAGAAAGATTGACAGGACAAGCTTTGAGAGCTTCCATTTCAGCCTGGTCAAGCCATAGGCGGCCATTGCCGAAAGCAAAGTGGCGCAAGTCACCACGGCAAACGCCACAATGGATGAATTCACAAAATATCGCCCTATGTTGCCGTCAACCACCGCCCGCCTGTAATTGTCCCATTCAAGCGATGAGGGCAATGTCCAAGGAGAGGCGAAAAGCTCCGCTTTCGTTTTGAAAGAGTTGATGACAAGCCACACTATCGGGTACAAGAACAGCAGCAGGAAAAAAACAAGGGCTATGTATTGGGGAACGCGATGCAGAGTGCGTTTTCTTGCCATCATGGCCGTCTCCCTCTAGAATTCATATTTCTCCGACTTAAACGCCAGGTTGCAGAGGGCTATCGCCGCAATGCACAGAATCAGCAGAAGATTGCCTATCGCGCTGGCATAGCCGTATTTCATGGTGCGAAAGCCCTGATAGTACATGTAGGTGGACAGAACCTCGCTTGCATGGCTAGGCCCGCCTCCCGTCATGGCGAAAACCAAGTCGAAGTACTTCAGGGATCCCGTGATTATAAGCACTGCGTCGGTCTCCAGCGCCGGCTTTATCAATGGTAGCGTGATTGACTTGAACCTCTGCCATGCTCCGGCTCCATCCATTTCCGCACCCTCAAAGAGCGACCGGGGGATGTTTCGCATGGCGGCAAGCTGGATTATCATGTGGTATCCGACATACTGCCACATCACTGCAAAGATTATGGCGAATATCACGGTGTCCTCGTCCGAGAGCCATTGCCGCGCCAGCCCCGGCATTTGGAGAGCCCTGATAACGCTGTTGATCATCCCGAATTCAGTGTTGTAGATGAATTTCCATGTGAGGCCAACTGCTGCGCCTCACACCACGCAAGGCAGGAAGAACGCGGACTGGAACAGCTTCATTCCTTTTATGTCGGTGAACAGGATGCTCCCCGGCATATGCGCCAAAAACGACCCTATGACCATTTTCAGGTTGTTTCCAAGCGCCTGCCTGAAAATGGAATCCCTGAAGAGGTTGGAATAGTTGCGCAACCCGACGAAAACAGGAGCGCTCATCAAGTCCGTGCGATACAGGCTAAGCACGGTGTTGTACGCGATTGGCGCAAGCCCGAACGCCGCGAACAGCAGAAACGCAGGCGCCACGAACAGCGCAATGTATTTCTTGGATCTTAACAGCCTCTCCATCCAGCATGCCCCATTCCGGAGGGCGGGACGGGTTTCCCCTCCCCCCGCTGTTTATGGCTTTCACCTCAGAGCGTTGTCCTCCGCGAAAAGCTGCAGCTCGGCCATCTTCTCAGCGGAATCCCTGCCCGCGATGATCGCCTGGGCGGCATTGTTGAATTCAACGCCCTCTCCCGCCCCAAAGACGCGATCAAGCCACGGAGTAACGCCTGTCAGCTCCTTGGACAGGTTGTTGATGCTTGACGAACAACGGCGTCAGCCTGCCCTCGTCAAGCTTTGTCTTGGTGGAAATCAGGTAGTCGGCGCTGTATGCGTATGCCTCTTGCGCCTCAATTTCGGAGAACAGCTTTATGTACGCGGCCGCTGCGTCAATGCTCTTGCAGTTTGCGCTTATGGCAAGGCATTGGTCAACGTCTCCGATGGCTACGTTTCCTGCGGCGGGATCATCCGCCGGAATGTTGAAAACGCCGATGTTGGCGGACACTGGCGCATCTTCGCCCGACAGCATCCCCATGTCCCAGGAGTCCATGTAGTACATCGCCGCTTTTTCCTGGGCGAACACGTCCCGACCCTCATCATTGGTCATGCCGAGGTACCCATCCGGAAAAGCCCCAAGGTTGACCAGCTCCAAGAGGTTCTCGCCGGCTGCGATATATCTTGGGTCATCCCAGCGGAGGCTCCCGTCAACCGTTCCGTTGAAGAGGCTGATTCCCCCCACTCCATTCACCAACTGCTGAAGGAATTGCCCAGCGATCCATGCGTCCTTGACAGTCACTGAGATGGGGGTGACGCCGGCTGCAAGAAAGGTCTCGCACGCCGCCTTAAGCTCGTCAAAGGATTTCGGAACTGGCACGCCGTTTTCAGAGAACAGCCTTGTGTTGTAGAACATGACAGCCAAAGTCTGCCCATGCGGCACGGCGTACACGCCGCCGCTGTATGTGACCGGGCCGAACACTCCATCGTTGAAGCGCCCTTTCCATTCATGATCAGCATCCAGAAGTTGACCAACCTCATGCACCTTGTCGCCCTCCACGAAAGGCTGGAGATACCCAGCGCTCCATGTGAAGAAAACATCCGGGGCGGAGTTGGATGCCATAACCGTCGTGAGCTTTGTCTTGTACTGCTCGTTCTCGTATATCTCAAAAACAAACTCTGCGTTATAGGCGTTGCCGCTGTTGAACTTGTCGGTCTGGGACTTGATGATGTCAACAACCGGCTGATCCTGCGAGCTTCCCAAAAACATTGCGGTCAATGTGGTTTTCTCTGCGGTCGGCTCAGGTTGCGTCTGCTCTGGCGTCTGCGCTTCTGTCGCCAGCGGCTCTGTGGCGGAGGCGGGAGGGGATTGGGCGCATCCGGCCAAAGCGATGCCAAGCGCCATGAACAAGGCCAACATGCGGATTAAGATTTTTTTCATTATCTTTGCTCCCTTCTTGGTTATATTGCACAATCCCATTATAGATTATTGGACTCCACATTAAAATGCATATACATATCCTGTTTCTTAAGAAAACAAACTATGCAAAATTTCGTTGCTAGATTGAACAAAATCAATTATTAGTACAGCGCTTTTTTAGCGCTCCTGATAGAGCATTTAAAGGCTTCGAATAGATGATTCTTCAAGCCGCAAATTACCCAAACGATATTTAGGGTTCAAAACAGGAACCATAGTAACAAACTGAAGAACTTGCAAAAATATGGATCATAGGCAATCATAAAGCAACAGAGTCTCAAAAAATGGATTATGTAAATCTAAATTAAAGACGATTGTTGCGCAGATGTAGCAGACACGAGAAAGAGCGCAAAAAAGCCTTCTGGCTTTTAGGCCTAAAGGCTTCATTCAATGCGAGCTTTGGAGGCGTCGGCGCGGGAAAGGCGACAGCGAGCGGCGCGTCGCCTTGACAGAGGCAGACACTTGCAAAAGGCATTGCTCCGGTCGGCGACGCGGATCTCGCCGAACAGGTAAATTCCAGCGGTACCGGTTCTCACGGCCCTCGACCCGGGCGGCGGGGGAGAACAGGCCCTTCCGGTCGTAGTTCCGCAGCCTGGATGGTGAGATGCCTACCAGCTTGGCAAATTCCGTGATGGACATGTAATCGTCTTTTCCTAAATGCTCAATGTTTATATTCAATCCCCCTCGTATGATTATTCGGCAAGGCTTGCTCATTTGGAACCCGAGTAACAAGAGCATGCTAAGGAAGTGTGTTCAAAAACTGATGAAGTTTAGATTTGGTTTCATAATGCGTTATTCGTATTTTCTATTCTCTTTCGTTTATCTAAACCAACTAAACGTTGCTAATCTCTTCATTCTTCTTCGCATAGCGCAGAGGTTATTAGTTTTGGGTCTTTAAACTTTACCGGGTAAAATGTTAAATAATGTAAAATAAATCTCATGAAATCCACTTATAATGAAATGGACGCAGAGTTAACCCCGCTTAAGTTTAAAGACCCTTAGTTTTCAAGTACCAGCCCTAGTTTCGCAGATAGCAGAGTAAAAGAAGATTAAAACTCTGTATTCATGCGGGTTTAGTGGCATTCCGCCACATGACCTCATCTATGGTTTCTATAAACGTCCGGGTCAACATTCCGAATGTCGCGAAGAACAGGACGAAGAAGCCCATGAGAATATTTTGCCCTAAAGAAAACAGCAGAAGCATTGCCCAGACCACATCGGGCACGTTCCTGAAAGACGCGGCGATAATTCTGACCGCCCGCGCAAGCCATGGGTTGACCCTCGTGGTCTTTGTGCCGAGCAAGCTGAAGAAAGAACGCGCATATGGCACCGCAAACGGTGACGGCGACCGATACAAGCGCGGTCTCGGCCAGCTTTGTGAGAATATTCGGAAGTCTAGGCCACGCCTTTTCAATGGGTATAAAATTCTCCGCCATCCACACGGCGGCCTTTGGCATCGACTCAAAACCGCCGGCAAAGTCGTAGTCTGTCGCGGCGGCGGAGAGCGAAAAAAGGGCGAGCACGCCGAGAAAGATAAGAGTAAACGTCAATTTTCTTTTAACGAATACAGAGGCTTGATTGACAGGTATCAGGGCTTTTTCCTTATACTCGCCTGACATCTGTTATCAGCTCACCTTCGTTCGACTGATAAATTTCGTGGATTTTTTCCTTTGTCAGCCGCTCCGGCGGCCCGTCATAGACGATTCGCCCCATGGCTGCGCCGATTATCCGCCGCGAGTATTTCATCTCGACGTCCACCTGGTGCAGATTAAAAATGCAGGTGATTTTCATTGTTTTGTTGATGCCGCTCAAATGATCCTTAATGACCTTTGAGGAACCGGGGTCGAGAGGCACTATGGGCTCGTCGCACAGTATGAGCTTCGGCTTCTGCATTATAGACCGGGCGATCCCCACGCGCTGCTTTTGTCCTCCGGACAATTCGTCGCAGCGTTTATATGACTGCTCCGTCAGACCGAGCTTTTCTAAGATTTGAAAGGCATTTTCTTTTTCCCGCTCAGTGTAATGTCCTGCCGCGCCGCTGATTGCGGATTTATAGCCGAGCCGTCCGTGCAGTACGTTTTCAATTACGCTGAGTCTGTCCACAAGATTGTAGTGCTGAAAGATCATGCCTGTCTTTTTGCGGATTTGCCTGAGCTCTTTTTTGCCGGCGCAGTTGACGTCGTGGCCGTCAAAGATGAGCACTCCCTGAGTTGCGTCAACAAGCCTGTTGAAGCAACTCAGAATCGTTGACTTGCCGGAGCCTGAGGATCTGATGACGGATACGAATTCTCCGTCCTCGACGGTGAAAGAGACGTCTGTCAGCGCCCTCGTCACCTTTTTGTACACCTTATTGTACACCTTGCTGACATTTTGAAATTCCAAGATAGGCATGCGCTCACGCACCGTTCCTTTTAGTAGCGGTATGGGTCGTACCACGAATCCTCGGTCAGAACGTACCCGTAGCTGGATGACTTTTTAAACAGACCGAAAGCGCCCTCGACGTCTGCGTCGTAAAAGAGCAGTTCGTTGTTTGCAACCTCCTCCGAGGTAAACAGCTCCTTGATCGCCTGTATTTCGGCGGGGCTTTAATTTTTCAGGTTGTACGCGTTCGGCCCGTTAAAGACTGGAGTGACGGCGATGACGACAAATTCTTTCCCCGCGTGAACGTCAAACGGGGCGTTGGCTTCCGCCGTGACCTCATAAACGGCGCCGACCGTATTTTAAACGCCCTCCTTCAGCGCGATATAGGGCGCGAGCTCGGTGTCGCAAAATGCCGCGACATCGACGTTGCCGTTGACAAGGTTTATGGCGGAGCCCTGATGAGAGTCCCCGAAGTACACCTCGCTGAAGAATTGACCGGAACCGCCCTCAACCAGCTTGTCCTCGTCCAGATTATCGTCCGCGAAATGCGCGGTGATCGAGGATGTGGGAACCCTAAATCCCGAGGTGGAACTGTTGGACACGAACGACATCCTCTTCCCCTTTACTTCGTTGATGGAATAAGTGTCTCCGCTTTTATACATCTCCGCGTCCGCCCTGTTTACGCAAATCCACGAAAAGTATTAACCTCCTCCAGAGTGCTGTTTTTATCGGAGTTGACAAACATAACGTCAATCTCTGGATTTTTATTTTTCGCCTCTATGTAGCCGACCGCGCCCATTGACATTGCGATGTCGGCGGAGCCGCTTGCGATTGCCTCAATGGCTATCGTATAGTCCGTCGTCAGCCTGTGCTCGACCGTCCTGCCGGTAGCCTGTCCAATAAGCTTGCCGACCTCCGCGCCTCCTGGTGCGTGTTTGACGATTCATTGGGATACCAGACCACGGTGATGGGACTGTTATTTTGTTCGACCGCCGGAGTTGGCATCGGGGCGCTCGCTTGAGTTGGCGTCGAGGTGTCCGCCGCAGTGGGCGCGGGTGACGTCGCCGGCGGCGTGCCAGAGCTGCAGGCGACCGTCGCCGACATGAGGACGATCGCAATCAGAAGCGCCGCAGTGTACCTAAAGGCTCTATGTTTTTGCATTTTTTCACCTATCCCTAATTTAATATTTTGGTTTTCCATGGGTTTTCACGCCAATAAGTTAAGCATAAACTTCATATGTAAAAACCAACACCGGCGTATTGTAAAATTTTCGTATAGTCTATGTAAACAGCGGATCTCGCCTACTCAGAGCGGCTCTTCGCGCCGAATGCGCCGTACAGCGTTTCGGCAAGCCCGCTGAAAGGACTTCCGACATGGAGAACATATAATCGCGGTGTGCTAGGCAGGTCGGTGCAGACTGCGCTTCATATGCATTAAAAATTGTGCAATACTGAATTGCGCAATACTGAATAGTGAAAAAGTGGAGGCGACGCTGCATGGATTCGTGTATTGATGTCAAGGTATACAGCTTTTCATCAAATGTTCCTTTTTTGGAGCTTGACTGTCCATTGAGTGGTGAGATTGATATCGGCATTTTGCACTCGCTGTATAATCAGCAAAAAAAGACAGTTTTATATGAAAAGCAGTATAGATAGTAATAAGCTTTACGCTGTTCTTGTCAAGAAACAAATGAATCAATCCCAAGCATGCGATAAGGCTGGAATATCTAAAAGGACTATGTGGAGGATGACGCGCGGAAAAAACGTGAGAAGGCTGACTCTCTTTAAAATAGCGAAGGCTTTGGGGGTGGAGGCGGATAGGCTTTTGTAGTTGTCCAAACAAAAAAAATCCAATAGGCGCGGGGACGCTATTGGATTCGCTTTGCCTTTGCATTATTTCAGCAATAGGCTGGCAAATATGAATTTGAGATCATTATACATCATTTAGCTGCATGTTTCAAGGGGTGGATGATATTAACCCCTTAATCTTTACAGCGTCATTGTAGCTGACTCGGGAGAACGCAAGTCCGCCCTTATAGCTTTAATGACTCAGCCAATTATCGATTTTTGCGCGAGCAGGAAAAAAGAATGTCGCCTATTGTGAGAAAAAGCAGGCTTGTACAAAAAGGCCTTGAGCGAGATGTCGAGAAATTGCAGCTTAGTGAAAAAAAGCGTAGGATAAAGGCCCGCTTGATGAAGCCATTGATAAATTTCTGCAATTCAAAGTGGAGGCGCTGCCGCGCTTTTTGGTCAATGACGCTACGCCGGAGTCAATGGTGTCGATAATGCAGGAAAACAATGGCTGCTTGGCCATATTGTCGTCGGAGGGCAGCGAAGTGTTTGATATAGCGGCGGGAAGATATTCCAAGTCGGGAGTCAATATAAGCTTGCTTTTGAAAGGGCACAGCGGCGATCTGGTGAGAGTGGATCGCAAGGGGAGAGATCCGGAGTACATAGAGAAGCCTTGCCTGGCAATGCTTTTAGCCATTCAGCATGGTGTTTTGGAGGAGGCGGCGGCAAAAAGGGAGTTCGTCCAAAGAGGCTTGATGCAAAGATTCTTATTTTGCCTGCCGGAATCCAAGGTTGGCCGCAGAAATGTCAGGCCCGGCGCGATACCTGAAGAATGCAAGGCTCAGTATGAAAAATTGCTCTATAAGCTGCTGGGCGACAATTTATCAAGCAGAGGAAAGGAGCCTTTGACTTTGACATTATTGGATGGCGCGGAGAAAATTTTCACTCTTTTTCTTGAAGAGCTTGAGTATAGGCTGGGAGAAGATCTTTCCAGCGTCAAAGGCTTTGGATCTAAATTGAGCGGTTCAGTATTGCGGATAGCTGGAATCCTGCATGCAGTCGGCAACTGGGCGGATAATGCCCGGCGATTGGCGGCGTCTGAAAAAAACAATTTCAGCCGCAATAGAAATCGGCTATTATTACGCATAATCGCACCGCTCAATGGATAGTCAAGCTCCAAAAAAGAAACATTTGATGAAAAGCGGTATATCTGTCGTCGGAGCCTAGTATAGCTTTCAAAGACGGAGGATCGTCAATTGAAGTTGCTTTTGAAGTTGAAGGAATCTCGATTGGTTCAGTAGCGCCGGGCGACAACTTATTATCATCTGGTTTAAATGGTTCGCTGGAGTCGTAATTATATTCTTCCAAATTCCCTGATGCAAACTCCTCCGTCTCATTTGTAATGACATTGTTCCTTGCAACATTAATAATGACTGTCGTCGAAAAATGCTTTTTGCTGTACATCATCTGAGTTTTCATGGCTGTCGCCGCCGTACAATGCATTATCATAGTATTCAGGATCAACAATGGACTGCGGCGGGATATAAGGCATTGTTCCTCCTTCGACAGCATTATGATTTAATAATGCAGCAGACTTTAAAATTAAAAAAACCGCTTTCTTAATAAAAGATCACCCCTCCTGCTTGATAGCAATAAGAGGCAAAGGGGCAAGGCTCCCATGCCTGCAAAAGTTAATTATTTTTGCATGTTTGCTATTATTTAATACTATACTGATTTTCATAGAAAAATACCATTTTGGAGCTTGATTATACAGCGAGTGGGAGATATCGACATCAATCGAACCACTCAATGGACAGTCAAGCTCCAAAATGGAGCATTGAATGAAAATCGGCATATCAGGCGTCAGGTTATTGATCAAGCGTTGCGTAATACTGAGCCTTTTTTTCTACGAACTCTTCAAATGTCATGTCCAAGGCTTCCAAACCTTCAGTATTAGGCGCGTTGTAATGCCACCATTCTTTAGAGTATACCGTAAACCCTTGAGATTGCATCAGGTTTATCAGGTAATCCCTAGCTTCAAGCTTCTCTGGCTCAGCATCCATGTAGTCGATGTATGCCGCAGGCGAGAATTCATTATAAGCTGAAGGCATGGCTATTTCGTTTCCTTCCATGTCTGAAAGCCCGCAGTCAATTGCAAGCCCTATGCTGTGCTTTTCGTTTTTAGTCGGAACCGCCACAAATGCGGAAAGCTCCGGGGAATTCATCTCATATAGCCTGTACTGCACCCTAAGAGGCCTATAGGAATCGTAGATTCTCAGCCTGTATCCATCCTTTTCAGCGATGTCTTGAGCCTTCATGAACATTTCGGCCGTCGTCTTTCGCATTAGGGCTAAAGGAAATGGATGATGAATTACATGCGAAAAATTGTTTGTAGTCGCGTACCTTATATCCAATACAATGCGAGGATCCAGATCTGTTATATCAACCAGCCCGTTATACTCGAAAACTTCATCCATAGTTCTGATTATAGGAGTTGGAGTCGGCGAGGGAGTTGAGGTCGGGGTCGGGGTTGAAGTCGGGGTGGGGGTTGCGGAAGGGCTAGGCGTTCGCGTTGGTTCCGGTTGCTTTGAAGGAGTCGGGGATGGCTCTTTAAAGCGCGTTGGAGCTGCAGTCGCCTCATGCCCGGCGACCTCAGTTTTCTCATCAGGAACCGCAGCATCAGGGTTTTGAGCCAAGCTGCATCCGACCAAGAATAATATCGGCAGCATTATCATAAGAATCGATTTCAAATTAAATCCTCCCTCTTTAAAGCTGTGAAAAAAACCACAATGCCGATGGGCAGTCAAACGCTCTTTTTTGGAGCTTATTCAGATTCGCATAGGAGCCTCATGTCTAATCCGCATTTTTTCCCATTATCGCTTGCGCAATCAACTCATAAGGATCCTTCCACCCCGCAGGCTTTATGGTTTTTCCGTCTTTGTTCCAGCGAGGCTTTCCATCCTCCCAAAGTTTTTGCATGTTAGCGTTATGCACGATATCAAAAAGCTCTTCAGGCTTTACGCCCATCTCAACAAGAGTGCCAAGAGCGAAATATATCAAGTCAATCATAGCATCCGCTTGATCAGCTATTGTTCGAGCGTCAAGAAATTCATTTATTTCTTCAAGCATCCAAGAATGCCTCTTCTCCGCTCGCTCCCTTGCAATCATAATCGGTTCGGCAGGCGCGGGATGGCCGAACTTTCGATGAAATTCGCGAACCAATTCCCACTGCGCGTCAATTCCCATATCCAATTGACCTCCCAATTAAACGCTTCGCTTCAAGGAGATCCTCCGCTACAGCGTATGCCAGCCGCTTGGTTTCTTCATCCGGCTTTATTAGATCTGGCACAACAATGCAGCGTATTCCCGCAGAGACAGCGGAGAGAAGCCCCAGCTTAGAATCTTCCAACACGAAAGCAGACTCTCTATCCATGTCAAAATGTTCCAGTGATTTAATGTAAATTTCAGGATCAGGCTTTCCGCGCTCTATTTCGTCGCCGAAAATCATATTGTCGAACTCCTCAAGTATTCCGACTCTGCTCAAGCTTTTTACAGCCGCGCCTTTGCGGGTGGCAGTGGCGACAGCCCTTTTTATTCCATGCCTCTTCAGGAAATCCAGGATCTCATGCAGTCCCTTCTTAGCCTGAAGCCCTTCTTTCTCAATCATTTCCGCCATTATCCCTTTGGAGACTCTATACAGGCGCTCCAAAGAATCCTTGCCGAATTTCTTTTCAAAGAGCGGCGTCATTATAGCCTTGTTAGCTCCGACCAAGCTCAATACGAACTCATCGCTCATCTCAACCGCGCATTTTGCTCCGGCTTCCTTCCAAGCTGCCTGCGCGATTCTCTCAGAATCAATCATGAGGCCGTCCATATCAAATATTACAAGCTTCAACTTTCTTTCATACACCATGGCGCCATTTCCATCCAAGCTTTTAAGGACCGGCCCAAAAGCGCATCCGATCGCCTCCGGACCGAACCCAAAGTCCAAAACCTTGCGGCAATAAGGGAGCGCCTTCAAAATATCCCGTCCGCCTATAACGAATGCCTCGCTGCCGGAATCTGCATGCCTCCCAAGCCATTCATCCAATCCGCCTGAAGGATTTTCAGCGTCCGCAAAGCTTAATGAGCTTTTTTCAGCCACGCTCTTGCCTTCAGTCGTAGCCTTTACCTCATTGGGCAGGCTCTCTAGATCCTCCGTTAAAATCATTGTAAGCATATACTCATTCCTTTCAAAGCGCTCGACTATGGTTTTTTAGATCTTTCTCAGAACTCATGCGAAAATGACAAGCCGCGCTGACGCATTGGCAAACTCAGGGCCAGGCAAGGGATTGCGCATTGTTCAGTGGATAATCCAGCCCCAAAATTCGGGGCATCAGGAGGCGCATCAGCATATGATTGATTAGCCGTCAGTAGCGTCACGACTCTATATATGATAGAATACACATTGCCAGCTTTTATGCAAATCCGAGCCATGCCGACTATACTGATTTGCAGTCAAATGTACCTATTTTGATGGTTGACTGTCCACTGGCGCTGTTCTTATACCGCTTTTCATCAAATGTTACTTTTTTGGAGCTTGATTATCCATTGAGTGGTGCGAAATGCCGAAATCGGCATTTTGCACTCGCTGTATAAATCAAGCTCCAAAAAAGGTAATTTTATATGAAAAGCAGTATAAATGCATGGCGCTTCCAAGGCGCGATTGATATCGGCATAGCGCTAGCCGTACTGTCAGCTTCCAAAACAGTCAGTTTCATGCGCAAATTATTGAATGCCATAGCAGTGATGAAGTCAAGCCGCAGGCGTTCGCGCCTGATAAAAGCAGAAAAATGAGTATAACTTAACCAAATTTGAACATATTAGACACTAAAAGGTTATCTCCAGTCATAAGCATTCTCGATTGGCTCAGCTATACTGATTTGCATCTGAAAGTTTTGATTTTGGGTCGGATTATACAGTGAGCGCTAAACGACGATATTGGCATTTCGCACTCACTGTATAATAAATCTCCAAAAAAGGTAATTTAGTACGAAAATCAGTGTAATTAGGGGGCCTCGATAATATGGCCGTTCGGCTTTTTTAAGCGCTCCTAAGCATTAAAGGATCCGTGAACATAGAAATAAAAAAAGAAGTATGAAGGAAGGTCATTTCTCTTCTGTTCTTACTATAATTCTTTGAGAAAAAAAAGTCAATTCGCAGCGGTCGCGTTTAAGAAGCTGATGAAAGCAAAGCTGGCGTCTGCCGCTCAGTCTCCCAAAGAGCGCGCCTGCTCAGCGCTTTTTTTCTTTGACTGGGAGCAAGTTGTTCTGATTCGAATATATACTGCTTTGCATTGGATAGTTACGATTTTGACGTCGGATTATACAACTAGCGGGAAATGCCTATGCCGGCATTTCGCGCCTTGAAAGTGGATAATCAGACATCAAAATCGGTACATTTGACTGCAAAGCGGTATGCTTGCTATTTTGAGCTGGATTATATGCTGATTCGCATTGAAAGCTCCTATTTAGAGCTTGACTATACAGCGCCTCTATGGACGCTCAAGCTCCAAAACAGGCATTTGACTGCCATCGGACATCACGCGGCTATGCGACCCATCGTCCGCTTGCCGCATGCGCTCGCGCAACCGGATGAAAAATGCGAAGTATTTTCATGTTTCTGCGGCACCTCCTGAAGATCCCCAATATACGCTGACTCTCAGCTCAGTCAAATCCGCTTGTTTTGGAGCCATACCGATTTTCATCAAATGTTCCTAAGGCAGTTTTCTATGAAAATCAGTATATTAAGCGCCCATCAGTATAGCTTATAAAGAAAGGAAGCTCACTATGCCGGGATTCATCACCCATTACATCTGCGGCGAGGCAACGCTTAACATCTTGTCACCGGATATTCAAACAACTATTAGAAACAACCGCCAGCTATACAACGTCGGCTGCCAGGGTCCAGACATGTTCTTCTACTACCTGCCAGGCCTTATCAAGAAGAACCTCAGAAACTTGGGAGTCGACATGCATAAGACCAACTTCAGGCTTTTCGTATCAGGATTGATTGACGGGCTTGACGAAGCGGCTGATGAAGAGAGCCAATCGCTTGTCTTTAGCTATCTGAGCGGGTATCTGTCCCATTATACGCTGGATTATCATGCCCATCCATATGTGTACTACAAAAGCGGATTTCAAGTAAAAGGGGACAAAACCCCCAGGCTCCGCTACAGCGTCTACCATAGGAATTTCGAGACCGCCATAGATGTGCTGATGCTTAAGCTGATGTCCAGCGAAAAACCTTCTGATAAAAAGCTATGGCAGCTGATTAAGGCTGATGAAAAGCATGCGAGGGCTATCGCTGCTCTTTTGAGCAAAGCTATCGGAAGCGCTTATAACAGAAACATCACAAGCAAAGAAGTTTTTAGCGCCATGAGATATATGGTAAACCTGACGAGATTGCTTCAGTCAAAAAAAGGGAAGCGTAAGCGCTTGATGGAACTCGCTGAGGATCTCACCATAGGAGAGCACGCATTCTCAAGCATCATACACATGCAGGAGATAAAGGACGGCATAGACTATCTCAACATGCACAAGAATCCATGGTTTATGCCATGGGACGACCAGAATGAACTCACTTCCAGCTTCGCTGAGATGTATAATTTCGCGGTGTCAAGAGGGGCTAAACTTATAACTAAGACCAGGCAGTATATGGAAGGAACCCTAAGCAGGGAGAAGCTATTGGATTCTATTGGAAATCGTTCCCTAGCCTCTGGAATGGACTGCGATCAACCCGTTGAATTCAGAGTGCATGACAATGTCTTCGCCTGACAGATTAACGCGAAAGCTTCATAATACAGATTTGCAGTCAATTGTACCGATTTTGGAGCTTGAGAGTCCATTGGGCGGGACGAAATGCCGAAATCGGCAATCGCACTCGTTGTATGATCAAATTCCAAAATCGGAACTTTCATAAGCAAGTATAATCGCATAATCCAACTGCAAAATCAGAATTTTTAGTGCAAATCAGTATATCAAGCGTCAACGGGCGGTGAATTGGTTAATTGCGGATTTTTCAAAATGGGACGGCAATCCTTTTTTCAAATATTCGCGCTTGATTTTTCATCGCTTTTTTTGTTCCCACAGGCAGAATTTAATCGGCTTCGGTTTAGCGGCTTTCTTTTTTCTTCAACAAAATCAATGGTTTCCAGTTTGCCTAAGATAAAGCGCACTTTTTATCCCTTAGCAAAATCTTGCAAAATCTCTCAGATTTATGCTATACTAATGTCAATTAACCCTATCTTCACTTAAGCGCTTTCAAAAAATCCACAGTTAGCTTTGCGCCTGAATATCAGTGCGCGTTTAAAAACTTGAGGCTTTATTCACGCTCGCTCACGCAGAGCGTATATTCTTTGCGGCGTCCAAGAAAATATCCTGCAATCCGCGAAGAAAAGCGTCCAGTCAGGAGGTCTAAAATGCTTGCCGTCTGTGGAAAAATACTTTGTCCGCGATGCTTTGCCATTCATTCGACCGATGCGGGCATTTGCGCCAGATGTGGATATGTTGACTTCCTTCCGCCTGACAATGTAGGCGAGCTCCCACTGGGCTCAATGCTTCTGGAAAGATACATCATAGGAAAGGTCTTAGGGCGCGGGGGTTTTGGCATAACCTATCTTGCTTACGACACTTCTGCAGACAAAAAAGTTGCTGTTAAGGAGTATTTTCCAGGCATGCTGGCTTATAGAACCCCAGGAAGCCCGTTAATCATCAGCTATACAGGAGAAAAGAAGGAGAACTATTCCTTAGGCGCCGAAAAGTTCTACCATGAAGCCAAAACCCTTTCCCGATTCAATGGCAGCACAAATATCATCAACGTCTCAGAATTCTTTTATCAAAACAACACCGCCTACTATGTCATGGAGTACATAGACGGAATGGATCTGCGGACATACATTGAAGATCACGGAGGCCGCCTTTCCTACGAGGATCTCAAGCCCATTATGCACTCAATCCTCTATGCGCTCGTCATAGTCCACTCTCTGGATGTTCTGCATAGGGATATAAGCCCGGACAACATATACGTGACAAAAAGGGGGGAGATAAAGCTCCTGGACTTCGGCTCCGCCAGGCAATTGGTTTTCGAGCAGTCAAACAGCCTCTCTGTGATGTTCAAGCAAGGCTTCACTCCCCTGGAGCAGTACCGCAAGCATGGAAATCACGGTCCTTGGACTGACATCTACTCGTTCGGGGCGACTTTGTACTATGCTCTTACGGGCGTAATTCCGGAAGAATCCATCAATAGGATGGAAAAAGACGAGTTGCTGCCTCCTTCCGCGCTGGGAGCAGATTCGCCTCCTGAATTCGAAGAAATTCTTATGAAGATGCTTGCCTTGAAGCCGGAGAACCGCTACCTAAGCGCTGTAGAGCTAAAAGAGGCTATGCGCAAGCTTGACGATCCGGAGAGTGAAGAAAATGAAGGCTGTCATGAAAAGGCGCCTTTTTGGCTTAATATAAATAAACGCTATGCGGCGTTGGTTGGAATAGGGCTTTTGTTGATAGTCTTGATTGTGCTTGCCGCCAGCATCTCAGCTTTTTCCAGAATGACTGTCAAACATAAGACTTACGAGCTGGAGACGAGCAATTACATTGTAGAGACTGTTTACACCGGGCAGTGGAAGAACTCCTCTCCAAACGGCGAAGGCGAAATGATTGTAACGGACGACAGGCTTTCAGGAATACCGGTCGGAACAACATTCAAAGGAAAGTTCATCAACGGCCTTTTGCAAGGCCCCGGCGAAGAGAGATGCCAGGGCGTGTATTCATACTTCGGCGAATTCAAAAACGGACTCTACCATGGGTGGGGAGAGCTAGAATTTGCAAGCGGCGAAAAATACACCGGAAATTTCTCGTTAGGCTATTACAGCGGAGAAGGCAGGCTTGCATTTCCTGATGGAGGCTATTACAAAGGCCAGTTTCAAAATGGAGCCATGCATGGAAAGGGGGTGAAATATTCTTCAAGCGGGATTATACTTGAAGACGGCTATTGGATAAACGGCGTATTCATAGAGAGTTCGCAAGAAAAGTTACTATCAGAAAGCCCCGCGCCAGCTAAAACGTTCGCTCCGACAATGACTCCGCCTCCTACCGCAAAGCCTTCAGCGTCGCCAGCGCCTTCCGAAAGCGAAGCAGCCGGCGGAAATCCCAGCACTTCTCCAAGCGGCAGCTCTTCCGACACGCCCAATCCGTCTTCCGGCGCCTATCAGCAGACAGCTTGGCCCGCTTTTACAGGTCAAGACTCATCAGAGCCCCCAACCCAAAGCCCGCCAAGCAATCCGCCTTTAACCTCTGAACCGGCGAACCCTCCCGGAGCAGAGAGGGTCATTAACAAGCCGTATTCATACTCTACCAGGCAATTCACCGTCTATTGCTCGTATTCTGGATATTGGCAGAATAACGCGCCAAATGGCGAGGGAACGCTGACTTTTCTGGAATCCGGAAGCAGTGGAAGAATAACCTGGTTCATAAATGATCAGTACACAGGCAATTTCAAAAACGGACTGTTGGAGGGAGACGGCGTTTTCATTTCATATAATGGGGACTCCATGTCAGCATTCTTCATTAACGGCGTTGCAACAGGGTACGGGGAAATAAACTATGCCAGCGGCGCCACATATCACGGAAACTTCGTCGACGGAATCATCGAAGGCGAAGGAGAGATGGCGTCTGCGGACGGAAGCTATTACAAGGGATCATTTAGTGGAGGCTTATACGACGGCTTTGGCTACTATGAGGACTCCGAAGGCCTTTCATATGAAGGCGAGTTCAAAAACGGCACTTTCAACGGCCAAGGGACAACCCGCGACGCGAACGGCTATCTCATTCAAAGCGGGCGTTGGATTAACGGGCAGTTTGCCGGGTTTTGACTTTCATGAAAGCTTTTGCGCCGGCATTGCGGCGTTATCATCCGCTTTCAAGGCGCTATTAATATTGGCATTTTGCGCCCGGCGGACGAACAAGCTGCAAAATTGGACATGCCGTGCGAATCAGTATAAATAGAAGGAAGATGGAGCCTGACATACGATTTGCATCGCCAGGCTCCATCTTTTAATGCGTTCAGGCGCCCCGCCTTGCGCGGTGAAGCGCTTGCGCCTCATGGTAAACTTCTTCGACTTTTTTTGCGAATTCCTCGGCTGAAAGATGGCTGTTTCGCTCAAAGCACTTCTCCGCCAAAAACTTGGCTTCTTCGCGATTGGTTAAGGCGCGGTAAAGCAAGTCTGCGGCATCTTCATCCTTCTCGAAGCAGTAGCCGGTTTCGCCGTGTATAATTACGCCCTCAACGCTGCGATCTCTCTTTACGACAACCGGGATCTTTGATGCCATCGCCTCAATGTATGTGAGCCCTTGCGTCTCAGATGTGGATGCCATAGCGAAAACATCCCCTAGTTGGTAATATAGCGGGATTGATTCCCACGGCTTCTCCCCTGTGAAAATCACAGAGTCCTTGACCCCCAAAGCCGCAGCCTGGCTTTTCAGCTGCTCAAGCATAGGACCGGGGCCTACTATCACAAACTTGGCATTCGGAAGTTTCTCAATCAGCTTGGGCATCTGGTTTATAAGCACGTCTATGCTCTTCTCCTTGGCGACTCTGCCTACAGTCACAATCACAGGATCCTGCGAACCTATCCCAAGTTCCGCCCTAAGCTCCGCCTTCTGGGACTCTTGAAAGTTCTCCTTTGCAAACGGCCTGAAGTCAAGTCCGGTCGGTATCACATGTATGGGCCTTATGACTCCTGAGTCCTCTAAATAGTCCCTTGTCTTCTCCGCAGGAGCTATGACTACCTTCGCCCTGTTGCAGAATACTCTGCTGTACTGCTGAGCCATTTTCGGCGTTATCAGATGGCCGTTCGCCACATAGTGGACGTAATCCTCATACATTGTGTGGTAAGTATGCACCATTGGAGTCTTGTAGAATTCAGAAACTATTTTTCCGAATATTCCCATTGGGAATTCCGTCTGCGTATGAACTATATCAAGATGAAACCTCTTGATGTTCACAAGCAGCTTCGGAGAATAGAGAAATGTCACCCTATGCGTGGGCAGAAACGCGAATGGCATGCTGGGAAGGCGGAATACGCGCGGCGCGGCGTAAGTTACGTGAGGGTCGGAAACCGTGAAGATGAAGACTTGATGGCCCCTCTTGTTGAGCTCCTTCTCAAGCATTCTTGTGGAAGTTACGACTCCGTTTATATGAGGATAGTATGTATCTGTAAAAATTCCTATATTCATTCTTAAAGCCTCCTGATGGCCGCAATATACCTATTCGCAGTCAAATGCGCCTAATTATTAGGAACTTTCAATGCACATCAGTATATTATATTATGGCTTATTCTAGCGCAGGCCCATATTATCAAGCCGCGCAGGCAATTCCTTGGATTCCGATACCCTATGCCAATTGCGAGCTAACACACCTATTTTTCGGCGCGTCATTCATAGGCGCATTGAATGTTCAGCAGAAAAATCGTCGCTTTGCAATAAGCGTGATTATATACCGCTTTTCATCAAATGTTCCTTTTTTTGTTGATTATCCATTGAGTGGTGCGAAATGCCGATCTCGGCATTTTGCACTAGCTGTATAATCAAGCTCCAAAAAAAGTGATTTTATATGAAAAGCAGTATAGATGAGGCAAAACCCTGTAAAGTCATTCATATAGGCATATGCGCAAGCTCAATCAAATGCGCCTATACTGAATTGCATATTGATAGTTCCTATTTTGCAGCTTGTTATACTGATTTGCGTTGGAAAGTTCCGATTTTGGGTACGGATTATACAATTAGTGCGAAATGTGAATATAGTAAATTCGCACCCTTCAATAGATAATTCGTACCCAAAATCGGTATGTTTGACTGCAAGTCAGTATATGAATTGAGTGCGATTGATATCGGCATTTCGCAGCTTGAAAGAAGCCAGTCTTCAAAATAGGCGCAATTGACTGCAAATAGATCGGTATAGATTGCAGATCTGCATAATCAACCCTCGACTTAGGATTTTGGCATAGCGACAGGAGTCCTAGATTATCGCTGTTTCCAATATAAACGATTATATTAGCATTTAGTCTATTGCCATCATCTCGCGTTCAAGGTAGTTCTTCTTAAATGTATTCTACAGACAAGCTTATTGTCAATCTCTTCAAAGCAAGTTACATTATACTATAGATAGTCTGCAAACAAAAGAATATTCTAATCTATGTTTTCGCTTTTATGATTTTATTTATTTCTCTCTCTGCAGATTGCAGTCTTACGCTGACTGTTATTCCAAACGCGTTCAAGTGCCAATGCCAGAAGGGCAAATGCTTAATCTCATATGAAACTGACTGGGTGCGTCTATCAGCAAATCAGTACATCTATAAAAAGTTTGCGGCATAGCAGCCGTATAATCGTCAAAGAGCACAATAACAGTTTTTTTCCTATGCTATTATTATTGCATTTTTCGGCTTGAAATGCAATATAAGAGAGCATTTTGCAAATAATTCAAAAAGAGCCTTGCGTTCGCCTTCGCTCTCGCCTCGCCTTCTCCTTGATAGAAATAGAGCTTTATGATAAAGTTAATATGCCGACGGGAAATAGCTCTATCATCAAATGGCTCCTCAGATGATCTGAAAGTCTGCGCAGTATAGATTCGCATAGGAAGGTTCCGTTTCGGTATGACCTTTTAGCGAAAAGTCGGACAATCATTCTCCATAATCATCTCGTTGGCTGCCCGTCGGAATATGCCGATTTTCATGAAATGTTCCTTTTTTGTTGATTATCCATTGAGTGGCGCGAAATGCCGGCATCGGCATTTCGGCTCGCTGTATAATCAAGCTCAAAAAAGGCAGTTCTAAATGAAAAGAAGTATATGTACCCAAAGGCGCATCTAGAATATACGACTGAAAGGTTGCGCATCATGCCATCATTATCCTTGAATAAAGCGCAGGAAGAAGCCGCGCGTCACAAAATCGGCCCTATGATGGTGCTGGCAGGCCCTGGAAGCGGCAAAACCACAGTGCTAATCCACCGCGTCCTGAACCTTATTGAATCAGGAGTCAATCCCGATAGCATATTGGTCATAAGCTTCACCAAGGCATCGACTGAGGAAATGAAGCAAAGGTTTTTGTCCCTTTGCCCTATTAAAGGAAGCCGAGTCGCTTTTAGCACCTTTCACGCTCTTTTTTATAGAATCATAAGGGCAAGCGCAAGCATTTCCGCCGAAAGAGTGCTTTCTGAGGATCAGAGGAAAAGCATGGTTGAAGGCATTATGAAGAGCATGGGATTAAGCGTTGAAGAAGATTTTGTGCATAACGCGCTCAACGAAATATCGCTTATTAAGAGCGATCTTATTGACATATCCTTTTACAATTCCATGCACTTCTCCTCTGAAGCGTTCATGCGTCTCTTCAAGAATTATGAGGATTGCAAGTCTAAAAGCAACCTGATGGATTTTGACGACATGCTTGTCAAATGCCACGAGCTTCTCCTTAAAGAGCCGAACACCTTGGCATACTGGCAAAATAGGCATCCGCATATACTGGTGGATGAATTTCAGGATATAAACCAGGCGCAGTACAGATGCATCCGCATGCTGGCAGGAAAATCCAGAAACCTTTTCATAGTGGGAGACGATGATCAGAGCATTTACGGGTTTAGAGGGGCAAGGCCTGAATTCCTTCTCAAGTTTCCCTCTGACTTCCCAGATGCCTGCAAGGCGGTTCTTGACACGAACTACAGATCTACCGAAGAAATCATAACTCTAGGCAATTCAGTAATAGCGCCGAACCGCTCCCGCTTCGCCAAATCTATGAAGGGCACCGGACGATGCGGCATGTCTCCGGAGTTCTTGCAGTTTGACAACCCCAATGACGAGGCTGGAGAAATTGGCAAAATAATAAAAAGGCTTCATGAAAGAGGGCTCCGATACCGCGATGCGGCGGTAATTTACAGGGTGAATGTGAATTCTCGCGCGTTTGCAGACGCATTCATATCACTGGGAATTCCCTTTCAAATAAAAGACGACAATCCCAGCGTTTACGAGCACTGGATTGCAAAGGACGTTTGCGCCTATTTAAGCCTTTCTCTTGGAAGCGGCTCAAGCGATCTCTACGCTAGAATAGTGAACAAACCCTCGCGCTACATATCAACCGCGGCAATCAAATCAGCCCGAGCCGGAGGCGCCTTCATATCAAACCTCTACCGTCAAGGGCTCCTTAAAAGCTACCAGCTAGATAGGGTAAGCGATATGCTTTATGACATAAAGAGCCTGTCCGGCCTTAAAACCTCAGACGCCGTGGCTGCCATACGCAAGAGAGCAGGCTACGACTCTTACATCGAAAGCTACTGCGACTATAAAAAAATAGATTCCGCAAGCCTTTTCGAGCTTCTGGACGAAATTGAGGAGGCTTCAGGCCCTTTTCAGAAAATTGAGGACTTCCTTTCTCATGTAGACATTGCGGTTAAGAAGTCAAAGGAGCAAAAGGAAAACAAAAGAGAAAAATCCGAGCAGGATGGAGTTCTCCTTACAACTATGCACAGCGCAAAGGGCATGGAATTCTCAACGGTTTTCGTAACAGGCGCGGTGGAAGGCAGCGTCCCCCATAAAAAGAGCAAGACCGACGCCGAGATCGAAGAAGAGCGGCGCTTGTTCTATGTAGGCATAACAAGAGCCAAAGATCGCCTTTACATTTCCGCCGTAAATAAGCGTTACGACAAGGACGTAAAGATAACGCGGTTTTTAACAGGCATAACGGGAAATAATATCCCCATAGGCGACAAGGGCCGTTTGGCAGAAAAGCGCCTGACCCACTCCAAATGAATCCGGAGCATCGCCAATGCTCCTTAAGGGCTGATAAGCCCCAATTATACTGATTCGCATAAATCTTCAAAATCGGAACATTTGATTGTTCATAGGCGCATGCTGCTTTGCACATGAAATTTCCTGATTGGAGCTTGATTATCCAGAGTTCTTTGGATAATCAAGCCCTAACAAAGGCATATTTGACTGCAAGAAGGCATGCCTGTCTGCAGTCAGCTTGAGGTCGGATTATCCGCATTAAAGGTGTCAAATGCCGATATCGGCATTTAGCGCTAATTGCATAATCCGGCTTCAAATCGGAACTTCTGAGTACAAATCAGCATATAAAAAAGCCAATATGAGAGGTGTTCATTATGAAAAGAAAGATCTTAGCCCATAAAAGAGCCATTGCCGGCGTTGTCGCAGCTCTGCTTGCTCTTATTATGATTCTAAGCGTCGCAGCGCCGTTTATCTACGGCATGTAAGGAGTGGGCTGCCGCAAGCGCAGACAGCTTGCGGCAGCCACTTATACTGATTTGCATATGAACCTCTATGGCTGACCGCTTCTCCTTCAAGGATGATTATATAAGCTGATCATCGAAGACTATGCTGATTTTCATAATTGGTTGCATAACAGCGCTTATTGGGTTATTACGTGTCGCGTTGCGGACGCTTTCGTATAACCCCTATGACATTGCGCTTCAACACCAAGTGTGAAATCGGATAATCCTCCTAGCTGCTTACGATTGCAAATGGGCGTAATTTATGTCAGAAAATTTCATCAAGGAGAGGGTAATAAGCTGTTTTGCTAGAGAAAACTGAAGCCTCATATCGTTAAATCCGCTATTTAGCTATTTATATTATCCAATTAATGTTGTCTTTGGACTGCCTTTGCGAAGATTTATGCACCGATATTAGCTTGATATTCCATAATGGCATAATCAAGCTAATATCGGAACTTTCATATGCGAAACAGTATGTCCGTATATCAAGCCAAGCCATGGGAATCATGAATTAAAAGAAATAACGATGGCAGAAGGTGCATGAAATGGATGATGACAAGAGCATTGAGCAGCTTATTCTAAGCAAGCTCGTGCCTCCAGATCCCGATAGGCTCGATGAAGAGCTGGAAAAGCTTCTCAAAGAGGATAAACTGCTCGATGACAGCTTTAAAGGCTTAGATCAGCTGGATTTTATAAACGACGTATCCGTCTTTGATTCCGATGTCCAAGGGGATGCCGCTTCTTCCGGCGAAAAGGAGAAACATCCTCAAAAAAGCCGGGTTTCAATAGTTGAAGCGCTTCGCGGTTTTCCAAAGAGCTTCTACATTATATCCGGAGGGCTTGCGGCTCTTATAGTCGTTGTTTTAGCGTTTGGAGCAATATTCGCGCTTATTGTCAGGGGAGGTTCAGATCCTGCAGACGGGTTTGTTTCACGGCCTGAATATGCCGCAGAAATAGAGCAGCCTCAAAATGCTCTGAATGATTCCAGCTTTATATTCCTCTCTGAACTCTCTAGCTTCCGCAACATGCCGGTTCAGCTTTCAAAGATGGTCATAGGGCAGCTTTCAACGATTTTCTTCCTCAGGTCTCCTCTCGATCGCGACAGATACGCCTTCTCGCTCTTTGATCAGGACAATCTGGAGATTGGTCTGGATTTGGCCTTGGCGCAGCCGGATGATGTCCTCTACTTTTCGCCTTTTGGCCCGCGAACAAAGGAGTTCGTTCTAAAAGTCCATGATCGGGCTTCCGGCGAGGCCGAAAGCATGGCATTTGAGCTTAAGAATCTAAAGTTCTCTCCCGCAAGGCACTTAAAGGAGCCTATAGGCATAGCGAAAGGCGCTTTAGTCTGCGAAGCTTCATTTTCGAACACCGGAAGCACCGTTTCATTTTATTTCAGCAGCGGGGATGGAGCCGTGCAGATGGGTGAAGCCGCAACAGTCTCACTGTCGTCCGGCGGAAACTACACCTTTGGGAGAGGTCAGGCGGGAAGCTCAGCGAAAAAATACAGGCGGGAAGCCCAGCCAGCGATCCATCAATTCCTTTCAGAAGGCAAATCTCTCGCGCGAACCGATTTCGAAGCAGTCTCAAATCTCGACTCCGCCATCGAGGCGAGGGTGAACGGATTATTTCAGGCGTTTTCCCCTGACAGCGCTCTTGAAACTTTAGACCTATTCAATTTTTCAGAAAAAGGCCCCCAGACTCTTAACCTGGGAGATTATTCCTTGGTTCTTGAGGGAATGCAGAGGCAAGGAAGCGTCATTGTTCTGGTTCTCCACAGCGAAAATAACGGCGGCAAAAGAGCTGAAACCAAGATTGAGGCCGAACTTGAAGCTTATGATCTTTCAGGCAATCCTTTAGCCATCCCCGGGAAATGCTACTCCGGGCAGGAAGGCTCGGATGTCGTCTTCGAAATAGGCGAACCGTCCATAATAAGTCTTTCTCCTGAGAATATAAAAGTAAAGATGAATAAGATTCTCATTAAATTGCCAGAAATAGTTGTTCCAATTACCGCGCAAATGCTTGGCGACGAGCAGTATGAAGCTCGCGCTCGCGCCAAGAGGCAGATAGAAGAGAGTTTTCTCACCCGCTTGAGATACAAATCCAAGCTTTCAAGCTACGATTCCATCTCGGGTTTTGCTTCTGAACTTAAAGCAAGAGAGGATCTTGCGCAACTCTACGCCCCCGAAGACCTAAGCGAAAAGGCATCCTACTTCGCGCAGACATCCATCCTCCATCTGGAATACCGCAAGCTATACGCTATCGTCCTTGAGAGCTGGAGCGGAGCAAGCAGGGAAATATCTCGCTCTTTTTCTAAAACGCATAATATAACTGCTATAGAAGAGGACGGAAGGTGGATAATTCAGACAGATGAAATGTCGCCGCAATAAAGGCGCGTTCAATAGCTCTCCGACATAAGAATACAGGGTAAAAGCAAGTATAATCAACTTTTTTTGTTTTTTATGGCGGCGGGCAAGCGGGATATTACAAATCCCATGAGCGGGATGCTGTTTGGAAAACGGCGTCCCGCTTTTTCTATGTCCAAACGCGGGAGGGAACAAGGTGCATGAGCATAAAGGGACAGCTGCGGCAACAGCCGGAGCCGGGAAAGGAAACCGGCGGGCAAGCCCTCACGTATATTGCCCGCTTCTTGCCGGACACGCGGCACATGATAGTGTTCGACGTTCCCGCATGAGATTGCCCCGTTGGGAACAAGGGCGAGCGCGTCCGGGCATACCTCGCGAACGAGAGATGTAAACAGGCGAAAGAATCAGCGGCGCAGAAATCCAAGACCTCGCCGAGAAATACCGCGCAGAACAGGAAAGCAAAGAACATCCCTTTCATCGAAGCGGGCAACGAAACCATAAATTTTCTTTCAACGATTTTCGGGAGCATAATCTCCATACCACCGAGTATAAACTGTGAATAACCAAGCTGTTCATATTCCGGCCACAACTTTCCTGTGATAGCAGCAATTATAGTCGGCGATTGTTTGAGAGATGTTTGAGAATTGTTAATGCGAAAAAAGCGGCTATCCGATTCGCTCGGATAGCCGCTTGATGTCGAGCAGCCTTATTATCTATTCTGTTTTCAGCCTAACGGTGAAGGTTGAGCCGACACCGACCTCACTCTTTGCCGTAATACTGCCGTCCGCAAGCTCTATCACTTTCAAAGCAAGCGCAAGCCCGTTTCCGTCTTGCGAGTGCGACGTGTCGCCTTGATAGAATTTATCAAAGATGTGTTTCAGTGTTTCTTTACTGATCCCGCAACCGCTGTCTAATATAGACAACGTTACGCTGTACTCGTCTGAGGTTTGTTTCAATGTAATGGTTCCGCCCGGTTCGGTGAACTTCAAAGCGTTTGAAAACAGATTGTTCCACACGATTTCAAGCATATTCTCGTCGGCGCTAATGACTAATTTGTCATCCATATCTACCGAAAGGTCAATGCTCTTACGCTCCATCGCTTCTTCAAACGACAGCGCGCACTCCGCAAGTTGTCGGCAAAGGTCAAACGGTTCGCTGACAGGCATGATTTCCTGATTTTCCAACTTGCTCAGTTTCAGAATGTTAGTCACAAGCGAGGACAGCTTGCGCGACGCCGTAATAATAGCGTCCGAATATTCCTTGCGCTGTTCAATGGTAATGGCCTCGCTTTGCAATGCGGTCGCATAGTTTTGGATAATAGCAATCGGAGTTTTTACCTCGTGATATACGTTGGCGATAAATTCAGTTTGAGCGTTTCTATGCTTCCGAGTTCCTTCACCATTTTATTGAAGTCCTCTCACATCACGTCAACATAATCGCGCTTTTCCACAGAGTGGAAGGGCTCGCTGAACACTGAGAAATCTCCCTTTGCCACTTGCTTCGCCGCTTCGGAGAGCCTCCGCATCGACCGGTCAAAATCCTGAACCTTTTGCCGCGCCGTCACAACACAGAATATCCCGGTCACAATCGCCCAACAATATATTGTTCAAGCTGCTATCGTATCCAAAAAACTTTCACACATGCGCAACTTATGGATGAATTTTGGGATGTAGAAAGCGACACGGGATTGCGGGCGGTGGACGTGTACATCAACAAGCCGCGCGACAAATTCTCTAAGTGTGACGGTTTCAGAATCGTGACCGTTCACGGCTTGGGATATAAGGCGTTGCTTAATGACCCCCGCGTCAAGCGTCGGCATTTCACTTGGCGGGGAATCATCGTAACCTACTTTATTCTTCTCACTCTTGCGGCGGTGCAGTTTTTGATTTAAGCAGAGTATATGGCGTTCACTAAAATGCCGGAGTATATCTTTGGTATGCTTGGCTATCATCTTTTGGATGCGGCGTTAGGATATTCCCCATTTTTCTGACGCTTCCCTTGCCGACATATAATCCATATTTAGTCGCCGCCTTTACTTTATTATTTGCGTTATAGCGAATAATGTCAAGCCTCGAATGAAGAACGTTTGATTATCCTCGACGCACAGGCGGCGGGATGAGAAGAATAATCCTTCCCCGCTTTTTCGCTTTGAGATTACGGATAAATCAGCGTACCGTAGCCCATAACGCTCACGCTGTCAAGCCGTTACGTCCGTTTGGCGCAGCTATCGCTTGTGTTGTCCTCGATTGTGTGGACGTACTCGCCCTCGGCGTACTCCACGATACCCACACGGTCGGCGTTTCCGTCTCCGCCCCAATCGAAGAAGATTATATCGCCGGGCGTGTGGATATAAGAGGAGTCCTGCCACAAGCCGCGCTCGCATTTATTGATGCGCTTCATCGGTACTATGAGCAGGTAAGACTGCCTGCACGCCATCGGGTTTCCTCTGCTTCTCCGGCATTGATACGCCCTATCCGCTGTTTCCTGGGAGCATGCAGGCTCTCCCTGGTACTATTGCCACAATATTGTGAAGCTCGCGCGGTTTTCCTTTCTCCCAGCGCGGCTAAGTCGAGTTCGTCTGTCACGGTCATTGCGGCGAGGCTTTCAAGGTTAAACTTCTCCAGCCACGCCGCCAGCGTGATTTGAATGGATTTCAGCGTCTTGCCGCTTCCTGCGCGGTAGTCGTGGTAATGCTTCACCGCGATATGCTCCGGGTCGCGCATTTCAAGCCGCTCAAACAGGGTATTCATGGTACATTTCATCTTCCTCGCGGACATCGGCGGAGCGCAGCATCTCCATAACCATGCTGAAATTCTGTTCGTCGGCCGGGCTTCGTAATGGAGATAGAAAACCAGCGCCATCAGCAGCATACTCGCCGCCGTGTCCAAAAGGGGTCTTGGGTCTGGCTTACTTTGGGCGTAGTGGCCTTGAAAAGATTGGTAATGAGCCGTTGCACATCATTGTCGGAGGTCAAATAAACAACTGGATTGTAACAATGACTGCTCTCCTTGTTATACCGCTTTTCATCAAATTTGCGAGCTTGATTATCCATTGAGTGGTGCGATTGATGTCGGCATTTTGCACTCGCTGTATAATCAAGTTCCAAAAAAGGTAATGTTATATGAAAAGCAGTATAATTAGGTCGAGGACTTTTACGTCCATGCCCTTGCCGCCAATAGTTGGCGGGTGTCGCGGGTTATTTCGCCTTTTCGGTTCGTTTTCCAAGGACATAGTTTGGATGTCCATAAAAAGTTTACAACTAAACTATTGTCTTTATATTGGCTTAAATATTATTGAAGCATATAATGAATAGTATTAAATCACATTATAAGGAGATGTTTATGACAGTTGAGGTTTTGCCCGAATGGCTGTCTTATCTTGAGGACGAGGACTAGACGTTCATCAAGAGCTTCCTGCAAGCGTCTGGTTCTCTAAAAGAAACTTCTCTACAATACTGCGTCACCTATCCCACCGTTCGTTTGCGCCTTGACAGGATTATCCAAAATGTGCAGTTCAGCGAGGTGAACGCAAACGAACAGTATATTGCACTAATCAAGAGCCTTGCAGTCAACGACAAACTCGACTTCGATACTGCCATAATCCTTATATCCGAATATAAAAAAGTGAGTGAGATTCCATAATGTCTTTCGTAATTTTACGCTCTGTCTTGTCGGCGGTTCAATAGTTTTGCAAGTGTTCCTCCCGAAAAAGGAAAACGTTGGTTCGGCTTGATTCTTCCGATAATTGCGTTTATGGCATCGCTGATATATACGGCGAATTTCCTCTCTACTGACAATATGGCACAAACAATTTTCGTTATGGCCGTTGCGCTTTTGCTTGGGAGCATTCCAACCACTGTCTATCTCGTCATATATTTCACGTGTAGCGAGAGACGTAAACGTAAGGGCGAAATCGACAAGATGTCCGCATAAGATTTAACGTAGAACGCCCGAAAAAGTCCTCAGTTGCGCAACTGCAACTGCCGGTTGCTAATGTTCCAAGTTGATTTGGTAGAACGCAACCGCTGATGGCGTTATGCTTAGTGAGAAAACTAAGGGAGGAAATGAAATGACGCTTGGGACAAAACTACAGGGACTGAGGAAGAAAAAGAATTTCTCGCAGGAGGAATTGGCGGCGCAGCTTAATGTATCGCGGCAATCCGTGTCAAAATGGGAATTGGACGAATCGTTACCCGACATTGAGAATATCGTTAAGCTAAGTTCTGTCTTTAATGTAACCACAGACTTCCTATGCAAAGATGAAATAGATAATGACAACGACCTACCGGTGATAAAAGTAGCAGAGGAGAACGCAAAGACAGCTTATCGGAGTAAAGTGTTGTCGGTTCTCTCAGTTTGCTTGCTGTCAATCGGCTTTTTAGGAATTGCGGCATCGTGGTTGCTCTCAAGGTTTATTGTAGCCTTTCGGTGGACAGCAGACGGACCGCCGGCAGTCGAACCGTATGACTCTAATCAATCTCTTGTATACCCACGCATCGAGGTAAAGGGTGACTATTGGGCGTTTCTGAACACTTACCATCTTGAGATGCTATTTATAATCTGTGTTATTTTGATTGTTGCAGGGGTTGTTTTGCTAATCGTGAGAAAGAAGCAAAAATAACAAGTCAAAATTGATAACTGCAAGAACACCATAGGAGGTAAAGCTGTATGATTCGTAACTGCGGACATGCCGATAGGAGTTGTGGAGTCAGGGGGGACATACCTCCGTATGACGAACTTCAAGATGGTGAAGTAATAACTATTCTCAATATAGGTGAACTCGAAGCAAATGCTTCGCCTGTCCCATATATTGGCGATAGCTATGCAACTACGATTACATGCACGGAGAGCGAATATGCGGCAAACACTTACTTCGTAGAGTAAGGTTCTACGCTCGCCAAAAAGACTGGCCACAAGACAAGTACAATATATGGGGGGACTATGTTGAGAGCCGGAGCGCAACGGCTTATGTGCCAACTCGTTGGGCATGCCCAATGGGCGCATTTTTCCGTTAGGCTTTGGGATTTCAACTCGCCTAAGAGGTTTTGGTTGGTAAAACTGCAGCTTTCTTTGCGCAACTTGGACATATTTTTCTATAGGCATTTTTCAATATCCTTGATTGTACCCCGTCGGCGCCGGCAGTTGTGCTCCCGCCATTTTTCTTGATGTTTCGGCATGCCGGCCGGATATTTTCTTCGCTACTGATAATTTCCATCAGCTTTGTAAAAACCTTGCCTTTTTGGCTATCCGCATGCAATCTGTCAAATGTCGGCTGCAAGCCGCAATGCTCGATGCGTCTTAATTTCTTTTGATTTGTCATAGGCAACACCTCATTTCAGTGTTTTTCTTTGTCATACTCGAAGCTATGAAATTTCGCTGCCTATAACTATCTTTCATAATGACTGGTGGCTGTTGCTCCTCCCCCCATTACTATGATTGCCAGCTTTTGACCGGCAATCGAGGGCTGTAGGGTGTAGTTTGCGTAGGAACGTATCACACGGCAGTCCAAATCGTGCATGGCAGTTTCAAGCCGGGGCAGGAATATTATACCACCTACCGCAAAGACTGCACAACGCACACCACACGCAATGTAGTGTTGGCAGAAATCGTTTTGCGTAACTTGCGTGAAGCGATAGCCTGCGTTCAGGAATGCCAAGAAGCGGAAAAAGCCATTGGCGCGGCATAAGCATACAGCGTCAACAGCTCATCAATATTGTTTTCTTGCGACAGGGCTGCTAAACTAGTCCTTGTTTAATTTCTTACTGCCTCCCATTTGCTGTAAGGCATGAAAAGTGATAACTGCAAAGCAGTATAAATAGGCTTTTTGGCAAATCGGTATGAAATGGACTGAAGGGCGCCCTTCAAGGCAGGCCCTTCAGCCCTTTATTGCGCGCCGCGTTTTTTATTCCTTTTCATAAGGTTCTGGAAGTGCATATATGCAACTTCTCTGTCTGGCACCTTGCTGCTGAAATATTTTTCCAACCTATCCCACATGCTTCTGTAATCCATATCCGCTACATTCCTCATTGTGTAAAAGATGGATGCCGCGTCCAATGCGTCCGCCCCCCCTGATTTGAATCCATCTCCGAGAGCCTGCGAAAGGATGTTTATACAAAGATAGAAATCCATCATGATGGAAAAGAAGCTTGAAACAAAGGCATCCTGCACTTCAGAGCTCCCTTTGAGATCAATCAGGCAATCTTCTATCCGTTCGAAAATATCAAGCATGTACATCTGATGATCTTCGGAGAAACCGCTTAAAGCTTCCTCTATGCCTTTTAGCTTCTTTCTGCAAGGCTCAGAGCAGGCGGCCGCATCAAGCGCTGCGGAATCTTTTTGCGATAAAGCGTTGTTTTGCAAGCCATCTTTTTTTTGCGGGGCGGCATCCTTCTCTTTAAAGCCGAACTCGTCCGAAAGTCCCAGCATGTAGTCAGTAGTGCATCCAAAGTATTCCGAAAGCTTAATCAAAGTATCCGCGTCCGGTTTAGTCCTGCCCGTCTCCCATGCTCTGGTGGCCGCCTCCGATTTTTCCAAAAGGGAGCCAAACTGGGTGTGCGTCAGCTCCTTCTCAGTCCGAAGCTCTTTTATTCTGTCTTTAAACTCCATGTAACCACCGTCCCAAAAAAGTCTAGCATACTTTTCTAATAATTTCAATTTTTCAATTACCCTTATATTCGCTAAAAAGAAACATCTGCGCAGGTTTTGACTATTTAAAGATTTATTTGACGATTGCTTTTGGCTGTTGCATAGATTAAAATTATAAAGCGGAGCCAGGCGCGGCTGTCCAAAAAATACGCCTATATGCATTGACGCTCAGTCAAAATGCAACGATTTAGAGCTTGCAGCGCCCCATAACCGTACCCAGAAAAAGGACTTTACAGTATACGCAGGTATAGCTTTGCAATTGAAAGTTGCCTCCAAGGGGGACTATTATGAGTTCAAGAGAGAGAAGCAGCGCGCTTAACCCCACAGACAAAAGAAAGATCGCCCGCATCATAGCAAAAAGTTCGGTGAACGACTTGCCTGATTTGCAGGAAAAAGACATTTTACAAATCGCAAGATTTTTAAAGTATAAATTCAGCATGACCGATGAGCAGAGCGAAGCTTTGCTTCAGCTTTCTGCGTGGCTGTGCAATAAGGAAATCCTGGACGGAAAGAGAAAGGACTTCGAAGATTTGATCAAAGAATTCCGGAACATTTCAGCCTTCTTGAACAGCTCGCAAAATGCGGCCCTTTCATCGCCTTCTCCTGCAGAATCACCCGCCTACCTGCTGGATCGGCCTGAACCGGTTGCAGCCACCGATAAAGCGGCGTTTTGGTCAAAGTTAGAAGGCATAAAAGAAAAAAGCCTGAATTTGGAACTCCTGTACGGCAATTTGGATATGATCACGCTGAAGGAGCTTGAAGAGTCCGCTTCCAGAGCGACTGCAAAGGATAAGCTCCTAGACTACATATACACTATAAGCGAAAATGAAGAGATAATGCGCTATCACAACCATCCATGGCTGATTGTGATAACTGATAAAATCCGCGAAGCCATTGCAAGGATATTCAGCTTCAGAGGCCGAAAGGTTTTATAAAGAAAGCAACTATAAAAAGGGCATCCGCAATCCACTAGAGGATTGCGGATGCCTTCGCCTTCATTTATGGTAGGGTTCTCCTGAGATGATCTTGAAGCTCCTGTAAATTTGCTCAAGCAACACCACATACTGAAGATCGGGTTTAAAAACGATTCCGCTTAAAAGCCACAACTCATCAAGCCCTTCTTCTTTAGAGCCAAAGAAAAACCAAACGCGGCGGTTTTGAATGGCAAGAGCAGAGAGCCTTGCCGCCATTTCTTCAGAGGACATGCCAATACCCAAAGAAGAGATGCCTATTCGGAAATCTGCAGGCTTCTTAAGGCTCGTACCCGTTACAGGAACGAGTTCGCAGTACCGGCTGAGCCTTTTTTCATACTCCTTAGCGGCCTGGAAGCAAAATCCCCTGGATTTTTCCTGAGGGAGGCAAACGCTTATTTTCATATCTCCTCCTATTACGCCGACGCGCAGTCAAATGCTGCTATTTTGAAGCTGGACTTTCCACCTTGACGCAGTGAAGTCTAGCCCGAGAATCGGATCTTTCCTATGGCCATCTGCATAGGTCGCGTTCAAAATGCGCCTATTTGGAGCTTGACCATCCTCTTTCAAGGCGCTAAATGCCGTTATCAATCGCGCTCGCTGTACCGTCAATCTCCAAAACAGGCGGTTTCATATGCAAACTTGTATAACTCAAGCAAGCTTTTTTTCGTTCAATGTAATTTTGACTGCGAATAAGTATAGTAAAAAGCAAACTCAGCACTGGGCGGAAAGCTCTTCCGGCTTGCCGCCTTCAGCGGAAAAAAAGCGCGCTGTGGCAACAGCCCCCAGCATCAAAAGAGCTATATTCAAAACGAACGGCAAGACTCTGGACTGGCTGGAGAGGTATCCTCCTATGTAGCCAAACGGCACGCTTGCCAGCATCACAATTGTTTGCAGCATCCCAAGAACCCGGGATCTCTCTGATTGATCCACATATATCGCTACAATGGATTCCCTTAGCGTCGAAAGGGCTCCGGAGGCAAAAGACTCCAAAACAAGCGACGCGCCGAGGCATATGTACCCGAAGGTTCCGCCGCCTGCAATTATGAGAGCCGCCTGCCCCGCAACATAGCAGATAAATCCCGTAAGCAGAGGTCTCTTGAGTTTTGTCTGGCGTATGCGCCCTATCACCGCAAAAAAGAAAAATATGGTCAAAAATGACTTGACCATTGGAAATATGGGAAGCAGAGCATCTGGGACTCCTATGCGCTTGCTGGCTATAATTTGCCAAAATGTCGCATTTATCATTCCTACTATTTCAACAAGAACGGAAATCGTAACAGCAAAAACAGTGCCTCTTGAGTGCAGCATTTGATTGAGCACGCCGCCATATCCTCTTAGAAGCTTTGAAAATGGCTGGTTTTCGGATTCTTTCTTTCTCCTTAGGCCAACATCCGTCTCCTTGGATAGTTTATAAAGGATGAAAAGCTTCACCGTCATGAAGACAAAGGCGTTGATGTAGAGTATTCTGATAGCCGGAACAAGCGTCAGCTTAGAAACTAATATGGATGATATGGGGGCAAAGAGCGCTGAAAGATTTCCGCAGATTATAACAAGGGAATATATCTGGGTTATCTGCGATCTTTGGGCGTCTTCAACCAGAAGGCAGTCCCACGAAACCGTTGTTATCTTCATAGTTCCATTCAAAAGGGCCGCCACGGCAAAGAACCAAAACCCTTCTGAAAAAGCCCAAATGAGGCACGGCATGCTCCATGCCAAAAAATCGAATGCGGCGGTCGTGAATCTTCTTCCAAGTCTGTCAGTTATAGCTCCTGAAAGAAACGCGCATATCATTTGCGAAAACATATAAATAGATGCGATTATGCCCACTTCTAGATCATTCATGCCCAAAGCAAGCATAAAAACAGATGCATACGGCATGCACAGCTGCATGCCCAAACCCCACATAGGTTCCGTGTAGACGCATGCTCGCGGATTTCCCTTCAAGCTGGCCAAAGTGCGAAACAGCGGATGACTCAAAGTAACGACCTACTCTCAATCTTTATAGGTGAAAAAGGCGCGCTTCTCAATAAATGCCGAACTTCATACCGCCATCTTATGAGGGAGGCCAAAATGGCGATTATGCGCGTGAAGAAATGCATTTGCGGCAATGATAAAAAAGAGTTGTTGATGTAGCCTATTTGCAGTCGAATATCTACTGATTTGCACTCAAAGATTCCGATTCTGAGGTCGGATTATAAGTAAACTGCTTTTCATAGAAAACCGCTTTTTTGGAGCTTGATTATACAGCGAGTGCGAAATGCATTTCGCACCTTTCAATGGATAATCAAGCTCCAAAAAAGGAAGCATTTAATGAAAAGCGGTATAACGCAGGGCATTCATTCCGATCGGATCCTGCAGATTCCTGGCCTGAAGAATTTGACCGATTTGTATGGGAGCACTCAGCGGTGCCGATAGTTACGAGCACTTGCGTACCACTGCACGTGATCCACTTTGAACCACAGAAGCTGAATTTACCGATGATATCGCCTGGATGCAATGGCTGCAAGAGGCTTCTAACACGGTGATCGCTATAGAGGAAACCTCTAATTAGTCGTTTGCAGGCGCAAAAAAATCACACCACCCAGTTTTCAAGTTTCAGACCCTGAACACGCTCGATCACCGGTGTTGATCGTTACAAGCGTCAGGTTCCGGCTAAGCGCCTGCACCGCGATTTGCAGATCATACGCGCCGATAATACGCCCTTTCCGCTCCAGAGTAGCGCGGATTTCGCGAAAATCTCCGCGTCCGCGCCCGGCACAATTTCGAATGGCGCGGCGAAGATCATCATTGCCAGCCGATTAAGTTCATGGTTTTGGCTTTTTGACACGCCGTACTCTAGCTCCGCCAGCGTGATTGCAGATAACTTTATCGAAAATGACGGTTTTGACGCAAACACCGCAGCTGCGCTTTGCGACCGCCTGTTGATGATGTAAACACAGATATTCGTATAGAGCAAGTACATTTCTACGCCCCTCGTGTCTGTAGCGTTGGCTCCTGCCTCTCTAAGGCGAAATCGTCGAAAAAGCCGTCAACCCCGCGCTGAAACGCGATCCAGACATCGTCTTTAGGCAGCAAAAACAGTGTCCCGCCAATTTTTTGAATCAGAACCTCTTCGTCGGAAATGCGGTACACCGCAGGTATACGCACAGCTTGGCTGTTGCCGTTATTGAACACTTTAGTAATCGACAAGACCACACGCGAGATAAACGTCAATCCCTATCTGCTCAACTTCGATAACGGCTTATATAACCTGCAAACCGATGATCTGAATCCGCATGCTCCCCATATCCTTAGCACAATCCGGCTCTGCGGCAGTTGTAATCCCGAAGTCAAATTTCCGACGTTCCTCTGGTACTTGGGCGATGTCCTTCCGGCTACCGAAATCCCCTTAATCCAAGAGATTCTCGGCTACTTCCTCGCGCCGATCAACAAGGCGCAGAAATCCTTCTTGATGGTCGGCAAGTCTGACAGCGGCAAATCGACGCTCCTGTATGTGGTGCAAGACCTGCTCCTGCGGCAGGAGAACGTCTCCAACCTGACATGGCAGGAACTGGACGAGAAGTTTGCGACCGTACAGCTTTTCGGCAAGCTGGCTAACATCTTCGCCTGGACGAAAATAGCCCGACACTGCGGGTGGATTTTTATAGCGCTTATTTGGAGTATTGCTCAACCTTTGGCAACAAACCTGTATCCCAGAAACGGTTCAACGTCGAGCCCCAGGGAGTGTCCGGCATCACCCGAACCCGCAACTCGGCGTATGTGCTGGCGCAGCATATGTGTGCAGTAATTGCAACTTTACGAAATCAGCGACTGCAATGATCTGTGGATGTTTTAGTCCGCTCTCCAAGAAATCCTTATCACCCGTTATTAAAAGCTGTGCGTCGGATTTGACGGCGGCTTTTAATATCGGGCAATCCTTTATATCACGGATCGCGGCTTCATGCGAAACAGCTTAGTCCTCCGGCGATGTTGGCACTATTTCTGCGTATAATAGCAGTGTTGACAAGAACTTATCCATAACGTGGATTTTGTTCGGGAACTTACGATTATATGTTCTTCCTGTAGCGGAATCCTTTTGAGAATAGGAATTTCCGCACCGCTTCCTCCGGCTTGGTATTGTGGCTGCAGATCTGAGACATATTGTAACTCCGCACCTCCGGCGAATGATTTTTCGGCATATTACAACCTCCCTTGTCAGAGATTATCACATACATTGCCGGAAGCCAAGCTGTATAAAGATTTCGCTGCGCTAAGGCAGCAAAACTAAAATAATTCTTGCATTTCGCAGCAAGCATGATATACTACTAAAGAGGTGATCTCGAATGAGTGATGTTGGTGAATACCTGAAAAAGATCAGGACTGAAAAAAAGCTGAGCCTCAAAGATGTCAAAGCGTTAACTGACATCAATGATTCTGTTGTCAGCAACATCGAATGCGGCAAAACCGAATGTCCTTCTCCAGACAACTTGCAGAAACTGGCTTCGGCTTACCATGTTCCTCTAGTCGACCTGTATCTTAAAGCTGGCTACATAACTCTCAGTGATTTATCTTATTATCAGCTTTGTTTCAATGGAGCGGACTCCCTGTCGGAACAGCAGCACGAAGCCATTCAGCATTTGATAGATGTAATTGTAAACCCAGAGAGGTGTCCATAATGATTTACAAACTCGGAGAGCTTTTCTGCGGACCAGGTGGCATCGCTTGGGGGGCGGTTAATGCGTCAATCCAGAATCCGGACTATCGGATAATCCACCAGTGGGCGAACGATTATGACGAAAACACCTGCGAAACTTACCGCCATAACATATGCCCTGATCATCCGGAAACAGTCATCCACAGAGATATCCGGAAGCTGGACTTCTCACCGCTTTCAGCAATCGACGCGCTGGCGTTTGGTTTTCCCTGCAACGACTACAGCGTTGTAGGAGAACAGAAGGGAATCAATGGTGTTTTTGGACCTCTCTACTCGTATGGCGTGAACGCTCTGAAACATTTTCAGCCAATGTGGTTCTTAGCCGAGAACGTCGGCGGTCTTCGCAATGCGAATGATGGCAAAGCATTTGAAAAGATCCTGAGTGAACTGCAGAAAGCTGGATATCGCATTGTGCCGCACCTTTATAAGTTTGAAGAGTACGACGTTCCACAAGCTCGGCACAGGATTATCATCATCGGAATTCGTAGTGACATTGGCACAGTTTTCAGAGTTCCTTCTCCTGCGCCGTATGCAGATGTTAACAATACTTGCCGAAATGCCCTCGAGAATCCTCCGATACCCGCTGACGCATTCAATAACGAGCGTACAAACCAATCAGCGGCTGTTGTTGAGCGGCTCGGATACATCAAACCGGGGCAGAATGCTTTTACTGCTGATATGCCCGACGAGCTGCGCCTGAACATAACTGGCGTGAAGATAAGCCAGATATATAAACGGCTCGATCCCGACAAGCCCGCTTACACAGTCACCGGAAGCGGCGGCGGCGGCACTCACATCTACCATTGGGGCGAGCCGAGAGCCTTAACTAACCGTGAACGTGCAAGGCTTCAGACGTTTCCTGATGATTACGAATTCATAGGAAGCAAGGAGAGCGTCCGCAAACAGATCGGGATGGCGGTTCCCTGCCGGGGAGCAAGGGTAATCTTCGAGGCTGTCCTGAATAGTTTTGCTGGAATTCCCTATGAGTCAATTGACTCCAATATAAACGAATAGGAGAATAATCATGGCGTATCCAGGAAGCTTTGCCGGACGTTTGCATGCGGATTGTAGAACTCGCAGACCAAAGCGCAAGACAGAGTCTCGACATGAAATCGAGGATGAAGCATATATTTCTATTCCGCAAGCAGACGCTCGGCATATGGGTGTTTTTATGAGCAACCAATCTGGAGCAATCACAGAACATGAATGGATTTCTGCTGATAACAGGTTCGGATGAATTATAAAAGCTCAAGGAAATGCAGCGGCTGGTGGCATCCATGCAAAGCAATTTGCGGAATCAGGAAATCTAAAGGGCTTAAAGCAGTTCTATTGAAGAGAATGATTTCTTTGATGGCATTGAAATACTAATCGATATTGTTGAGCCTTACGTCCTTGTTTTAACGCCTCTGTTTTGATTAGGCTTTTGATAGCACAGAACACAGTGAGAAAATCCTCGACGTGTTATACTGAGAAGTCCATATAATAATGCTCATCGTCGATCTTGATAAACGTCACATCAGTACGCCCGTATCTGTCCAAATCGGCGCGGGTTACACACGCTCCGTTCGCCAATCCAAGCCTGTTCCTGAAATATTCGCCAAGCTGAGCATTGCTCAGCGGCGTTGTGATTGCCTTCTGATTCTGCTGTTCAATACGTAGAATAAGCTGATGCTTGTCGTCGGTCAGCACCGTAAAGCGAGGCGGCGACTCAGGCGGTTCTGTTGGAAAGAAACCAGAGAGCGCGAGTTCTCTTGGGAGATGTATGTACGCCTGACAATACGCCCTTTGATCCAGCGTCCCATGATAAGTTCGTCGCCGACTGCACTGAACTGCTTGTTTCCGTCGCTGGTCGTATGTGCTTTGAATGTATATCCGTCATCGGTGACCGCAAAAAACGCCACGTTTTTATCTGGGTAACCGGGGAGCCTCGTTATTTCTTTCGCAACAGTGAACTGAGTTTCATACCAGTTACGTGCTTTCCTTGCGCTTCTTGGCGCGGCGTAACAGACGTTCAGATTCGACTTGGTAAAGTGCTTTCCGTCGTCCATATGCCGCTCGGCGTAAGCCGGAACCTTGATCGGCAGCACGAAAGTTACTTCCGTTTCATGGCGGCGGTATACGTCTGCTTCGGTCGGCGGGATCGGCGTAACGGCGTCAACGCCCGTCAGCGAAGTGTTCGTCTCTCTGAAAAGCGTTATACCTCTTATTTCGCTTATGGGAAGTGAGACGTTTCGTGCTTTCAAACTTGCGGTAAACTTTGCGATTTCAGCAAGTTCGGCGGGATCTTCCGTTGCGGCGGAAATCTCGTACTGCCGGATGTTTGATGCTTCGGTTTTGATGGCACCGAGGTTGTGTGAGCCGATGAACGCTCGGAATGGTGAGCCGTCCTTGGAGAACAGATATGCCTTGCCGTGATATTTCAGCGGGCGAACAAGCCGTACTTCGCCGCAGTTATGGTCTGTCCATTCTTGATGCAGCGCTTTGGCTGTGTGGTATGTGCCTTCTGGCATCCCCTCGATATAATACATCCCCTTGATGAGCGAGACATGGCTGATGCAGTGCTGTTTAACCAAACTGCTGAGTTCGATCAAGGAAGCCTTCGAGACATAACCGACTGCAATGTCCACGGTATCTGCCCGAGCCATTGAATCGGAAAACGCATCCGAAAACTTCTCCTGCCCCTCTTGGGTTTTCAAAGGGAGGATATTTGAGTACAGCAGTTTCACGCCAACAACTCCTATCCATGTATGGATACACTTATCCCAAAATAACCCATATATTATAGCGCGAAGTTTAGCAAAAATCAATCTCGAATTATCAGAGTAAAAAGTCCACTTAGTCTGGTTTTTCCTTCTTTCGACCGCCGTTTGCGGACTAGAGCAAAATATGTCGCGGACAACTTTTAATATTCACGCCCTCAGCATAATAATTGAATATGCGTCAGCACTGTATCCAAGGGAGGGATATACCAATATTATAAAATTAAGAAAAATCGACACTTATTTTGAGTCTATAACAGTTAATAATTAAGCCAAATCTTGCTATAATTTGTTTTGCATTGATTGCCGCCAATCCAGATAAAGTTGCGCCCGGGAGCCAAAACACTATGGACATCATGGATCCAGCCAGGCAGGCCTAAGAGGGCGCCGCAAGGAAAGCTGAAGAGGACGCTGCCAGTTTCGCTTGCAGCGATATCATACATTTGTTCTATAAACGACGTAAACTGAGGATCGCAAAGAAGCTGCCGGAGGAGAAGGGGCTTTCGACAGTCATGAAATGCTGGCTTAATGCTGGATTTCCGCATATTCGGCGCAACACCCGGGATTCATCGGCATGCTTTCGATTCAAGAGGGCAGGCTTCGCGCGCCGCTTGTCGAATACATAAGAAAGGCCGCTGAGATTTTGCCGGAAGAAGATTTTTTGGAGCATGCCAGGAACGATCGGCCGGTGCGCACAGCCGTGTCTCTCGTTCGAACATCCATTTCCGCGAAGATCCGACGGATATTCGCAGGCGAAGGCGCCGATTTATAAAAATCTGAAATTTCCGAAGAGTCGCCCCGCGTCCATGCGGGGCGAGGAAAAATATAATATAAAAAAATAATGCCAAGCGGCTTCGCGGCTATTGACAGAAGAAAATGACATGATATAGAATAAACTTATTGGAGGATTTTATGAAAAATGACGGAAAACATGAATTGGAAGATGTTAAAATAAGCACAAGAATTAAATTAATTGGCTTATGGATAACATTAATGCTTTTGTGTATCTCTATTGTGACATTTTTTCCTTTTTTAGACCTGGACACATAGAAGAAGTGCTTGCAGGCTTTATGGGGCCTGTTGCAATAAATCAAATGTCTTTAGTGTCAGCAAGCCTTGTATTGGCAATACTTGCATTAATGATTATGCCTGTTTATTTATAAAATTAAATGTTATAAAATGGATAAACACTATTGCGGGAATATTATACACATTTGTTAATATTGGAAACTTAATAGGCGAAACATGGGCTTATTATATAATATATGGTGTTATTGAAATGGCAATTACTATTTTCATTGTAATTGTTGCCATAAAATGGCCTAATGGAAATGAAAAAAATACTTGAAAAAATAAAAGGCCCGTGCGCCGTCCATGGCGCACGGCTAGCGTAGCAGATTTTTACTGCACATAACAGGACTGTATATGCTGCGCCCGCAGTAGCGGGCTTGGCCTACAAAAAAACGCAGTCGGCCTGCGGCCTTTGTGCGTTTTTTTCCGGCACATTTTTGCGGTTGCTGGAAAGCTGCGGTTTCCTTTATCGCAACCGCAAAAACGTCATATACAGCCGGAACGTTATTGATTCGCCGCAACCGACAAGACGGCTTTCGCTTTCGGCTTGTCGTAGTAGCCGCTTGCTTTTCTTTTGAGATACCTCTGCCGATTGTACTCCCGCTCTTTCTCCGTGCGCTCCCGCTCCGCCAATTCCTCCTGCGCGGGTTCGATTTCAGCGCCGGGCAATTCAATCTCACCGATGAAACTCAAGTGAATCCCCACCTTTTGGAGAGAGGGCTGCGCCATCGGCATTTCGCGCTCATGGACAACGATCTTTTCAATAAACTCGCGAATCAAGGCCGGGGTGATTTCCTCAAAATCCGTGTCGTTCCGCCAGTTTCATAAACCTTTCGGCGCGTCCGTTGTCGTCCTCATACTTCTCGACCGCAGACCGGATTTCCGCGATCTCAGCTTCAAGGGCTTCCTGTTCCCGGCCGCAGGTTTT
>JAISZB010000129.1 GCA_031269465.1 Clostridiales bacterium | reverse complement strand
ATTCGCCTGGGCCGGGGCGGGAGGGACGGGCCTGCGCCCCGGCCTTTTCCTCAATTCTTCTTCGCTCGGCGCGTCGCCGTGGGTTTTCATACAGCCGTCTCCTCATCCCAGTTGTACGCGGATAAGAAGCTTTGCAGGCGCGCAAATATCTGCAACAGCAGGCGATATATATTGAAATTCATCAAATAAAACCGATTTTGAGTTGATATTTCGTCGAAATCGATTGAATTCAGCAAAAATAACATTTAAATTTGGCTTGGAGAACGATTGTAATTTATTCAATTATTAATCGAAATTAACATTTGCAACTTATTCCAATTAAGCGAAGTTACATTGTGTACGCCGCAAAACACCAGTTGACGCATTATGTAATGGGCGTTGAATTGTCCTGGCCAAAAAAGGCAGTTTCAATTTAAAATCAGTATATTTGCAGTCAAATCACCCGTTTTTGAGCTTGATTATACATTGAGGCCTGGATAAGGAACTCTCAACGCAAATTATTATATGTTGCTACAAGTACATTGTAACACAGAATGGCCAGTGTTAAAAGTGAACCGGAAATGAAAGTGAGCATTAAAATTCGTAGCTATTCCGATGGTTAGCAAAGCGACTGTTAATTTGTATGTCGTTAATGCTGACATTTTTATCCATACAAAATATTAATACATCTATATTATCTATATTAACTATATATATGAATTGATTGCAAGCAGGCAATCCAATTTATGGAGATTTTCAATGAATGGATTGTCCTTTCGAGAGCCGCATGGATATACTGATTTGCAGTCAAATGTATCGATTTTGGAGCTTGATTATCCATTGTATCTCTGTATAATCAAGCTCCAGAATCGAAACTTTCATATGCAAATCCATATAAAGAGAAAGAAGGCTTGGAGCTTCGCTCCAAGCCTTCTTTCTCTTTATATCACATAATTGAGGGGATCCACGGCTTCGCCGTTTAGCCTTATTTCATAATGAACGTGCGGCGCCGTGCTGCGCCCGGTATTTCCCGATTTGGCAATCACCTGGCCGCGCTCGACGACATCGCCGGCTGATACCAGGACTTTCTGGTTGTGTCCGTAGTAGCTCTCTAGGCCCATGCCATGGTCTATCACCACGAGATTTCCATAGCTTCCCCCGTTTCCCGCAAACTCCACTACTCCGCCGCCTGCGGCGGCGACGCTTGTGTTTGAGTTTACGGCTATGTCAATTCCGCCGTGGAATTCATTTCCGTCTCCGCCCAAAGGGTTTTGGCGGTATCCGAAATATGATGATATGGGCCCTTCGACAGGCCATATGGAAGGATAGTTTTCAAGCAAAGGCTTCACCTGGGAAAAAGCCGTCATTAGCCGGCTGTAGGACGCTTCCTGCGTCGAAATGGATGCGTCCAGCTGGATAAGGCTGCCTTCCAGGCTGTCTTCCACAGTAGAGCCGGCTGTAAAGCTCAAGCTTTTATAAGCGGGCTTTTCGCTTGAGGCTGAAGTGTTGTCTATTTTCGGGATATAGGGGATATCGCTCAGTTGATTGAATATTTCTTCCTTCGCCTCTGCAAGCTCGTCCAGCTTCTTTTTCAGCTCGTCAGTCTTAAGGACGAAAGATTCAAGTTTTTTCTGATAGTTCTCAGCCTGCTGGCTTATCTCAGAAGCTTGCCGCTCTAATGCGGCTTTAGCGGAAGAATTGTATTCTTTCTCGTCGATAAGCATCTCATTTAAGCCTGCGGTCTGTTGCAAGAGTGCTCTGTATTCTGACTGCAGAGCTTTCAGCTGCGTTTCGGAGGAAAGCTTGAATGCGCGCAGGGAGTAGAACTGATAAAAGGACAAGGCAAGCAATATCAATACGCCTAGGGATGCAGCGCATATGGCGATTGCGGCGCTTCGAGGAACGCTAAGCGCCTCGCCGCCTCCAAAGGCCTTCAATCTGCTGATAATCGGCGCTTTCTTAAGCTTTGCCATCTTGCAGCCGAGGTTTTTCGCGAAGCTTGAAGTCTTTATGACGCTGCTTTTTTTAAAGTTAATAGCTTTTAGCAACAACGTTTCAGCTGATGTTTCTTTAGTCAAATGAACACCTCCTTTGATGTAGTAAGAGACCTTAATGACGATTATTCAGCATTATAGCAAATATGTTAAGGAAAAGCAATATATTTTTTAAGATTTTGCTGCGAATGATTACGGAATATAAAATAAGTGTTGCATATTATATTGATGCGCGCTGAAAATTCAAATCATTGGCTTTGATTTTAAATATGCAGATTTGCAATCAGGTGCGCCTGTTTTGGAGCTTGATATCCATAAGCATGGCAAGAGTGCCCTATTAATCGAAATGCTTGCTAAAGGCTATTCAAAGGCAGGAGCTAAACACAACGGCAGGAATCAAAGATGTAAGCTTTGAAATTGAGCGCTGGAAAAAAGCTGTTAAAATGAGCTTTCTTGGAATCTTCAGCTTGATTTTCCCAATAATGCCCCTGCGGTTATTGTACTATGTTTTTCTTTATGGTATAATGCGAAAGTATGATTTGTTGGGAGTTGAACCTCTGATGAGGAGCAGGCGCCCCGATATCATTTAAATTTTTCATGGAGCGCGAGATGCCTTTGCAATATATATATCGGCATGAAGTCGAAATAATTTATTGCAAATTTCTGCAATCTCAGCATTATATATTTTCTACGGCAAAGAACCTGCGTAAATCCATAGCGCTTTCTTTCAAACGGAAAGGGGAGGCTGCCGCGCCAAGCGGCGGCGCATTCAAATGAAATTCAAAATAGTTTCCGACTTCAGCCCTACAGGCGATCAGCCTGAAGCGATAGATATTCTGGCAAGGGGATTCATGGACGGGAAGAAGTTTCAGACTCTCCTGGGAGTTACCGGTTCGGGAAAGACGTACACGATGGCAAACATAATAGAGCGCTTGCAGAGGCCGACGCTTGTCATGGCGCACAACAAGACGCTGGCGGCGCAGCTCTACAGCGAATTCAAGGAGTTTTTTCCGAACAACGCCGTGGAGTACTTCGTCAGCTACTATGATTATTATCAGCCTGAGGCTTATGTTCCCTCATCTGATACGTATATTGAAAAGGATTCCGCCATAAACGACGAAATAGACAAGCTCAGGCACTCTGCCACGGCGTCTCTTTTTGAGCGCAGAGACGTAATAATCATCGCCAGCGTCTCATGCATATACGGCTTGGGAGATCCGATAGACTACAACGACATGGTTTTATCGCTAAGGCCCGGAATGATTAAGGATAGAGACGACGTCTTGCGAAAGCTCGTAGAGATCCAGTACAACAGGAATGACATGAATTTCACTCGCGGAACTTTTCGCGTAAGAGGGGACGTAGTGGAGGTATTCCCCTCAAATTCCTCCGAGACGGCGCTGAGGATTGAGTTTTTCGGCGACGAGGTGGAGCGGCTGGCTGAGATACATTCGCTGACAGGCGAGATACTTGGGATTAGGAATCATATAACTGTCTTTCCGGCGTCGCATTACGTTACAAGCAGGGAGAAGATGGAGATTGCCGTGGCGTCCATTGAGCAGGAGCTGGATGAGCGGGTTAAAATTCTAAAGTCTCAGGACAAGTTGATTGAAGCTCAGAGGATACTTGAAAGAACCCGATACGACATCGAAATGATGCGGGAGATGGGATTTTGCTCCGGAATCGAAAACTACTCCAGACACTTGTCCGGCAGGCCGGCGGGAAGCATGCCGTATACTTTGATAGATTATTTCCCCGATGATTTTCTTATAATAGTAGATGAGTCCCATGTGAGCATACCTCAAGTGCGAGGCATGTATGAGGGCGACAGATCCAGAAAGACTACTCTTGTGGAGTATGGATTCAGGCTTCCGTCCGCATTGGACAACAGGCCGCTGAAGTTCGATGAGTTCGAGTCGAAAATAAAGCAGATGCTCTTTGTTTCAGCCACGCCGTCTATATATGAAAAAGCCCATTCGGAGTGCGAAGTGGAGCAGATAATCCGCCCCACAGGCCTTTTGGATCCTGAGATCATAGTAAAATCCGCAAAAGGCCAGATTGACGACTTAATAAGCGAGATCGCGGCCGTCACCGCCAGAAATCAAAAAGTGCTTGTTACGACCCTTACAAAGAAAATGGCTGAAGATCTCACAGCTTATCTTAAAGAGTCCGGAATAAGGGTCAGGTATCTCCATTCCGACATAGACACTCTGGAGAGAATTGAAATAATAAGGGATCTGCGCATGGATGTCTTCGATGTCTTGGTTGGCATAAATCTGCTTCGAGAAGGCCTGGACATTCCTGAAGTATCCCTTGTAGCCATTCTGGACGCCGACAAAGAGGGATTCTTGAGATCAGAAACTTCTCTGATACAAACAATAGGAAGAGCCGCCAGAAACTCCGACGGGCGCGTGGTGATGTACGCGGAGGCGCTTACAGCCTCTATGGAAAAAGCCATAACTGAAACAAACAGGAGGCGATCCATACAGGAGGACTATAACATCGAGCATGGAATCACCCCCAAATCAATCATCAAAAAGGTCAGAGACATCATCCGGGCGACAGACGCTCCCGATGAGAAGACAAAGGCGGGCTTGGAGAAGGATCCCGAGTCAATGAGCAAAGAAGAGCTGGCTGCGTCGCTTAAGAAGCTGGAGAAGGAAATGAAGCAGGCCGCTTCAGACTTGCAGTTCGAACGCGCCGCTTTTCTCAGGGATGAAATAATAAAAATCAAGAAGCATATGCAGCAGTGACTTTCAGCGCGAGGAAGAGGATATTATGCCTAAAGAAATGATTGTCATAAAAGGCGCCAGAGAAAACAACCTGAAAAACATCGATCTTGAGATTCCCAGGAACCAGTTTGTGGTTTTTACGGGTCTGAGCGGATCGGGAAAATCCTCGCTGGCCTTCGATACGCTTTATGCCGAAGGCCAGCGCAGGTATGTTGAGTCTCTGTCGTCTTACGCCAGGCAGTTTCTCGGACAGATGGAAAAGCCGGATGTCGATTTTATAGAAGGCCTTTCCCCTGCCATTTCAATAGATCAAAAGACGACGAACCACAACCCGAGATCAACTGTCGGCACTGTCACAGAGATTTACGACTACCTTAGGCTGCTGTTCGCGCGCATCGGAATCCCGCATTGCCCGCGGTGCGGCAATGAGATAAAGAAGCAGTCCATCGATCAGATTGTTGATCAGATAATGGCTTTTCCAGAAAGAACCAAGCTTCAGATCCTGGCTCCCGTTGTAAGAAGCAGGAAGGGCGAGCATCAGAAGGTGCTGGAGGAAGCCAAGAAAAGCGGCTATGTCAGAGTAAGGGTGGACGGAATTACATATGAACTCACGGAAGATATAGAAATGGACAGAAATAAAAATCATACCGTTGAGATCGTAATAGACCGCCTGATAATAAAGCAAGGAATTCAAAAAAGGCTGACTGAGTCGATAGAAAACGCAATGATGCTGGCTGGAGGGCTCTTAAGCGTCGATTTAAACGATGAGGAGCAGATAACTTACAGCCAGAACTTTTCATGCCCTGACTGCGGCTTCAGCTTGGCAGAGATAGAGCCCAGGCTGTTTTCATTCAACAACCCGTCAGGCGCATGCCCGGACTGCGCAGGCCTTGGCAGGCAGATGGTATTCGATCCGGATCTGGTGGTTCCGAATGACAGCCTGTCCATTTCAGAAGGCGCTATCGCCGTAAACGGGTGGAATTCGGCGGGAACCGAAAACAGCGCCACCCATTCTCTCTTTCTGGCGCTTTCGCAGGAGTACGGCTTCAGCCTGACTGCTCCTTATAAGAGCTTGCCGGAAAACGTGAAGGAGATCCTGATGCGCGGCGCCGGCAAAACTATCAGCATCAAGTACGCATCCGGCAATAAGTCCAAGACATATGAATATGACTTCGAAGGCATTCTGGGAAGCTTGCAAAGAAGGTACCGAGAAACGGGATCCGATTACATGAAGCAGGAGTACGAAGCCTACATGACCAACATCGTCTGCCCGACCTGCGGCGGAAAGCGCTTGAAGCCGGAAGTCTTGGGAGTGACAATCCAAGGGCGCAACATCTCCGACGCGACGGAAATGACCGTAAGGAGCGCCGGCCAATTCTTCAAGAATCTCAATCTGTCAGAAATGCATAGAATGATTGCCGAGCAAGTCTTAAAGGAAATCCACGCGCGCCTGGGCTTTCTTGTGGACGTGGGGCTTGACTACCTGACATTGTCGCGCTCGGCCAGCACCCTCTCGGGCGGGGAGGCGCAGCGCATTCGGCTGGCGACGCAAATAGGATCAGGCTTGGTGGGCGTCGTCTACATCTTGGACGAGCCTTCCATCGGCCTTCACCAAAGGGACAACCACAAGCTCCTTAAAACTTTGAAAAACCTGAAAGATATAGGAAATACCTTGATAGTTGTCGAGCATGACACGGACACGATGCTGGCCTCCGACTTCATAGTTGACATCGGCCCGCTTGCGGGCTCCCATGGAGGAGAAGTAGTGTTTGCGGGGCGCGTGGAGGACATATCAAGCTGCGAGAGATCCATCACAGGCAAGTACCTCAGCGGGAAGCTTCGCATAGAGGCGCCGGAGGAGAGAAAGAAGCCCGGAAAGCACTATCTTAGGATAAAAGGCGCTTCCGAGAACAACTTGAAAAGCATCGACGTCTCCATTCCGCTGGGATTGTTTACATGCGTCACCGGAGTTTCAGGATCAGGGAAAAGCTCGCTGATAAATGAAATCGTCTACAAGCGCCTAGCAAGAGATCTTAACAGGGCCAAAATAAAGCCCGGAAAGCACTTGGACATGCTAGGCATAGAGAATCTGGACAAGGTCATAGATATAGATCAGTCTCCGATTGGAAGGACCCCTAGATCAAACCCTGCTACCTACACAGGTCTTTTCGACTTGATTCGGGACGTGTTCAGCCAGACCTCGGAGGCAAAGATAAGAGGGTACCAAAAGGGGAGGTTCAGCTTTAACGTCAAGGGCGGGCGCTGCGAAGCGTGCTCGGGGGACGGCATCATCAAGATAGAAATGAATTTTTTGCCGGATGTATATGTGCCATGCGAAGTATGCCGAGGCAAGAGATACAACAGGGAGACCCTTGAAGTCAAATACAAGGGAAAGTCCATATCAGACGTTCTGGAAATGACGAATGAAGAGGCTTTGACCTTTTTTGAGAACCTCCCGAGGCTTCGCGACAAGCTTCAAACCTTGAATGATGTTGGACTTTCATATGTGAAGCTTGGACAGTCCTCAACCACTTTATCCGGAGGAGAAGCCCAGCGCGTAAAACTTGCAACTGAACTCAGCAAAAAAACTACCGGAAAGACATTCTACGTGCTTGATGAGCCTACAACAGGGCTTCATGCGGCGGATGTGCACAAGCTTATCGGAATCCTGCGCCGCCTCGCCGAAGGCGGAAACACTGTAGTTGTTATAGAGCATAATCTGGATGTGATAAAGACCTCAGATTATGTAATAGATCTAGGCCCGGAGGGCGGAGACAAAGGGGGAACGCTTATAGCCTGCGGCACCCCTGAAGAAGTGGCTGAAAACCCCGCATCCTATACTGGCGCGTACCTCAAGAAAGCTTTGGAGGAGGCTTCGCGCCGGGATTTAGTTTTGGAATTGCCGTGATTTTCCTAAGGCAATCAAGCTTTATGTAGGAGATGACTCCTAATATTGATTTGCATATGAAAGTTCCGATTCTGGAGATTGTTTGAGTAGCTGTGCAAAATGCCGATATCAATCGACCTCGCTGTATAATCAAGCTCCCAAAAAGGTTATTTTCCGCGAAAATCAGCATATATGGACTTTATGTGCGAATCAGTATAGCATCATAGCAATTGCGTGGAAAAGCGCATGCGGCTCTTGCAATGCTTTCATGAAAGCCGTTTTCTGAAGGGAGGCGCGCATAGCCTTCTCCTTATCAGCGCAAAGGCGAAGGCGGACTGCGCGGCAAAAAAATGATTTTGTCTGGAATAGAAATAAAAAAGAGGCTGGGGAGCCAGATTGTAATTGATCCATTTGACGAGAAGGCGCTAAATCCCAACAGCTACAATCTGAAGCTCTACAATGAGCTTATGGTTTACGATGAAGATGAGCTGGATATGAAAAAGCCGAATAGGACGAGGATGATGGCGCTTCCCGAAGAGGGCGCCCTCCTGTCGCCAGGCGTCTTGTATTTAGGGCGGACCGTGGAGTACACAGAGACTGACGGACTTGTGCCTATGCTTGAAGGCAGATCCTCAATAGGGCGCCTGGGCCTTTTCATCCATGTTACGGCGGGCTTTGGAGATGTTGGGTTTAAAGGGTTCTGGACGCTTGAGATACACTGCATCCAGCCGGTAAGAATCTATCCGTTCGTGGAGATTTGCCAAATCTACTACCATTCTATAGAAGGAAAGTTCAATAGGTACGTTTCAGGGAAATATCAGGGCAACACCGGAATACAGCCAAGCCTGCTGTATAAGGAGTTCTGAATTTGCGCACTATATGTATGGCGGGGGGCGCTTTTCTCCCCGGCAAATGCAGGCGGGGACTTTTTCCCCGCCGTTAGCCTGAAGAGGTGCGCATATGCGTAAGTCTATAGAAAATATTTGGAATGCGTTGTTTCCTCCTAAGAAAGAGCCGGCGCAGCAAGCGTACGCGCACAACTCCATTTTCAGAAGGTTCATCGACGCGGCCAATACCAATGATCCAGGCTATGAGACCTTGAAGCAGGCCGTCAGCTACTGCGACGAAGCTTTGAAAATAGCAAGGCAGCGCATAAGCCTGGCTTCTGAGATAGTGAACTTCGAAGAGAAAATGGAGAGCTATTCCAGCGTCAAGAATATGTCTGAAATGGAGATAAGGCGGATCAACAACGCCTTGGACAGGTATGTGAACGCCGCGCGGGAAAGAGCCAATCTTTTAGAGCAGCTTACGACCTTTGACAAGACTTTGTACGATATGATCGAGCTTGAAGGCGAAGCCCAAGCGGCCGTGGCTCAGATTCAAGACGCAGAGCGCAATCAAAGGATTCTGCGACGCGACATCGGACAGCTGCAGGGCGAGAAAGACGCGCTTGAACATGAGGAGGGGATCCTTGTGCAGGGCGTGAACAACATAATTAAGACGGCCTTCGTCCTTGCGGGCGTATTCGTCGTCGCCTCGGTTTTATTGGCGTATTTCGCCTTGGCAAGGGGAAGCGACATCTTTTGGACGTCCTCCGCGATGGCAGTGATGGCAGCTTCGCTTGGATTTACCATTTACGCTTTTAGAAGGCGGGCGCTGTATGAGCTTGAAATTAACTTGAGGAAGCGCAGGCGCGCCGCTCGCCTTATCAGCACAAAGAATGTCATGTATGCATACTATACGAATTACCTGAGCTTCTGCTATGAAAAGTACAATGTTAAAAGCTCAGCCATGCTAAGCGGGCATTTATCTGACATGGAAAACTACAAGCAGGTGCTCTCTCGCATAGAAGCTATCCGGCAAGTGATGCATGAGGCTCAGGAAGAAGCAGAAGATCTGCTTCAAGAATTTGGCATTAAGAATGACGCGGCTTCTTTAGAGAGCTTTGCCAAAAACAACAGCATTGCGAGCCAGAAAGCGGCCTATGAAATCCTTGAAAGCAAAAAGCTCTCCGCTGAAAGAGCCCTCACCTCCCTTGATAAACGCCATGAAGAAATCTGGGACATGCTTTCGACCCTTTCAAAACGCAATCCTATGAGCGAAAAGCTAATAGACGCTGTAATTCAAGCGTATATGGATGAGCTCAGGAAGTTTATGGACGATAAGCGCAACCCAGGCTCCATCCTGGAAGCCGAGAAAAACGCAGGCTGATGGCAAGGCTTCGGAGAAGGTCAGAAAATGCTTGACAAATGCTTTCTATGTGCTATACTGGTTGGCAGTCAAATGTACCGGTTTTGAACAAGATAATCCTCAATACGCATAGAATCATTTATTTATGATTCATATCTGCAAGGCAGAGATGAAAATGAGTAAATGCAAAGGGCCTCTACAGAGAATGCGCCGCGATCTCATGATCGCTGCCGCATGGGGACAATATACTGACGCGCGGACGAATGCCCCTATGCGCGTCAGCATAATGAAATCCCCGTTCGGCAACGCTGGAAGGCGCTGGGGATTCTGCATTGAACGTGGTTTCTGAGCCTTGATCGGTTGCGCGTTATAGCTAGACGTTGCGCTTTGCCTAGATAATCATCAGCCTGGTTAAGCCTTGCTCCGGCATGGCATCCGCTTTGCTGATTGGCATAGCATGCGTCGCTAAGAGCCCGCGAAAGCGGGAAATAAGGTGGTACCGCGAAGCTTTCGTCCTTTCATGAAGAGTTTTCATGAAAGGCTGAGGGCTTTTTTGCGTGGTTATACCTACGATTTGCAATCAAATGTACCGATTTTGGAACTTGACTGTCCATAGAGCGATTCGAAAGGCCGATATCAATTGCACTCAGTGTATAATTAAGCTAAAATCGGAACTTTCATATGCAAATCCGTATAAGCATTGTATAAGGAGGTTAAACATTGAAAAGAGAAATGGAAAAAACCTACAGCCCACATATGGAAGCTGAGATTTATCAAAGATGGATTGACAATAAGTACTTCCACGCCGAGGTAGACGAGAGCAAGAAGCCCTACACGATAATGATGCCACCTGCAAACATCACCGGTCAGCTTCATGTTGGGCACGCTTTGACTTTCTCCATACAGGACATCCTGATAAGAGCCAAAAGAATGCAGGGCTACAGCGCTTTGTGGCTTCCAGGCACAGATCACGCCAGCATTTCCACAGAGGTTAAGCTTGTGGACGCGCTGGCTGCGGAAGGTTTGACCAAAGCGGATGTGGGCAGGGAGAAATTTCTTGAGAGAGCTTGGAAATGGCGTGAAGACTTCGGCGGGATAATAGTAAGGCAGCTCAAGCGCATAGGCGTTTCCTGCGATTGGGACAGGGAGCGCTTCACGATGGATGACGGACTGTCCCAAGCAGTTCTTGAGGCATTCATCCATCTATACGGCAAAGGATGGATCTATCGGGGCGAAAAGCTTATAAACTGGTGCCCCAAATGCAAAACCACCATATCAGACGCAGAGGTGGAGCACGAGGATATGGAAGGGATCCTCTACTACTTCAAATACCCTATAGACGGAGGCGGCTTCATCTCCTTCGCGACCACAAGGCCTGAAACAATTCTGGGCGATACGGCTGTAGCCGTAAACCCCAAAGATGAAAGATACGCGGCTCTTGTGGGGAAAACCATTGCCATGCCGATTGTCGGAAGGCGGATTCCGATTATCGCCGACAATTACGTCGAGAAAGATTTCGGCACAGGCGTCGTGAAGATAACTCCGGCTCATGATCCCAACGACTTTGAGGTCGGAGAGCGGCACGGGCTTGCCAGGATAAACATTCTAAACGACGATGGGAGCATGAACTCCAACGCAGGCATTTTTGAAGGCCTTGACAGGCTTGAATGCAGAAAGAGGATCACAGAGGAGTTCAAGAAGCAAGGGCTGTTTATAAAGACCGAGCCGATAACCCATGCCGTCGGGACTCATGACAGATGCCATGAAGCGATGGAGCCAATGATAAAGCTGCAGTGGTTCGTGAAAATGGATGAGCTTGCGAAGGGCGCCATAGACGTCTACAAGACGGAGAAGCTCAAGATATTCCCTGAGCGCTACGGTAAAATATACATGCACTGGCTTGAAAACATACGCGATTGGTGCATCTCCAGGCAGCTTTGGTGGGGGCACAGGATTCCGGCATACTACTGCCAGGGCTGCGGCAGGATTTCAGTGGAACTTAAGATGCCGGACTCCTGCCCGGAGTGCGGATGCGCATCCTTCAAGCAGGATGAAGACTCTTTGGATACCTGGTTCAGCTCCGCGCTCTGGCCGTTTTCAACTTTAGGCTGGCCGCAGCGCACCAAAGAGCTTGAATACTTTTATCCGACTGACGTTTTGGTGACAGGCAACGAGATTCTGTTCTTCTGGGTCATACGCATGGTGTTTTCAGGGCTTGAAATGGCGGGGGACGTTCCGTTTCATGATGTCATGCTCCACGGTATCGTGAGGGACGCCGACTTCCGCAAAATGAGCAAGTCCCTTGGAAACGGCGTAGATCCGATTGAAGTCATAAATACTTACGGCGCCGACGCCCTGCGGCTGATGCTCGTCACAGGAAACGCCTTGGACAGCGATACTCGCTTCTACTGGGAGCGCCTTGAGAGCAGCAGGAACTTCCTAAATAAAATCTGGAACGCCAGCCGCTTTTTGCTTATGAACTTTGACATTGACAGCTTTGATGAAGCGCCTGACCTGACAGTCATAGACCGCTGGATCGTTTCCAAGGCGAACTTCCTGATAAAAGATGTCACGAGCCGGATAGACGCATATGATATAGGCTCCGCAGCCCAGGCCGCGTACGATTTTGTCTGGGATGAATTCTGCGATTGGTACATCGAAATGGTCAAGCCCAGGCTCTACGCCAAGGACGATCCAACAAGGCCCGCAGCGCTTTGGACGCTCAGGAGCGTGCTGATAAGCGCGCTCAAGCTCCTTCACCCGTTCATTCCCTTTGTCACTGAGTGGATATTCCTTGCGGTTCAGGACAAGGAAGAAACTATCATGACCTCCGCATGGCCTATTTGGGATAAAGCCTTGGACTTTCCTGAGGAGGAGAGCGAGGTCGATAGGATGAAGGAAGCCGTAAGGGCCATTAGAAACGCCAGGAGGGAAATGAATGTTCCTCCTGCTAAACGGGTCAAGATAATCCTCGTTTCAGCGGACGAAAAGGCGAGAGAGTTCTTTGGCGGCACGAAAAAGACCTTCGCCATGCTTTCAGGGGCAAGCGAGGTTTTGATCCAATCCAGCAAGGAGGGCGTAGGCGAAGACGCGGTATCTCTCGTCATCCGCGACGCCGTCTTATACATGCCCCTTGAAGAGCTTATAGATGCGAGAAAAGAAATGGAGAGGCTGAATAAAGAGAGGAAGCGGTTTGAATCAGAGGTTGAAAGGGCGCAGAAGAAGCTTTCGAACGAAGGCTTCATAAGTAAAGCTCCGCCGGAGATTGTGGCTGAAGAGAGGGCGAAAGTGTCAAGATATAAAGACATGCTTAAAAGGATTGATGAGCAGATTCAGAGGTTGGAATAAAGAAGACGCGCTGACGCGTGCGCCGATTTTCGGCTGGACTATCAATGAAGCGTTGAACGGTACATCCTTTTAGCTGGAATTTTACAATTCACACCCGATTATGAGTGGGTCTGAACCTCGTCAACCATGCCGATTCGACTGAATTATCCTATTTTAGCTTGTAAGCAACCCTTCAAGGCGCGAAACGCCGATATCAATCGCGCCTGCTTACGCGCAAGCTCCAAACTAGCCGGTTCACATGCAAATAAGTGCAATTGAGCTGGATTATACGCTTTTCAGCTTTATAATCCAGCTCAATAGCAGCAGGTGCATTGATATGCATTTGGCATATATGTACATTATTTAGTCTCTATGGTATAATTATAAGTCAATCGACGCATAGAACAGCGTCAAAAAGGATTTTGAAGAGGAGACTTGAAAAAGCTGGCTTGCTACAGGCTTTTTGGAGTAATAGATGATATTTGAGCGCACGGCTTTGATTCCAGTCAGGCATTATATACTGTCGCACTATCCTTTAAAAGCTTCGCATCTCCTTTAAATAATAACGATTAGTAAATTCGCCTATTCGGAGCTTGATAATCCATTTCAAGGCGCTAAACGCAGATATCAATCGCGCCCGCTGTAAAATCAAGCTCCCAATAGGGAAATTCATATTCAAAGCCGTATATTTCGAGCTTCTAGGCTTTAAAATAGCGCCATGCAAATTATTGCCCGCGGCGCAGCGCTAATCGCGGCTGCGCGTTAAATTGATTTCCCCTGCAATCCTCCTGCTGAATAGGCGGACTGCTTCTCGGCAATCCTTGTTAAATTGAGCAGAAATTTTCAAGCTGTTTCAGCCCTGCGTCAATAGCGACTCAGCCTGTTGCATTTCAAGGACGCTTGGCCGGTTTATGTTTATCACATCGCTTACGCTTTGAGATTCAAAGAGGCTGAAGAGCTCCTCCGCGGAATGCTCCGTCCTGTACGCCACTTCATCTTGGTAGAGAGGAAGAAGAGTAAAGCAGTAGACTGTCTTGCCCTTATTCAGCTCAAACATCGTAAAGCTGTCTCTGTCAGACAACAGGCGCGTTGCTGAGACAGTCATCGAGGTGAATCTTGTGTTGAAGGCAATGGGTGCCGCGTCGTCGCCATTTGCTATCACTCTTCCGTAAAAGAGCCAGGTGTCATGTTCCTGGGGGTAGCGCGCAACCCTTTTCAGCCATTCTACAGGCCAGAGATTGTCGGATGTATTGTCTATCGTCCAATCCAGCGGCAAATGCAGCATAAGCTCCGCGTATTTGTAGTCATCCATGCCGGAAGGCGCGGACATGGGATATGAACTCATGCCGATTGTAAAGAGCGTGTAATAAGGATGCTTCCCCGTTGGCTTGATTAAGTATACGTCTATTGGATTTTCCTCCGCTGCGCTGTTGCTTTGCGGCATCCTGCACGATTCACCGAAATGTTTTTCAAAGTGCTTCAATACCGCCTGACGTTCTGATGACAAGGAGTCTCTGAAGAATTGAGAGTCGTTTGTCCTTAAAAACAGCTTCTTAAGCATTTCCAGCATATTCATGGCATTTCAACTCCTTTTTGATGCGCCTTTGCAGTAAACCTTCCGCTATGTATTAATGATGCCCATCGGCAAAGAGAACACTCCTCCCTCTATTCAATTGAGGCCATTCAAGGCGCCATTTTAGAAAAGAGCTGCAAGCCTAAAAGCGTCGCGATGGCTTAATATGCAGGGCGGAATATTTTCTTGAAAAATAGAGATAAATAAATAAAATAAAGAATTATTGCGCTCTCAGGCTTTCATGTCAAAGCATCTTGAGCCAGGATAAACCATAGGGCAACTTGTACCTTTTTATCGCAGTTTTCGTATTTTTGGAAAAATGACGAAAATGTTAGAGAAATATGAAAATAAAAAATAAAATTGCATAGAAATTGAATTGAAAAACAGCCATGTCAAGTCAATCATGCAAAAATGCCTCTCTAATTGGTATTGTAACAGATTGTCTTTGTTTTTACCACAATAGTTATATGAGCTTATTTGATACTTTCCGAGCAAATCCGGCCTTGATAAATCTTTCTCAAAGTGTTAGTATTATTGAAAATTGCTCTTTTCAACTGCTTTTTTGCCTGCGCAGCTGATGAAAAATTACATATATACTCAAACTTGGATGAGCTCTTTAAAAAACATGAGCAGGCTATAAATCCAGATGCAGGCAGTGGGGCAAGGGAATTTATGCAAAGGAATGCATGGAGCTATGTTGCTGATTTAATTGGAAAGCTCCGATTTTGGAGCATGATTGTGCAGCGGGTGCGAAATGCGCCTATATCAATCGCACCGCCAAATGGACAGTCAAGCTTCAAGAACAGTACATTTGACAGTAAATCGGTACGCAAAATTTTGCCAAAGAAGGTGATCAAATGGCTGATGACGCTTTCGAAAGAGTTCGGAAAGCTGAAGCCCAAGCTGAGGAGATCATAAGCGCCGCAAAGCGCGATGCAGCGAAGGTGATTGACGACGCCGGCAAGAAAGCCGCAGAAATAGCGGCTGAAGCTGAAAAGAAAGCGAAAGCGGATGCTGCGGACGCCATTGCGGACGCATCCAGAAAGAACGAGGAGCTGATGCGGCAGGCTCTCGAAAGCATCTCTTCCCAAAAGGAAGAGCTCATTGATGCGGCAAGGTCGAGGCAGGAAGAAGCATGCCTGAAAATGGCGGAGCTGCTTTTAAAAGGCGCAGGCGGCGAAGATCCGGCGCATTGAAGTTTAAGCAGTCGTCCCGGCATTTGGCTGCAAGTGACTCAAAGGCAAGAAAGATCCCATCAGCAAAGGGGGGGCTCATTTGGCTAAACTGAATATGATGAGATTTCAGTTGTGCGCAATGCAGAAAGATCGCAAAAGAATTTTAGAATACCTCCAGGTGAAAGAGGCAGCGGAGGCAAAAAGCGTTGAACCTGCAGAGGCTTTTGGCAAAATAGACGTAAAGGCTGAGCACGACGCTTTTTTATCAAATGCCGAGGATATAATGAAAGCGCTTGCCGTGCTCGATCAGGAGGCCCCAAGGGAAAAGCCGTTTTTGAGCTTCCTTCAAGGAAGGAAGGCTGTTCCTTATTCTGAAATCGAAAGGATTGCGGAAGGAGCGGGAAAACTTCTTACAAGCGCACAGGAAGCTTTGGAACTCAAGCGGGAGATGGACGCGCACAAAAACGAGATCCAGCTTTTTGAAGCGCAGCTGCTGCTTTTAGACGCGTGGCTGAAGCTTCCTGAGCCGGAGACCTTTTCTGGAACGAAGAAGACCACGGCCTTCATCGGCTCAATTTCTGGAGAACACGCTCCTGAAGGAATACGAGAACTCTTGGCTGCGCATTTTGACGGCGCAGAGTCGGATCGCATCCACATTGATGTTGTATTTAGCAGGCCCGAGCAGACGAACTTCTACTTGATCGCCCTTAGGCGGGATGAATCGGCTGTCGAGGAAGCTTTGCGCAAAATCGGGTTTTCCCGCCCTGCCGCCGGTGATGATGACATCCCTTCAGCGCGGAAGGAAAAGCTCAGGAAAAAAATCGAGGATCTTAACGCCTTGATTGAATCCAATAGGAAAAAACTAGTGGCAATGGCTCATCTCGCTGATGATTTCGAGCATTTGCAGGACTATTACTCGATGCGCGCCGAAAAGTACGCTGTGCTGAATCAGCTTGCTTTGTCAAAGCACGCCTTTGTCTTGGAAGGATATGTCCTTGAACGGGACGCTCAAGCGCTTAAAGATGAGCTTGAGTCCCATTACGCCGCATCATTTGAAGCTGTTCCGGCCTTTGATGATGAAGAAGCGCCGGTTTGCCTGGAGAACAACTCGTTTACCCAGGCCTTGGAAGGAGTTCTTGAAAGCTACAGCATGCCGGGGCCGGGAGAATTCGATCCGCTTCCGGCAATGAGCGCCTTTTACTACCTGATGTTCGGCATCATGTTCTCCGATGCGGGATACGGCTTGATTATGGCGGGAGTATGCGGCGTATGCCTATGGAAGTTCAAGAACATGGACGAAAACTGGAAGAAGAACCTTAGGATGTTTTTCTGGTGCGGAGTCTCCACGGTATTCTGGGGAGTCGTATTTTCAAGCTACTTCGGGGATGTCGTCAACGTCGTATCCAATACGTTTTTCGGCCATGAAGTGGGAATACCGCCGCTGTGGTTCATTCCTATGAACGAGCCGATGCGCATGCTGATATTCTGCCTGGCGATAGGCCTTGCGCAGCTTACATTCGGATACGTCCTCAAGGGCGCGAGGGCCATAAAAGCCGGGCTTCCGCTTGACGCCGCATGGGATGCGGCCCTTCCGATACTTCTTATATACCCTCTTATAATCGTCTTGATGGGAAGCGACATGTTCTACGGCCTCGCAAGCTTCAAACTGGATCTTTCCCCGTCGGCAAGCCAGCTGCTGCTGGCTGTTTCAGCGGCCTGCATGATATTTATAGTCCTGACTGCAGGGAGGCAGAGCAAGAGCTGGTTTAAAAGGATATTAAAAGGCGCCTACGGACTCTACAACATCTTGGCGGGCTGGCTGTCAGACACGCTGTCATATTCCAGGCTTCTGGCCCTTGGACTTGCCACGGGCGTCATAGCTTCCATAATGAATCAGCTGGGCGCTATGGGCGGGCGGAACGTTTTCGGAGTCATACTCTTTGTTGTTGTGTTCCTGGCGGGCCAGGCCATAAATTTCGGCATAAACGTCCTTGGGGCCTATGTGCATTCAAACCGTCTTGAGTACGTTGAGTTCTTCGGGAAGTTCTATGACGGCGGCGGGCGGAAGTTTGCGCCATTCGGCGTGCATACAAAATATATTAAAATCGAGGAGGCAGCAAAGAATGGATAGTTTGGGAATCGTTTTCGCGGTATTAGGCGTAGCGGTCGCGGCATTTCTGCCAGGCTGGGGTTCGGCTGTAGGAGTAGGCCTTGCCGGACAGAGCGCGTCCGCCGCAGTTTCGGAAGAGCCGACGCTTTTTAGCAAAGTCCTTATCCTTCAGCTCCTGCCAGGAACTCAAGGCATCTATGGGTTGCTTATAGCTTTCTTGGCCATGTCGAGCATCGGCCTTATCGGAAGCGGAGGCGCTTACATCAGTTTAGCCAAGGGCATAGCCTATTTTGGCGCATGCCTTCCCATTGGCGTAGTCGGCCTTATCTCTGCCATAAGCCAAGCTCGCGTTTCCATTTCCAGCATCAACCTGGTAGCCAAGCGTCCTGATCAATTCGGCAAAGCCATGCTGTTTCCGGCCATGGTTGAGACCTATGCAATATTGTCTCTGCTTGTCAGCCTGCTGGCTATAATCGGCGTCAATTCACTTCAAATATGATCTGAGGGAGTGATGGAATGACCGGCCTAGATAAAATAATAGAAGAAATAATCGCCGACGCCAAGAAAGAGGCGGGCGCTATGCTTAGCCAGGCCAGGCGCCAGGCGGATGAGATTGAGGAAAAGGCGCTTGAAGAAGCCAAGGCGCTTGCGGCTTCAGCCGAGTCCAGGACTTCAAAGCAGCTGGACTTAATTAAGGAAGCGTTTGAATCCAACGCGTCCCTTAAGCGCCGACAGGAGCTGCTGGAAGCTAAGCAGGCGATTCTGGGAGAAACATTGGAAAAAGCCAGGCTCAGGCTTTTAAGCCTGCCAGATGACGAATACTTTTCTCTATGCCTTCAAATAGCGGCTAAAAAGGCTGAAGCAGGGCAAGGCGAGATTATATTCAACGCCAGGGACAAAGCCAGGCTCCCAAAGGATTTTTCCAAACGGCTTGAAGAGGCTTTGCCAGATGGAAGCAGCCTTTCAATCTCTGATGAGACGCGTTCCATAGACGGAGGATTTTTGATACTCTACGGAGAGAATGTTGAGAACTGCTCGCTTAAGTCCATATTCAGGGATATGCGGGATGAATTTGTGGATATAGCCAAGGATGCGCTTTTTCGCGGCGTTTCATAATCGCTGTCCTTAGAAAGGAAAGAGCTGATGGCGGAAGAAAAGTATATTTATGCTGTTACAAGGATACATATCAACGAGCAGAATCTTTTGACCCGCCGCAACCTCGATGCGATGATTTCATTTGAGAGCGTTTCGGATTGCCTGAGCCTTCTTGCGGGCAAAGGCTGGGACGCGAAGCTTGCCGCAGGCGGAGATTTCGAGGCGCTGATAAACATGGAGCAGGAAAAGACATGGGCGCTTATAGCGGAAGCGGCTGGGGATGTGGCTGAATTGGATGTCTTTCGCAAGACGAGGGACTTTCACAACCTCAAGGCGGCTATAAAGCTCATTTTTACGGCAGAGCCGGAGGCTGAGAGAAAAAGGTACTACCTTCCCTACGGCGCCGTCCCTGTCTCAAAGATTGAAAAGGCTGCGGAGAGCCTGGATTTCTCAATGCTTCCTGAAGACATGGCTAAAGCCGGCAAAGAAGCTTGGGAGGTCTTAAAGGATACCGGAAACGGGCAGCTGTGCGAAATAGCAATAGACAGAGCTTCTCTTGAAGCTTTGGCAAAGGCCGGCGAAGAGGCGAAGAGTGAAATCATTTCAAAATATTGCAGGCTTTCTGTTGACTCCGCCAATGTCAAGGCCGCCGCAAGGGCGGCTAAGCTCGGAAAAGACAGAGGCTTCCTCGAGCGTTTGATTGCCTCTGGAGGGAATGTTGATAAGGGCAGCCTGGAAAGCGCCGCTTTGGCCGGCGTTTCTGAAATAGTTGCGCTACTGCGCCGCTGCGGCATGGCAAAGGGCGCTCAAGCCCTTGAAGAGTCGACGGCCTTATTTGAAAGATGGGCAGGCGATGAAGCCATTCGCTTGATGCAGCCGATGCGTACGCGCATATCCGGAATTGAGCCGCTTGCTGCGTTCATACTTGCCAGGGAGAACGAAATGCGCCAGGTGAGGCTTATAGCGAGCGCGAAGGTGAATCGGCTTAGCGAAGGCGTTTTGAAGGAAAGGCTGGGCTTGACCTATGTATAAAATAGCCGTCCTGGGAGATCATGACAGCGTCTATGGATTCGCCGCAGTCGGCTTGGACGTTTTCTTCGCAGAGGAAGGCCCTGCCGCCGCAAGAAGGCTAAGGGAGCTTGTTGATGGCGGATACGCCGTAATATACATCACTGAGAGCCTTTTTAAGTTCTTGGAGAAGGATGTGTCAAATTACAGCGAAAAGGCGATTCCTGCAATCATCCCAATTCCCGGAGCGTCTGGAAACACCGGCCTGGGCATTGAGCGCGTCAGAAAGAGCGTTGAGCGGGCGGTAGGCTCCGACATGCTCTTTGGCGCATCTGAAGCAGGTAAGGGGGAAACGGTATAGAATGGATGGATTGGGAGTAATACGAAAAGTAGCGGGTCCTCTGGTTGTCGCCGAGAAGATGCGCGGCGCGAATATGTTTGATGTTGTTCGCGTTTCTGAAAGCCGCTTGATTGGAGAGATAATAGAGCTTCATGGAGACAGGGCGAGCATCCAGGTCTATGAAGAGACAAGCGGATTGGCGCCCGGCGCGCCTGTAGAATCCACTGAAATGCCTCTGAGCGTGGAGCTGGGGCCCGGCCTCTTAAAAAGCATATATGATGGAATTCAGCGTCCTCTTGAAGCGATAAAGAGAGCTAGCGGAAGCCGCCTTAAAAGAGGCGTGGAGGCGCCCAGCCTGGATCGCGACATCCTATGGAATTTTATTCCTTCAGTTTCCGCTGGAACCCAGGTGACAGGCGGGGACATAATCGGAACCGTACAGGAAACAGAGGTCGTCACCCATCGCATAATGGTGCCTCCCTCGGTGAAGGGCGAATTGAAGAAAATAACCTTGGGAAGCTTTAAAGTCGACGAAACGGTTGCCATTGTTGAAACCGAAAATGGAGACGCCGAGATTTCCCTAATGCAGAAATGGCCGGTCAGAAAAGGCCGTCCGTATAAAAAGAAGCTGAATCCAGACGTGCCCCTGGTAACCGGGCAAAGAGTCATCGACATGCTTTTTCCAATAGCGAAGGGCGGCACCGCCGCAGTTCCAGGACCGTTCGGAAGCGGCAAGACGGTAGTGCAGCATCAGCTTGCCAAGTGGGCTGACGCCGACATAGTGGTATACATCGGCTGCGGCGAGCGCGGAAATGAAATGACTGACGTGCTGCTTGAGTTTCCGGAGCTTAAAGACCCTAAGAGCGGAAAATCTTTGATGGAGCGCACGGTGCTTATAGCGAACACGTCCGACATGCCTGTGGCAGCCCGTGAAGCCAGCGTCTACACCGGAATAACGATAGCGGAATATTTCCGCGACATGGGCTATTCTGTAGCGCTTATGGCGGACTCCACATCCCGTTGGGCCGAGGCTATGAGAGAGATGTCAGGACGCCTTGAAGAAATGCCCGGCGAGGAAGGATATCCTGCATACCTGAGCAGCCGCTTGGCGCAGTTCTATGAACGCGCTGGCAGGGTTTTGACCCTTGGCGGGGAAGAGCGCGAGGGCGCGCTCTCGGTAATAGGCGCCGTCTCCCCTTCAGGCGGAGATATTTCCGAACCTGTGACTCAGGCCACCTTGCGCATAGTAAAGGTTTTCTGGAGCCTCGACTCTTCGCTTGCCTACGCGAGGCATTTTCCAGCCGTCAACTGGCTCACGAGCTACTCGCTGTATCTGGATGACATGAGCGGCTGGTTCGATTCCAACGTCCATGACGACTGGATGAGCAAGAGATCTAGGGTTATGCTCCTGCTTCAAGAGGAGAGCGAGCTGGACGAAATAGTCCGCCTCGTGGGAATCGACGCTCTCTCGGCTCCCGACAGGCTGAAGCTGGAAGCGGCAAGGAGCATAAGGGAGGATCTTTTGCATCAGGACGCATTCCATGAAGTGGATACCTATACGCCTTTGGATAAGCAGTACATGATGGTGAGCCTGGTGCTCAACTACTATGAGATGGCTTCAAACGCTCTTGACGGCGGAGCGCCTATAGACCTTATCGTCAATCTTCCGGTTCGAGAGGCCATAGGGCGCATCAAGTATGTAGAACCCGACAAACTGCTCGAAAGCTACAAGGCGGTGCAGAGGCAGCTTGCTCAAGAAATAGGAGACCTCAAAGAAAAGCAGGTGGATTTCTGATGCCGAGGGAATATAAGACAATACAAGAAGTGGCGGGCCCTCTGATGGTTGTTCGGGGCGTTTCCGGAGTCGCCTACGATGAGCTTGGCGAGATAGAGCTCGCAAGCGGCGAGCTGAGACGCTGCAAAGTGCTTCAGATAGACGGCGGCAACGCAATCGTTCAGCTTTTTGAAAGCTCAGTGGGAATCAACCTTGAAAACAGTACGGTTCGCTTTTTCGGCCGCAGCATGGAGCTGGGCGTTTCCGAAGATATGCTCTCCAGAGTCTTCGACGGCTTGGGCCGCCCTATAGACGGCGGCCCTGAGCTTCTTCCTGAGCACAGGCGGGATATAAACGGGCTTCCGATGAACCCGTCAGCCAGAAGCTACCCGCAGGAATTCATTCAGACCGGCATATCGGCGATAGACGGCCTCAATACTTTGGTGCGCGGTCAAAAGCTTCCAATCTTTTCTGGCAGCGGGCTTCCGCATGCCCAACTAGCGGCTCAGATAGCCAGGCAGGCCAAGGTTAGAAACACTGCGGACGCTTTTGCGATAGTTTTCATCGCTATGGGCATAACCTTTGAAGAGTCCAGCTTTTTCATAAATTCATTTACGGAATCGGGTGCCATTGGCAGATCAGTCATGTTCATAAACTTGGCGAACGACCCGGCCGTCGAGCGGATAGCAACTCCGAGAATGGGCCTAACAGCGGCGGAATACCTGGCATTTGACAAAGGCATGCACGTGCTTGTAATTCTTACTGATATAACAAACTACGCGGACGCCCTGCGTGAAGTTTCCGCCGCAAGAAAAGAAGTGCCGGGAAGGCGAGGCTATCCGGGATACATGTATACCGATCTGGCGACGCTTTATGAAAGAGCCGGGCGCATTGAGGGAAGCAGCGGCTCCATAACCATGATACCGATACTTTCAATGCCTGAAGACGACAAGACCCATCCAATACCTGATCTGACAGGATACATCACTGAGGGCCAGATAATATTGGCCAGGGATCTCTACCGCAGGGGGCTGCAGCCGCCGATAGACGTGCTTCCAAGCCTTTCAAGGCTCAAGGATAAAGGCATAGGGGAAGGGAAGACGCGGGCGGATCACGCCAACACCATGAACCAGCTTTTTGCGGCGTATTCCAGAGGCAAAAACGCAAAAGAGCTTATGACGGTCCTGGGGGAAGCCGCTCTTACAGAGCTGGATCTGCTGTATGCAAAGTTTGCCGATGAATTTGAGAAGCGCTATGTAAACCAAGGCTACACCACGAACAGAGACATAGAGGAGACCCTTGAAATTGGATGGGAGCTCCTGCGGCTGCTTCCGAGGACGGAGCTGAAGCGCATACGGGATTCCTTCCTTGATCAGTATTATGAAAAGAGATGATCCGGAGGCGATCCCATGGCAAAGAAGCAGGTAAATCCGACGCGCATGGAGCTTACAGCCATGAAGCGGAAGCTTATAACGGCGATTAGGGGCCACAAGCTCTTAAAGGATAAGCGCGACGAGCTGATGAGGCAGTTTTTAGCCCTGGTAAAAGAAAACAAGGCTCTTCGCGAGGAAGTGGAAGAGGGCCTTTTAAGGTCCGCCAGCAATTTTGCTTTGGCGCGGGCGGGAATCTCATCCCAAATCCTTGATACTGGCCTTCTTATATCAGGGCAGCAGATAGGCCTTGAGGTTGGCAGGAAGAACATAATGGGAGTGCTGACGCCGTCTTTCAGCTTTAAAATGCGAAGCATGGACAAGAGTAGCATCTACTCATACGGACTTAGTTTTACTACCGAGGATTTGGATATCGCGGCAAAGAGCATGTCTGATATGCTTCCAAGCCTGCTGCGCCTTGCAGAGGTGGAGAAAAGCTGCGAGCTGATGGCGGCTGAGATAGAAAAGACCAGGCGCCGCGTCAACGCCCTTGAGTACACAATGATACCCGAGATGCAGGAAACAATAAAATACATCACAATGAAACTGGATGAAAATGAGCGCGCCAATCAAATAAGACTGATGAAAGTCAAAGATATGATGCTTGAACAGGCCCATCACTATGAGGAGAGAGCCAGCGGCGAAAACGCTGATTTGGCGCTTGAATAAATATGAATGCCTTGGAGTGCTTCAAGGCTTGAAGCCCGGGTGTTAGGGTTAGGTTTCAAGAGTATTTTAATTGACGATTCATCGCCAAGCCTGGCAGGCGCAGCGATGAATCGTCAAGGTCTTCAGAGGGCAAAAGACGCAGGGTATGCTGAGTTTCATAGAGCTGAAATAGGAACATTTGATGAAAATCGGTATAGAGCAATAATACCTGTAAGCTCTTTGGCGGCAACGCATTCTGTTATTCTCAGCAACATACAAATGCAAGTTTAGTTTTATTTTGGCGAGCATTCTCGCCTCGTTTGCGCGAATGCCGCCGCTGTACGGAAGCCGGAAGAATGCCGGTAGAGTAAGCCGCCTGGAAATTTGTTCCTCGGTTTTTGAATAGCTCGCGACAGAGTCGCACGCATCAAAAAAGCTGCAGAGTTCCGTTTCTGAAAATGCGTGCGGTTGAAAAAGGTTTCACAGGCAAAATTTCCGACTTTGCAGAGCAGGCCGATTGCCACCGAACAGCCTTGGGCCGCTTCATTTCAATTGGAAAATGGGATGAAGGGGTAATCCGAGATTACATAAAAAATGCTGCATATGAATGCATACTTAAACATTCTCAAGAAATTGAAAAGCCGATTTTCTTCAGCTTCGACGTTGCCGTGAATGTGAAGGCCAAGCCTTCGAGACAGGCGAGGCGGCCCGTTCAAGGGACGGCGTACGTTTTTTCCCACCTCGAAGGGAAGGTTGTCTGGGGACGCCAAGTCATGGCTGGGATGATAAGCTGCGGAAGCATCGCGCTTAACTGTGCAATCCAAAGGTACGACAAGGATCTTGGCAA
>JAISZB010000122.1 GCA_031269465.1 Clostridiales bacterium | reverse complement strand
GGGAGATTGTGGAGGCGCACCGCGGCTCTATCGAGATCGAAAGTGCGCCCGGACATGGAACGGCAGTCCGGTTTAAACTGCCTGTAAACGAGGAGGGGAGCACGGATGGGCAAAACAGTACTGCTGGTTGAGGACAACGAAAAACTCAATGAAGCAAACTGCCGCGCGCTGAGGCTGGAGGGCTACGACGCGCTGGCGGCGCCATCGCTTCGCGATGCCAGAGAATGCCTTGCTAAGCGCCGCCCCGAGGTGATCCTTCTGGACGCGCTCCTGCCGGACGGCAACGGGATCGATTTCTGCGGGGAGATACGCCGGCAAACCGACGCGCACATTTTGTTTCTCACCTCGCTCGCTGAACATAAGGACAGGATACGCGGACTTGATATCGGCGGGGACGACTACATCACCAAGCCCTACAAGCTCGCGGAGATGCTCTCGCGGGTGCGCGCGGCCATGCGCCGCCGCGATATGGACGCGGCAAAACCGCCGGCCAGAGCCGTCGCCTTGGGATCGCTTACACTTGACACGTTCACGGGAACAGCCTGCTTCGGCGGTGAGGACATTCCCCTCAAGACGAAGGAATTCGCCGTTCTGCGCCTGCTCGCTGAAAACGCAGGCAGGCTGTTTACCGCGGAGGAGATATACAGAACGGTGTGGGGTCTTGAACCTAACGGTGATACACGCACGGTAAAGGTACATATTTCCGCGCTCAGGAAAAAGCTCAGAATGGATACCCAATGCGAGCTTGAGCTGGAGATGGAACAGCGCAAGCATTATGTATTACGGCATAACGTGAATCTTTGCAACCAATGACACCATATGCCTTTCCCCCGGCCAACGTCAGATGACTTATTTCGCTTTAATCCCTAAAACGACAATGCATCGGCTGAACCGAGCGCTACGGATATTCAAATAAATGCACCTCCCTTTATAGAAGCGGTCGAGCTGGAAGACGCCGGCACAAACGACTGCGCATCGGATGCGTGTAGTGTTGAAGATGCAACGCAAAATCCTCTCGAAGCCATCGCCGCATCGATCGCGTCCGAGGCCGCCGAGGATATCTATGGCAATGCCATAACCCAGAGACAGAGACATTTCACGAAAAATTTAAACATTAGTTTTTTTAAAAAAGCAATGAAAAGTATTGGGATATCCAAATAAATTGAGAGTTAATTAAATTGGCGTGTTTGTTAATAATTGCAAGTAGTTCTTGATACAGTTTATTTGCTTTTACGCTTTATTGATAATTCCTCTTTCTCATCTAATTTTAGAAAGCTTAATCACGAGCAATATTCGGCAATACTTCCGATGATATTCCTGATACGCTCATTTGGCATGAAATTGTCAAGGTGCGTCAAAGAAGCTTGCGATGCGTGTCGTTGAATCGATCCTCATGATGCGGGATTGAAGGCCCCGTCCTTTTCATGCCCCGCTCTTTGGCGGGGATCCCTGTTGATGAATTCATACTTCGCCTGGCTGCTTATTATGCATTGCATGTTTTCCAGCGCAGAACCCTCCGAAAAGCCGGCCAAAATCGGCCGCCGGATTCGGCTGTGCGTCGCATTGCCGCTTTCGAACGCCTCTGATCCCTTCTCAAGCATCTGGAAATTTGAATGCGCGATTTGCTTCAATAAACAGTGAATTTTCTGGCAACCGCAGTCCTTCGGAAATTGCCGGGCCATGCAGAATCCTTTGCGTTTCTGCGCTCTGAAGCCGTTTTCTTCGACAGACCGCCGTCTTCTTCCAAGGCTGGCGCGAGCCGGGGCGTTTTCATCCGATATCTTCAACGAAGCTGTAAAAACGTACGTATTGTTAATATTTGCGTCTTCGAAGGGCATATTGCAACTTGTCATGCTGAGGGCGAGGCCTTGGCAGATCAGATCATCGGCGTATGCATACGCATATTAGACATATTTCGTTTAACTTCTATTAACTTCGATCTCAGGGCAAGCCTGAAGATCATGCCATAAGCATCGTTTTCAATAAGGGCCTTTTAAAGATCGGGATCCATGCTTGTATCCTGCAGCGCCGCTCTGAGTTCCAGGCTCTCTTGAGCTTCACTGCTGTTGTTGTTTCTCCAGGCTTTTTGGGATTTTGGCTTTTTTTTCTCCCTTTGCTTTTCTTATTTTTCTTCGGGCTGCCGTCCTCTGCTTTGTCGCATTTAGATAAGTCCCGCTCTTTTTTGCCCGTTTTCACTATTTCAATGCATTCCAAATTAGATTTCGCGCCGTCGAGGCTGGACATAGTCAATATGCGGCAAAAAACCGCATATAAAACAGCCTTCTTTTTTCCGCAGCTATTATAATGAAGGCTCCTCAGCTCTTCAAGCCCATCAATCCTTTCAAATAATTCAGATATGCGGGAATTATTCCACTCAGCTTCCTGCGGGTGTCTGTTTCCTTGTCGCCAGCCAGATTTTAGCCTTAGAAAGGAAAGATTGCGGCGGATTCCAGCGTGCCTTCCTCTTTTATTATGGTTGACGCGGGAGCCGGTGAGCTTAAGGAAATCCTTAGCTTTGTCGAGTCCTGCTATCTGGCGACTAGCGTTATCATCGATAGCAGGGCCGAAGTATTTGATCCTAAGCTGATTGGCTCCTACTGCGAACAATATGCTGCGCTTCTGGACATTTTATTGGAATGAGGTGGACTTCGGTCAACAATTGTTAATCGAGCGACCACTCAGATTAAAAAAATGATAAACTTATGAAGAAAGATGTAGAAAGGAGGAAAACCGTGTAGGTAAAAGGCATCGGCTCAGGCCGCAATATCGAAATCATAGCGAAAAAAAACTACACGCCGGATGAACTTCTCGAGTTGCTTTCGACGCAGGGAAATTTTCCAACCGGCGCGCCCGCTATGCAAAAGGTGATGGGTATCTCGTCCATCGATATTCCCGGTGAAAGGGCTTCACCAATATGGTGACCGTCAAGAAGAACAAAATAAACGTCTGCCAGGGCAAGACGTCTGCCAAGCAGATCGGTAAAACGATGGCTCTGGATATGCTGACGAGCAACTGGAACAC
>JAISZB010000103.1 GCA_031269465.1 Clostridiales bacterium | reverse complement strand
CAAGACATAGCTAAATTATGAGAGTCGTCAATCACTTCTTTGTGCAATATTCCCAATTCCAAAACTCACATGGCATCTTTAAACTGAATCTTCGTTTTGTGCAATATTACCTTCAAATTCGAGTTCCCATTATTTGACTTAGGCAAACGCTCATTTAGAGATCTTAAAACTACGTTGGCCGGACGGCTTCGAGCGTCCAAAATGCAAAAGCAAGGAAAGCTGGCCAGTAGGCGGCGCACTGTTTGAATGCAAGCGATGCGGGCGTCAAACATCTGCTGTGGCCGGAACAATTTTTCAAGGCGCAAGAGCTTCGCCGGCAGCTTGGCTCACAGACATATGGTGGACTGCTGCCCGGAAAAATGGCGCAAGCGCTGAAGGATTGCGGCAATTTTCAGGGTTGAAAGGCTGCGTAGCGGCATGGGTGCGGCTTCGTAAAATGCGTAAGGCCGGTTCGAAGCGACAGAGCCGAGCTTTCGGAAATAGTCGAGGCTAATGAGTTTTATTTTGGCGGAGAAGAGCATGATGCAAGCACAGGAAGGGGTGCGGGAAGCAAAGCGCTTATCGCAGCCGCATTAGAGCTTAGACCCGCCGGAAAACTTGGCGGAGCGCGTTTAAGCGCTGCTTCTGATGCGTCAAAAGAGTCCTTAACCAACTTTATAAAGGACAATGTTGATGTTGACAGCGAAATTGCAGCCGATGGATTTTCAGCTATGCGCCATTGCAGGAACACGGGTATAAGCATGCCGCACATGCGCAAAAGAAAGCCAAAAGCGAAGAAGAAAATTCACCGCATGCGCATTTAATCATTTCGCTGGTAAAACGTTGGCTTCTTGGCGCACATCAAGGAGCAATGAGCGACAAGCACATGCAAGCATGTCTCGACGAATACACTTTCCGCTTCAACAGACGTAAAGCCGCTAAACTAGGCTTATTATTCTACAGATTACCCGAAGAAGCGGCTGCCGTTAAGCCTGCAAAAACAAAAGAGTTGTACAATTTGACGGATGACTTTTGATCGCCTTAGTGAAGCAGATAGCCAGGTTATCGCTTTATAAGCGCGAGTTGCGAGGTTAATATCTCTTCCCTATAAGTAGGCCTCTCCGTAGGTGTTGGCGGTGATTGCCACTTGGTTTAGATTGTTCGCGCAACGCCGCCCGAGGGAAACGAGTTCTTTCACGGGGGAGAGGTCAACATGCAAAATAAAATTTTATGAATAGAATGATATTGAGCTACAAAATACAATTGTTGAATCAAAGCCTCATATGAGTCCCAATGCTTTTGTAGCTTAAATCCTGACAACAACATTGTTGTTAAAAGAAGGTCATGTATTGAGTGATTTAAAGGCAAGCGATTTCTCCGCCACAAAAGCGGGGATCCGGAATTCCTCAGGATACGAATGGAAAGTGGTTTAAATCCAGTTCATGGGGAGCATCGGCCGGTTATAATTGGATTAGGACTGGATTCAATAATAATGGCGGCGTTGTCCCTTATATGACGGGCAAAGGAAACGGAACGGTGATAACTGAGTATGAAGTCATCATCAGAAACGACAGATCACTGGTGCCTGTCCGGCTGATAGGCGAGGCGATGGGCGCCAATGTGGATTGGGACGGCGGCAGGCGTGAGGTTTCAATCCAAAAAGGCGGGAGGGAAATCGTCCTCTCCATTGGCAAGAGCGAAGCAACTGTAAACGGAAGGGCGGCGGCTTTGGATTGCCCTGCGATAATATACAAGGATCGGACCTACGTCCCCTTGAGGTTTATAGCGGAGAATCTGGACGCGACAGTTGCCTATGCGGAAAAGATGGGCTACAACTACAAGTATTATTATGACACCCAGATGCCTTTATCCCCGGCCGAAACAATTGTCAGGGATTTCCCGAATATAATGATAGACGAGAAATACGATCCCGGCAAGGCTGCTCCACAGGCTGAAGCTTTCAAGAAAGTCAGGGAGACGTGCCTTGAGGGTTTGGAGAACTTCAGGAAAACGGCGGTGGAAGGCTTGCTGAAAACCGGAGATTCCAAAGACAGGTATGACGGCGCATTCGCTGACATAGAATCTGAGATAAGCCGTATGCTGTACATAGGGGAGGTTTCGAGATTTTACAAGTTTACTATAGGCCCGTATGACATCCTCTATGATAAATACAGCGGCAGAATGTTTTTCGTAATATATTCAGACGGAATTCTAATAAAAGAGGTCGATGTAAACGATAAGTCTTTGTTTATGCTTATCTTTATCGTCGGATGAAAACATGCCGCCCTTCAGCACTTCAAAAAGCTGAAAAGCCGATTTTCTTCAGCTTGGACGCGAATGCGGAGGCCAAGCCCTCGAGACCGGATGAGGATCGGAGCAAACAAAAATGGCGGCGTTCTCCCTTTCGATATAAATTTTACTCAGAAAACTTTTCCCACGCATTACGCCTCCTTTATGTTCAAAGACGGTTCCGTAGTAGAAGTCGAAATATAAAAGAGAACGCCTCATTGTCGGCACCAAAGCCGTGGCAGGGGGCGTTTTTCGTTTATATTGCCGACTTTTGCGAGTGGGCTCACTTTTTGGAACACCTGCGAAATAAAACCTTTCATATAACAGCCTTTATGCCGATTCCTTTGCAAGCTCGTTGCAATCCGCACCCTCTTTGCGCGGGTTTAGAATGCAGCTGCCTGCCCCAAATTGACCTGCATTGAATATTCTATATTCGACGGAAAATCCATAGGAATGAGAAATTGATGCAGACAAGGCTTGAAAAATCTGCCATAATACACATGAAACGCGGCCGCAACTGCATAATTAGGCTGCAGAGCGGCAAGGTCCCTCAAATAGCTAGAAGATCTGCGAAGCCAAGGTCGGGTGCGGGAATGACGAAAGGCAAGCCGCCTTCCCAAAGGAGAAGGGGGGCGATCAATGCGCCGCAAGGCTTGAATGCGCCTGCAGGTCTGAAATTATGTACAACGATCATGCAATGTCTGGGGCCTGCATGAAGAAGCCGGGCAGTTTCGCGTTTCCATGCACAACCAGCGTTAAAATACCGTCCAAGCGAATGGCGGCTGGGATCGCCGCCCTTGGAAGGAAGAGTCGATCGGTTGAAAACGAGGGCTTCAAGAACCAGAAGATGCAAATGCATCCCGCCCATAGATTCAGCAAGAATACTAAAGCCCTGAAGGCGCACCAGCGCCTGATTCAAGTGGCGCGCTGCATTCTGCAGCCGCCCCGCCGGCGCTCCGAGGCGATCCAAGCGGTCAAGCGCACGCCAAAAGACTACAACGAAATGCTGAAATTTAAGCTTTCCTGCACTCCCATCCGCCTGCGCCGCGAAGAAGCCGATTCAGGAAGCCCCCCTGTGTTTGCAGACGCCCGGCTGGGAATGGAGGTGAGCGCGTAGCTCGTAATGCAAAGATCAAGGCTTCAAATGCGTGAATCAATGACTTAAATGTACGAATCAGCGATGTACGAATCAACTCCTTAAATGTATAATCTCCGTTTTTTGCCTCAGTTCCCAAGTCAAGGGTGCGCCCGCGCCCGCCGGCAAAGCCGGCAGGCAAGCCGCAAGCGGCTTGATGGATCCAAATAGTTATCTTAAATTGATATATTTCAAGATCGATCTGGAACTCTCTCCAGCGCTCCCTCATCTAAAAATATACCGATTTATCCTAAAGGACTCGGCACTGGATATCGGCATAAAAGCTGTTATATGGCTATCTATACTGCTTTTCATATAAAAATACCTTTTTTGGAGCTTGATTATACAGCGAGTGCAAAATGCCGATATCGGCATTTCGCACCATTCAATGGATAATCAAGCTCCAAAAAAGTAACAATTGATGAAAAGCGGTATAAATAATGCCAAGCGTGATGGAGCGCCGTCATGCTCCGATGGAACCGTACGGCTTTGATACGATTATGGCGGCGAAGACGGGGCGCAACCCAGCTAGTGCGTGAATCAACGCTTTTAACGCGTGTTTAGACGCTAAATTCCCCCGGATACGTATGCCGACTCCAGCGGCCTGGCATGCAACTTTCAATGCGGCGGGAAAGTCAACTCTGAAAGCAGGGTTGCATTCAAAATTTTCCTTCAGGCGTTAGGTTTGAAGCAGAATTTCCAGAGCATTTTTTAGGAAGTTGAAATTCGGCTGATATAGCTGTTCAGTGAGCGATCTATTTGTTTTAACCCGCATGGGCAATTCAAACTTTAGTATGCAGATTCAGAGTCAAATGCACCTATTTTGAGATTTATAATCTATTGTATAATCAGCTCAAAAATAGAAACTTTGAATGCATTTATTTGACTTCCAAAGAGAATTTTGATGAATATTTGATATGAATGCAAGAAATAATAAATATAAGCATATACAAGAATTCAGGCATACTGAGATTTGCAGTTTCGCATTGGAGGCCATAGACTGATGAAGGAGAAAGAACTTTTGACGATAGGCAACTTCTCAGAATACACTAAATTAAATCGCTCTACGTTAATCTACTACGATGAGTCAGGCTTGTTTTCTCCTGTAGAGAGGCGCTCCAATGGATATAGATATTATGCGCCTGAGCAGATAAGCACTGTCAATCTGGTAACTTATTTACAGCAGTTCGGCATTCCACTGAAGAAGATAAGCGAAATCATGCAGTGCAAATCTCCCGAAAAAACAATAAAGCTGCTGCAAGAACAGAAAAACTCTCTTCTCGATAAAATAGAGCAGACTAAGTACTTGTTTAAAGTCCTGAATGAATTTTTGATAGGAATGCAGGAAGGCCTTGCTGCCGACGAAAACAGAATAAGCGTGCAGCATGTGGAGCAAAGAGCCATTAAGCTAGGCTTGGTCAATGACTTCTCGAAGCACCAGCCGTTTTTAGAACCCTTTAGGAAATTCTGCGATGAAAACGATGGAAGCGTGCTATATCCCATTGGGGGATATTTCGATAGCATGAGCGATTTTTTGAAGCATCCCTCTGAACCCGACAGATTTTTCGCCATGGATCCCGACGGGCCTCACATTATGAGTGAAGGGTATTATCTTGTAGGATACACGAGAGGATATTACAGCCAGACAAATGATCTGCCTCAGCGAATTGAAAAATATGCGCTCGAAAACAACATTGTCTTTGACGCGCCAGTCTACAATGTCTTTCTTCTTAATGAATTGAGCGGGGTTGACTTTGACAAATATCTGCTGCAAGTATCTGCCAGGATAAAGACGCCTGAAGCATAGGGTTAGTGCGAAAGCGCCCGCAGGACTTAATAAAGCCAACCATTATACGCCGATATTTAATAAATTTAGAATTTACCTTCGATATTCGGTTGCTTTATTCTACTAATTTCATTCTGGGCGGTGAATCGCAACGTCATAGGAGTTCATATGCAAATCAGCATGGCTAAACCTGATACAAGCTGAATGACAAATTCTTTTTCTTGCAAATGATAGTCCTGAAAAGCCAATATATCAGCAAAAAATAGGGAAGAATTCATTTTTCATTTCATGGTCTCTGCGAGAGCTTCATTCTGCGCAAGGGATTTCAATGAAAAATGAATTCTTTCCTTTTTCAAAGCAACTGTAAATAAAGGCTTGCATTCAATGCTCTTTTGCGCCAATGAGCCGGCAACGGGCATATTCCTCCACTGAAAGGAATATTGGCTCTTTGAAGTGGTATTGCAAATACGGGGTGATTTCACTTTGAACTGCCGTTTAATTATCTCTGCAGCGCATTTACATTTGAGTTCAAGTTCTTCTAATTGAATCAGCATTTCCTTGAGGCATTTTCATCCATGGCATCTGTTTCTTCTGTACTTTCTTGCATTTCAGTGCATTTTGAAAAAACTGGTCTTTAAAGTTAATGGTGCCGTAAATTGAAAAGCATAATCTTCCGCTTTCGTTTTTCAGGTTTTAACTAAAATGGTTTTCCTAGTCATATTCATCTAAAGTGCTTCTTGTTATAAAACAATTTCTCTCTCGTACTTGTTATGAGTTTAATGTTACAGCATAAAGCAGGTCTAAAGTCAAGATGAAAAACGATTTAATATTTTGCCAAAAATGACTTTCATTTTTCTTATAAATTGCAATATCAAATGCAACAGATGCCATAGGGATTTTTTACCTCTTCCCAAGCGGAAATAGAGGGAGCGGAACCCTCTCCACCCGTCCCAAGCCCCGCGAACTCCCGGCCGTTGCCGCCTGCGGCGCTTTTAAAGACGCCGCCGGCCGCCTCGCCGAAGCTTCCGACCGCCTCGCCGAAGCTTCCGACCGCCTCGCCGAAGCTTCCGACCGCCTCGCCGAAGCTTGCGGCAACCTGCCCAGCCGCCGGGTTCCGCGGCGATCTGGCTGCGCGCCTTCCTCTCGACTATCGCCGGAACTGCGGACTTGTCTGATTTCTTTCCTGCGGCCGAGCCGATTTCCCAATGGCCGGACTCCTCGCGAGCCCCCGCCGCTTCAGGCCGCCCTTCGACGCCCGCCCCCAAAGCCCTCCCGCTTTGGCGGGCTTTCTCGCTTTTGGGCTTGCGCCGGACCTTCAGCGCCAAATCTGTATTCTTAATCGGCATAACGCCCGGATCTATGCAGTTGCATGGCGTCTTGGCGCAAAGGGCGGGCTTCCCCGAAAGCTCCGGCTGCAGCTTCGCGCGCCCCGCCGCTGCGTCGGGCGGCCGCCCCTCACCCGGCTTCTCGCCGGCGAACGCCATGAAATCGGAGCGTTTAGCAATTTTCAGAGGCTTGCGGCAATTCTTGCGGCTTTTTCCATGCGCCGCCCCGCCCGCCTCGGCGAAATGCACGAGCCTCTCCGCCGAACCGACGTCCAGTCGCCTCGCCGTCCTGCGGCCGGCGGAGGCCTCGCCCCCGCCGATCCCCGCCGCGATGGCCGGCGCGCCGGGCCCCTCCCCCGAAAGCGCCTTGATCTCCCCGCGCTTGAACGGCGGCAGGCGTTGAAGCGTCCGGCTTTCTGCGCTGCGCTTGCATTGATCCACAGGGATCCGCCCCTGCATTTTTTTTCGCAAACTAAATGACGCCGTGCTTCCCTATGGATTTCTACTGGCTGTATCTGTTGCATTTCATTT
>JAISZB010000088.1 GCA_031269465.1 Clostridiales bacterium | reverse complement strand
CCCACTGCTGCGAATCTTGCCGGCTTCCGGCGTTCAACCGTACATTGCCGCATGGGCCGCCGTTTTAGAGAATATCTCCCCGCACCGCGGCGTCCCGCCAGGCCCCGCCGGGCAGGAACGGCCGCTTTCCCCTCATATATCCGCCAAAGTCTGCTGCATGCGCTTCGGGCGGCATTGGACTTCGCTTTGTTTTGCAAGCTCGTCCGGCGCAAGCCAGCCTCCAGTTTGGTTCGTGTACCTTAGACCGAGGGCTTGCCTCCAGCTTCCTTCAGATTCTACCCCGCGATGGACACCCTTGCCTTTGGCTCGTGGTTCCTACTGCCAAGCCCACAGCGGTCTCGCACCGCCTAGCTGTCATTCATGCCGGTCGCACAAAAAGAAACTGAAGAACACGCGTGTTCTTCAGCTTCTTTCATTTAGGCTTGCAGCATGATTCGCATATGAAACTGCCAAAGCGCATATGACTGCAAATCATTTATACTGACGCGCAGCCAAACGCGCTGATTTCGCATCCGCTTTCAAGGTGCGAAATGCCAATATCAATCGCACCAGCTTTATAATCTGGCTCCAAAAAAGGTAATTCTCAATGAAAATCAGTATATAATTAGGGTATGCCTGTATAATCAGGCTCCAAAATAGGAGCTTTCAATGAAAAACAGCATCCTTAAGAATACACGGGCGATTTTCTTCTAGCAAGCTCTGAGTTTTTAGCCTCCTGCGAGCGAATGAGAGCGTCTGTTGAAGCTACCGCCTTTATATGCTCCTGAAGCTTCTCAACCACCCGTTTGCATCCAGGCGCCTCTTGTTCGAAGACGTCTACTATTTCATTGAATACGGTCTCAAAGACCCCATCGTTTTTAAGCGCTATATCTATAAGCTTCTGTTTTTCCTTGCTCATTCCGGAATGCATAGCCCTGGCAAAGTCGTCCTGATAGCTTTCCAAAACTACCGCTTGGTTTTCTGAAATGGCTAGTATCTGCTCTAGAATTTCGCGCTTTTCTCTTAGGATTCTCTCTAGAATCTTAAGATGAAGCAAAAAATCATCCATCAATCAATCACGCCATTCGGCTCATTTCTCTTCTGAGTCTTCCAATTATCTTCTTCTCCAGCCTGGAGATGTACGACTGGGATATTCCCAGCAGATCAGCGACTTCTTTCTGGGTCTTCTCCTCCCCTCCGGCTTCCAGCCCAAACCTGAGCTCCACTATCCTCTTCTCGCGCTTTGTAAGCTTCTCAAGCGCTTTATTCAGCAAATCCCTGTCAACCTCATCTTCAATGTCCCGGGATATGACATCCACATCGGTGCCTAAGATATCTGAAAGAAGAAGCTCGTTTCCCTCCCAGTCCACATTTAGCGGCTCGTCAATGGACACTTCCGATTTCGTGCGCGTATTGCGCCTCAAGTACATCAGAATCTCATTTTCGATGCAGCGCGACGCATAGGTTGCAAGCTTGATCTTCTTATCGGTTCTGAATGTATTTATAGCCTTGATTAGCCCTATGGTTCCGATTGAAATCAAATCCTCCACGTTCACGCCGGTGTTTTCGAACTTCCTGGCTATGTAGACGACAAGCCTGAGGTTTCTCTCAATGAGGATGGACTTTATCTGAATATCTTCGTCAGTTCCGAGCCTTCCAAGAAGCTCGGCTTCCTCGTCGGCATTTAGGGGCGTAGGCAGCACATCACTTCCGCCAATATAGAAAATCTTGCCGAAATCGGTTTTTATCCATGGCAGCCTTGCCCAGAGCTTCATAAAAAAATCCTTGACGCTTAGGCTGATAATCTTAAGGTGCAACATTCGAATTCCTCCATTCCAATTCTTACGCTTTAAGCATAGGATAGCCTTGGCTCAGGCAATCATCTCGGGGTTTAGGAGCCCTTGATAGCCTCCGTCGGAAGACAGAGTAAAATTGTAAATTCCTATTACTACATCTTGAAGCAATATTACGCCTTTTCCATTGTCTATTTCAACTTTGTCCGGCCTGAAGCCGATAAGCAAGCCGTTTTTCCGCCCCAGGCTCTCGTAGGGAATCATCCTGAGCCTTCCTGAGAAGGTGCTTCCTTCGGCTCCCGCAAGCAAGTGCTGCAAGTCGTTCTCCTGTTTTTCGTAAAAAATAAGCTTCATGCTATCCGGCAGGAAATTCTTGACGCTGTCGAACTCCGCGACAATGACGGGGCAATGGCTCAAAGGATCCCTTAAAGAATTCCCCGTATCAACCAGAGCGTTAAACTCGCATTCCCTTTCGCCGAAAAAGATCCTTACAGATAGGCAGAGCTGGCGCTTTAGCGCCCTGCTGTCAAGCCAAACCGACGCAATCTTGAAAACTGCGTAGAAGGTCACAGAGGCAATGACTAATATCGGCAGAGAGAAATGATTGACCGTTACATCGGCAATGCTTCCCAGAATGTTGTTAAACTGCGTGGAGTAGAAGAGCGCCGTCCCTATGCCGCCGATGAAGAATGAAGCGGCGTAGCTCATTGCGATGAGCTTTATGAAAGCTATGGCCTTCGTCGGCAGGTACGCCACCCATACGCCTATCATCAGCATCAGCACCGCTGACGCCATGTGATAGAAGATATGCAAATCCGCGACAAAAACCATGGCGCAGTACATAAGCGCCATAAGCCCTGAACCCAGAAGCAGCCTCCAAAGCCTCGCCCTGGATCTGGAAAGCTTTCCGGCAACCCATAGAATCAGGCAATCCATAGCGAAATTTATGAAAAACACAACATCTGCATACACTTCCAGCTGCATGGCCTCTCCTCCAGACAAGAAAGCTAAAACGCCGCGCGGCAAGGCTTGCATCCGCCTATGTAGATATGCAGTCAAATGCATCTGTTTTGGATACTGATTTTCACAGAAAATTGCCTTTTTTGGAGCTTGATTATACAGCGAGTGCAAAATGCAGATCTTTTCGCACCATTCAAAGGATAATCAACAAAAAAAGGAACATTTGATGAAAATCTGTAGAGCTTGATTATCCACTGGCGCTGAAATTCTCAAATGCATTAATTCAGCGCTATCAAGGCGCTAAATGCCGATATCGGCATCCCTCTCGCTGTACATTCAAGCTCCAAAATAGGAGCTTTCATATGCGCATCAGCATAAAACTTGCGGCATGTATTTTTACAGAAATAGAGCTCCATTATACAGCTGCTCATTTGATAATCCAGCTCAAAATTCAATGCATTGCGCTGAGCATAAGCATATCAGAAAAAAAACCCTTGTGTTCGGAAGGAGCAAAATCGCGGTGGTTTACTAAACATTCTCGTTTTAAGCTTTCAACATTCACTCTTATATCCCATCACGGCACTTTATTTGACATACGATAACAAACTTAAGAGACGTGACTTTATCTGTATAGAATTATATAACCATTCTTGAGATTATTTTGTAATAATGATACCTAAGATCAATAAAAAAATCGGCGCTATATGCTAATATTCGGCAGGTTTAATGGACAATGCTTAAAAGCATTCATTAAATGCTTCACCGAGACATGCATTTGGATTTTTAAAACCCTCATATAGAATATACTGTCCAAAAACATCAAATATGCTGTTTTTAAAAAATATTAGGATTTCTCAATGTCCGGCCCCACGAAGCATAAGTTGGGCCTGAGGGCATTTTCGTCCAAGTCTTTGCATTTGGCGCTTAAAAGTAGTATATTAATAAAACGGGGCGTTAAGAATCGCTGCTCCGCGCAAAATAAGAAAGGAAGATTGGATGGATATCTTAAAAGCCCTCGAAAGAGAGTTCAAACTCACATCTACGCAAGTCGCCAACACAGTAAAGCTTATCGACGAAGACAACACCATACCCTTCATAGCCAGATACCGGAAAGAGGCTACCGGCTCCCTGGATGATCAGGTTCTGCGAAGCCTTTACGACAGGCTCAACTATCTTCGAGGCCTGGATGAAAAGCGAGAGCAGGTGAGAAAGAGCATCGCGGCGCAGGAAAAGCTGACAGAAGAAATCTCAGAAGCTCTGGATAAAGCCGTTACTGTAACGGAGATAGACGACATCTACAGGCCGTTTCGCCCCAAGAGGCGCACCCGTGCAACCGTTGCAAAGGAGCGCGGCCTGGAGCCTTTGGCTTTGGCGATTTGGGCTCAGGACTGCTCAAAGCCTCTTGAGGAGCTTGCGCTGGCATACGTGAATCCTGAAAATGAAGTTCACAGCGCCAAAGAAGCCTTGGATGGAGCGGGAGACATCATTGCGGAGATTATATCAGACGATGCCAACTACCGCCAGGCGATACGCAAGATGACATGGGACAACTCCATCCTGTCCTCCTACGCCTCCTTTGAAGACGGCAGCCAGTCCAATTATGAGATGTACCGCGACTTCCATGAGCCGGTTCAAAAAATAGCTGGGCACCGTGTACTTGCGATAAACCGAGGAGAAAGCGAAGATATTCTAAAGGTGCAGCTTGAAGCGCCCGCAGAGCAGATCCTCTCCATGCTCTACAATCTCATCGTTAAGGAGAACCGATTTACTAAGGAATTCATCTCCTATGTGATAGAAGACTCCTATAAGCGCCTCATCTCCCCTTCTGTGGAAAAAGACATAAGAAACGAACTTACTGAAAAGGCGCAGGAAGTCTCCATACGCGTATTCGGAGAAAATCTGAGGCAGCTGCTGCTGCAGCCTCCGATAAAGGGCAAGACGGTTCTGGCTCTGGATCCAGGCTTTAGAACAGGATGCAAGGTAGCGGTCATTGACGATACAGGCAAAGTTCTCGAAACTGGAGTGGCTTATTGCAGCATTCCCAAGATGACGGCAAAGATCCAGCAAGCTAAGGTTTATATTAAAAGCCTTCTTGAAAAGCACAGCGTAAATCTAATAGCAATCGGAAACGGCACTGCCTCCAGGGAGACCGAAAGTTTCGTATCGGATCTCTTAAAGGAGATCGATCGCAAGATCTACTATGTAATTGTAAATGAAGCCGGCGCATCCGTTTACTCCGCATCCCAGCTTGGCGCAAAGGAATTTCCGGATTTTGACGTCTCTTTGAGAAGCGCGGTGTCAATTGGCCGAAGGCTTCAGGATCCCCTGGCAGAGCTTGTGAAGATTGATCCAAAGTCCATCGGCGTCGGCCAGTACCAGCATGACATGAACCAGAAGAAGCTCAATGAAGCTCTGGGAGGCGTAGTCGAAGGCTGCGTCAACAATGTCGGGGTGGATCTTAACACAGCATCCCCTTCCCTTCTAAACTATGTAGCCGGAGTCAGCGGCGCCGTAGCCAAGAACATTTTGGAGTACCGGGAAGAAAACGGGAAGTTCAAAAGCCGCAAGGAGCTTAAAAACGTAAAGAAGCTAGGCGCGAAAACCTTCGAGCAGTGCGCCGGATTCCTGCGCATACCGGACTCTGATCATCCGCTTGACAATACCGGAGTCCACCCGGAATCTTACAAAGCCGCCGAGCAGCTCCTGGCCCATTTGGGCTGCTCTCTCATTGATGTGACGCAAAGGAAGCTGAAAAACCTCAGGGGCAGGATAAATGATTTCGACTCCCTGGCAGAGGAGCTTGGCATCGGGACTCCGACTCTAAAGGACATTATAAATGAATTGGAAAAGCCCGGCCGCGATCCGAGGGAGGAAATGCCTCCTTTAGTGCTAAGAAGCGATATCCTCTCCATTGAGGATTTGAAGGAAGGCCTGGTTTTGCAGGGGACTGTTAGAAACGTCATCGATTTCGGGGCTTTCGTTGACATCGGAGTCCATCAGGACGGGCTTGTCCATATCTCCCAGATGGCGAACAGGTATGTAAAGCATCCGCTGGATGTAGTTTCCGTCGGAGACATAGTAAAAGTGAAAGTCGTCAGGGTGGATGCCGTCAAGAAGAGAATAGAGCTTACGATGAAGGGAATAGAAAAAGATGATCCTAAATGACTTTCTCTTCAGCTTCAATGTGGTCGCGCCGGTGTTCGTCATTCTCTTCATCGGATTCTTTACGGGCCGCAAAGGGATCTTGGATCCTGAAACAATCAGGAAGTTGAACTGGATAGTCTTCAACCTGGCCCTGCCGATGCTTCTTTTCAGGGATATAGCCGCATCAGATTTCACGACGGTTTTTGATTTTCGGCTCATCCTGTTTTCCGTCGCCGGCACCTTGGCCGCATTTGCAGCCGGGTGGCTCGCCGCAAGCCGGCTCGTTGAAAAAAGCGAGGCAGGCGCCTTTACGCAAGGCTGCTTCAGAGGAAACTACGCTTTGATAGGCATTCCCATAATAGCGAACATCATGGGCGAGGCCTATACGGGAAAAGCCGCCTTGATAGCCACATTCATCATTCCGCTCTACAACGTCCTCGCAATAATATGCCTCATCGCGGGAGCGCAGGCGGAAGATGTGAAAAAGGGAGGACAGTTAAAGCAAGCCCTTGCAGGGATAGCCAAAAACCCTCTTATAATAGGAATCGTTCTCGGCCTCCCCTTCTCCTTCTTCAGGCTTTCGCTTCCCTCGTTCTTAAGCTCAAGCCTGAATTCCATGGCGGCAATTTCCACTCCATTGGCGCTTCTTGCCATAGGCGCCTCCATAAGCTTGAAAAATGCCAAAGGCAAGTTTAAATCCGCCTGCATCGCCTCATCAATTAAGCTTATTGCCATACCTGCGCTTGTCATTCCTCTCGCCGCCGCAATAGGTTTCAGGGGTGAGAATATCGCCATCATATATGTAACATTTGCCGCTCCGACTGCGGTAAGCTCTTACATAATGGCTGATAGAATGCGTAACGACGGGCCGCTGGCCGCAAGCATCGTAGCAATTACGATGCTGTGCTCAGTGGCGACCTTCACCATTGGCGTGTTCATGCTCAAGAGCCTGGGGCTTTTGCTCTAGCCGGGAAACAGGCTGTTGATGCCTGAGAGTCCACTTGAAGCGTGCGAAATGACTATATCCACATTTCGCGCTAATTGTATTATCCTACATCAAAATAGGAACTTTAGAGTGCAAAGCAGTATAGAAGGCGCCCAATTTCGAATCTGGCTGAGCCAGACTTGAGTTCCAAATGAGAATGCCATGCCTATATGCATGCAGATGCATGTCGCATGCAGATTTGCATTCAAACGCACCTATTTAGGAGCTTGCTTATCCACTTTCAAGTCGCGAAATGCCGATTTCAATCGCAATCACGGCGCAGCCAAGCTCCAAAATAGGCGGTTTCATATGCAATCAGTATAATCAAGGCATCCTGCTACCCGAGGCGCTCCTCCAAGATCTGAACCATGCGCTTTGCGTCGGCGTCAATCTCCTGAGGGTTTCTGCCTTCTATCATTACCCTTATAAGCGCTTCGGTTCCAGACGGCCTTATAAGAAGCCTGCCGGATCCGGAGTACTTGGCTTCAAGAGCCTCTATCTCAAGACGTATCTCCTCGTTCTCGAGATATGACTCTTTCTTTTCGGGGGATACCCTGGCGTTTCTCAGTGACTGCGGCAGAACTTCCATAACGGCGTTCAGCTTTGACAAGGGCACGTCCTTCTCCCTCATGTTCTTAAGAAGCTGAAGCGCGGTCAACAGCCCGTCTCCCGTGGTGTTGTGCTCCAAGAATATCACGTGCCCGGACTGCTCTCCGCCTAGGTTGCATCCCAGCTCCAGCATCCTTTCCAGGACATACCTGTCGCCGACCGCCGTTTTTTCTATGTGGATCCCTTTTTCCTTCTCAAGCATGAAAAAACCCATATTGCTCATGACTGTAGCGACTATTGTATCTTTTTTCAGCTTTCCTCGCTTCTTCATGCTCCAGCCGCATATGGACATGATTTGATCTCCGTCCAGAATCATGCCGTTCTCGTCGACGCACGCCACTCTGTCGCCATCACCGTCCAAAGCGATGCCTATGTCCATAGCGCGCTCCTTGACGAAAGACGCAAGCGGCCCTATATGGGTCGAGCCGCAGCCCCTGTTGATGTTTACGCCGTCAGGCTCGAAGAAAATAGGATGGACGTCCGCTCCTAGCTGCCTCAGCACCAGCGGCGCGGCTTTATATGTCGCCCCGTTTGCGCAGTCGACAGCGATTTTCAGCCCTTCCAAGTTCAAGGCAGGGTTCTCTTCATCTATAAAGGTGGACTTTAAAAATGAAACGTAATCTTCCAGGCTCTTTTCAGCATTCACCCTGATTCCCACTTGATCGCCTACAGGCCTTGGAAGATTCTCCAGGTTTGATTCGATGATTCTTTCTATCTCTTCCTCGATCTGATCCGGGAGCTTGTAGCCTTCTCTGTTGAAGAACTTTATCCCGTTGTCCTGCATGGGGTTGTGAGACGCCGATATGACCACTCCCGCGTCAAGCTGGTACTTGCGAACTAGGTACGCGATTCCCGGCGTAGGTATTACGCCGGCGTGAAATACTTTCGCCCCCATTGAGCACATGCCCGCCGCCAGCGCAGCCTCAAGCATGCCGCTTGAGACCCTGGTGTCCATCCCCACAATGATCTGAGGCCTGTGGTTGTTTTCTTTAGTCAGCGCGTAAGCGCCAGCCCTCCCCAAACTAAACGCCAGCTCCGGCGTAAGTTCGCTGTTGGCGACGCCCCGGACTCCGTCCGTGCCGAATAATCTACCCATTATTGTCCTCCCCCGGCTAGGAATCGTCCGACTTTTCCGCCTTGCTATACTGCTTTTCATTAAAACTGGCTTTTTTTGTTGATTATACAGCGAGTGCAAAATGCCGATACAGGCATTTAGCACCGCTCTATGTACAATCAACAAAAAAGGAACATTTGATGAAAAGCGGTATAGCAGGCGCGAAGCCGATAACGCCCCTAGAGATTCCCGCAGCTGTGCGTTATGCCGCAATGGCTTTATTTTGCCTGGCGCTCAGATCTTGGTTTTTGATCTAATCGCCCTATCGCCTTTGGCTGATATCGGAGGCGCTGCGGCGATGCATGCCGCTCAAAATGCAAGCGGCATATGTATGCTGATTTGCATATGAAATTTCCGTTCTTGGAGCTTTTCCTTATAATGGTGAGAATATAGAATTTCCAACTTCTGAACTCGTTCACGCTGCATGAACAAGAACAAGTTCACGCTGCATGAACAAGTTCACGCTGCATGAACGCTGATAAATCAAGCCGCAACATCTCTGAATTTCCTGAGCATCGATATATGCTTCAAAACGGGATTGAAATGCGTCCAGTCTGAAACAAAATTTGCCAAACTCAAGGGAAGCATATGCATAAGCCGTTGAGGCAAGCGTTAACGCTTGCTCGCGAACGCTTTCGCCTATGCTCTTTCGTCCAAGCCAGGACGCATGCAATTAGCCCGCTAGGGTAAAATGAGATGCGCGGGGCATATCGAGCGCGAAATTCGGATGCTTGCCGATGCTCTATGCTGATTGCATATGAAAATTCCTGTTTTGTAGCTTGGCTGCCCTGCGAGTGTGATTGATATCTGCATTTCGCACCTTGAAAGTTGATGGGAAATCTCAAAATATGTATATTTGAATGCATATCGGTATAGCCTGAGCAGGCATTTAGATAATCAAAAAAACTATTTTTTAGAGCTTTGAGGAATTTTACAACGAAAAGTATACCATACGCAAGCCGCAGGCGCAAATGCGCAGCGCCTTGCGGCAAGGACAGGCTCGATTATCCCGGTTTTGAATGTTCTCACATTATTTCAACATGCCTATATAATAGTATGTTCAATATGCTAAAAGCGACCCATGCTGATTCGCGCATGAAAGCGCCTGTTTTGCAACATTGAAATAGTTTAATTGGACTCCAAAATAGGCATTTTCATATACGGCTGCTATAAGCTGCAGTTAAGCATGGCGCAACTTATGAGTGGATAAAAAGCTTGGCGAGCCTTAATCAAATTTTCATCAAATCATCATAGATTCCTTGCTTATATCAAATATGCTCTTTGGTAGAGGCTCTGCCTCTTGGTAGAGGCTCTGCCTTGCATGAGGAGGTTAGCGAATGACATATGGATTCATAGGCTGCGGCGCCATGGCAGGCTCAATTGTTAAGGGTTGCCTTGACTCGGGCTTCTTCAGCGCTCAAGACTGCGTAGTATACGATAAAGACGCGGATCTTTTGAAGAGCCGCGAAGACTCCTTCGGCATTCGCGCTGCAGCGGACGCAAAGGAGCTTATAGAAGCTTCAGATGTCGTCTTTCTCGGAGTCAAGCCGATAAGCTTGCCCCAGCTTCTAAAAAATGCGGGAGAGTTCATAAAAGCGAAAGGATGCCTTTTAGTCTCTATAGCCGGCGGGCAGACCCTGTACAAGCTCAGGGGCATGCTTGGATTTGACGCTCCGATCATACGAGTCATGCCAAATATAAACTGCGCCATCGGGGAAGGCGCCGCCGCCTTATGCGCGAATGAGGCGGTTGCGACTGAGCAGAAAAAGCTCATACTCGACCTGTTCTCTTCAATCGGAAGCGCTATGGAGCTTGATGAGTCCCTATTCAGCGCTTTCACGGCGATAGCGGGTTGCTCTCCCGCCTTTGTCTATCTGTTTGCGGACAGCCTCGCAAGAGCGGGAGTCCTGCTCGGAATGAGCAAGAAGCAGGCGCTTGAAGCCGCTGCCTGCGCCATATCTGGAAGCGCCAGGAACATTGCGCTCTCAGGCATGCATCCCTGGGCTCTCATTGACAGCGTGTGCTCTCCCGGAGGCTCCACCATAGAGGGCATAGCGGCGCTAATTTCCCTCGGGTTTGAGAATTCCATCATAAAAGCGGTGGAGGCTTGCGCAGAAAAGGATAAGAGGATGTCTGAAAATTCCTGAAAACTAAAGCAAGCAAATTATTTTCCTTGTCATTGCTTTTCAAATCACACTATGTTAGTATAAATCATGCAGAGGTGAAACGAAAGCCTATTATTGCAATAAAGGCTAATTTCTCTTTTATTTTCGCTATGCATCTGCAAATTTCTTTTTTTCCAAGCTCGACATCAGATCTTTTTTTAAACTTTGCCTTATCCTGCAATATTGCGAGCAGAATTTCAAATCTTCTCGCGCGATCCAGAGAAAATTCAGCAATCCTGATGTCAGAATTGAAAAATAGCTTTGCTTTCAGTGGCGGTTGATGTATAATTCCTAGAGGCGGCAGCTTTTTGCCTCCTCCAGGCGCGCCTGTCTGCGGGGCATACTGATTTGCATATGAAAGTTCCTATTTTGGAGCTTTGCAGCATCAAGCTCCAAAACAAGTGCATTTGACCGCAAATCTGTATATTTGCAGCTTCATATGATTCGGGTGTCAAAATCCTGTTTAGAGCAAAAACTGCGATGGAGAACGGCTTATTGAAGCCATTCTTGCAGGTCGATTTTCTCGTAAAAGCCACTTTGGCACTCGAATCATTATATAAGGTGAAAGAGGATGATAAAGCTGCAAAGGCCTTTGACTGCTCATCTATTAAAAGAATAAGCTTATATTTATAGGTTTTCATGGATGCGTTTAATATAGCGATGCCCAGGGAAAGCACCTTTTTTAGCCGGCGTGGAAAGCGCCTTGCTTGCCGATGCGGAGAGCGCCAGTTTAACCGGCGCGGAGAGCGCCAGTTTAACCGGCGCGGAGAACAAAGCTCAAAACTACGATTAATCCGGAGCGTAATGATCCAATTTTAATCGGGACATTTGGCTTCCCCTCGATATAATAAGGCTAGCGCCGCGCATTTTCCGCTCGCTTTTTGAAGCGCATTTAGAAAGAACTGATTTTGAAGCAGAATTGCGCGCTTCTTCAATGCGTAATCGGCTCAATTATTGCGCATCGGCATGAAGACGCATTAAAGCGCCCTAAAGGGCGAAGAATTTAAACGGGCGCAATTCGGAATTAATCCTCCCCCTCCGGCTCATCGCGCAGCCAGGCGCCTAAAAGGGCATGTCGGTTCATGCTATACTGATTTGCATATGAATTTTCCATTTTTGCGCGTAAGGGGATTATCCGCAAATGCGGTGAAACGCCTGAAATTAGGAATTCTTTGATATTGCAAGAAGCTCGGAACAGCTTTTCCACCTATACTGCTTTTCATATAAAATTACCTTTTTTGGAGCTTGATTATACAGGCTTTAATGGATAATCAAGCTCCAAAAAAGGAACATTTGATGAAAAGCGGTATATTTGCGGATGAGAGCCAAGCGGGCGTTCAAGGATTTCAGCTTCTCCATAAAGGCGGATTTGCGAATTCAGGCGAAACTTCGAGCATCTGCCCATAAGGGCTTGCCAAAAACATAGAAGGGAGAAAGCTGCGCAACACGCAGAAATATTGCAAAGACTTTTTGCAAGTTTTGCGCGGCGGATGGCATTAGTTGAGAAAGTACATGAGCAGCATCGTTTTATATATGATTATTTTAGTCGCCATTGTAGCTGTAGTGACAGCCCTGCGTAGCTCCGCCAATGCGGTCGCCACTACGCAGTATACTTACAGCAGGCTGATCAGCGACATAAACAGCAACAAGGTCAAGAGGATTGACATTGTGCGGGATGCGGACATCAGCAACGCCGGAAAGGCTACCGTATACCTTCAGGGAGAGAATCCTGACGAGGACGCGGTCTATTTAGTTGAGATACCGAGCATGGATGTCTTTATGAACATGATTACTGAGTTGTCGGTTGATCACAATTTGGACGCCGATACAAAGCAGACCGCTAAGACCAGCTACTTAATGCAGCTGATTCCTATGATAATCATTGCAATCATCTCCATATTCCTTCTTTTATTCATGGTACAGCAAATGCAAGGCGGCTCCGGCGGGAACCGAATCATGTCCTTCGGAAAGAGCAAGGCCCGAATAACAGTGGATGAAAAGAAGAAAATAACCTTCGAGCAAGTGGCTGGCCTTGTCGAAGAGAAAGCCGAGCTTGAAGAGATAGTCGAGTTTTTAAAGCAACCCAAGAAGTTCACCGACATAGGCGCGCGCATACCCAAGGGCGTGCTTCTCGTCGGCCCTCCCGGTACTGGCAAGACCTATCTCGCCAAAGCGGTTTCCGGCGAGGCCGGAGTCCCGTTCTTCAGCATTTCAGGCTCTGATTTCGTTGAAATGTTTGTTGGCGTGGGCGCTTCGCGCGTTAGGGATCTTTTTGAGCAGGCGAAGAAAAACACACCTTGCATTGTTTTTATAGACGAGATTGACGCAGTGGGCCGGCGAAGAGGCGCAGGCCTTGGCGGCGGCCACGACGAGCGCGAGCAGACTTTGAATCAGCTTCTGGTTGAGATGGACGGCTTCGGCCTTAATGAAGGAGTCATAATCATGGCTGCCACGAACAGGCCTGACATACTTGATCCGGCGCTTCTTCGCCCGGGCAGGTTCGACAGGCGCATTGTCGTCGGCAAGCCAGATGTGAAGGGCCGTGAAAGCGTTTTGCAGATACACGCCAAAGCAAAGCAGATAGCTTCAAGCGTAGACTTCAAAGTAGTGGCGCAAACCACTTCCGGCTTCACCCCCGCTGATCTTGAAAATCTCCTCAATGAAGCCGCGCTTCTTGCCGCCAGGTTCAACAAGAAGGAGATCGATATGGACGATCTCCGCAAGGCCTTCGTAAAGGTCGGAATAGGAACCGAAAAGAAATCCCGCGTCATCTCCGATAAAGAAAGAAGGATAACCGCATACCATGAAGCGGGGCATGCCATTCTCTTCGAGGTGTTGACCGAGATAGATCCTACCTACATGATATCAGTCATACCGACCGGCATGGCCGGAGGCTATACGATGCCCCTCCCCGGCGAAGAAAGAGGCTACATCACTAAAAAGTACATGGAGCAGACCATTGTATCCCTGCTGGGCGGCCGAGCCGCTGAAGCAATAGTGCTCAAGGACATAACAACAGGCGCTTCAAATGACATTGAGCGAGCCACCACCATCGCCAGGAGCATGGTCATGAAATATGGGATGAGCGAGCTTCTAGGCCCAATACAGCTTGGGGATGACAACGATGAAATCTTCATAGGCCGCGATCTGGCTCACACAAGGAATTACGGCGAGCAGGTAGCTTCCAAGATTGACTCAGAGATCAAGCGCATTGTGGAGGAGGGCTACCAGGAGGCTCTTCGCATAATAAATGTGCATTTGAACATACTCCATCAAATCGCGGCCCTTCTCATGGAAAAAGAGAAGGTCACAGGCGAGGAGATACGAAAGATGTTCCCTATTGGCTCAATCAAAGAGGGAATCAAGGAAGGGTTCATGGAAAGCTGATTTGCGCGGGCATATGCCGATTTGCAGTCAAATGCGCCTGTTTTGGAGCTTGATTATCCATAGAGGCACTGATAGTCAAGCCCCAAAACAGGAGATTTCATATTCGAATCAGGATAGTTGAACGCTCGTTTGAATAATCCTTAGAAGCGCCAAGCTTTGCTTGGCGCTTCTTATTATTGCTTTTTGATCATAAGATTAAATGCCGGGCGTTGCGGCCGGGCTCTCGCCAGAGCCGCCAAGAACTTAAACGGGCTGCATATGAACCCGCCTTTTGAATGGGGTTCTTGCAGCGTGAACTTGTTCTTGTTCTTGCAGCGTGAACTCGGATAATAAAGCTTCAAAGCCCCTGCATTCGGCTGCGCGACGGCATATCTCGTAGAATTGCGGCGCGCCTTCAACTCATCGAGGCAATCCGGCAAGAAAGGAATAACCCTATGAATGAATTCGCTTCAATACAGCTGAATAAAAAAAGCAGCACCCCCGTCTACCGCCAGCTGGGAGAGGCATTATCCCATCTGATTGCGGACGGCGTCCTGCAGCCGCATCATAAGCTTCCGCCCATAAGGAAAATGGCAAACGGGCTTAGGATAAACAATGATACAGTCATAAACGCCTATAAATATCTTGAAAGCATAGGCGCGGTATATTCAGTCATAGGCAGCGGCACTTATGTAAGCTATCCATCAGAACAGGATTCTACCTTTGCGCTTGCCGCGCCTCGCGGCAAGACCGGCGTTAATTTCGCCGACTCAGGCCCTTCCCCTGAATTGTTTCCCTCAAAAGCATTGAAGCTCTCATTCGGCGAAGCTCTGGAACGCGAAGGCGCAGCAGCCTTCTCATGCAGCGACAGCAGGGGAAGCGAGGAGCTCAGAAAGGCTTTTTCAAAAAGAATGAGCTTGGATGGGATTTTTACGCCACATGACTACATCCAGATCATTTCCGGAACGCAAAATGCGGCAGATATCATTTCAAGGTGGCTTTCCCTGGGAGATTGCGTGTTTATAGAAAAGCCAGCTCTTATGGGAATGGCTTCCGTATTTGAGTCGAAAGGCATTCAGACCGTCGGAGTGAAATCTGATTCTTGCGGCTTATCCCTAAAAAACCTGACAGAGCTCCTGAAGACATTCAAGCCAAAGCTGCTGTGCACTGCAGCGAATTTCCGGCAGCCTGCCAGCGCCGGCTGCACTGCCGATGGAAAAAAGCTTTTGGATCTGGCATATGCATATAAATTTCAGATATTAGAGGACGACAGTTTTGGGGACTTCGTCCCCCTCAAGGAAAAAACGCCTGCTATAAAAGCGATGGATCGCAGGAATGCGGTGATTTATGTAAAAACTTTCAACCGGCTTGCAGGGATCAAGCTGGGATTCATGACCTTGCCTTCGAAAAGGCAGGGTCCTAAGGCAACCTCTTTCATTCAGGCATCTGGAATAACGCAAAAGGCGTTTTCCATATTCTATCAAAATGAGGCATTCGATGAATTCGCCTCCAAGATGAGGCTAGCGCTTTCAGAAAGGCTCGAAGATGCGCTTGCGGCCGCAGACGCCTACCTCTCAGACGAAACGGACATCGCAAGGAGCTTGTCCGGTGCATGCCTTTGGATAAGGTTCAGAGCTTTGGCCAATCCGGACGCTTTATACAATCGGCTGCTCCAAAGAAATGTCATAGTCATTCCAGGAAGCGTATATTCACTCGACAATGCCTGGATGTGCTTGTATTTAAGCGGCGTTGAGAAAGGCAGAATCGTCGAGGGGATAAGGATAATCGCGGAAGAGGTCAAGAGGCTTGGGACTCTGAGTTAAGGAGGAGTCGACTGCTGTTTTCGCGGATTTAAGCTTTAAAAACAGCTTCTCATTCGACATTCAAAGGATTTCTTACGTATATTATACTGATTTGCGAAGCGCAGCCAAATGCACCAATTTTGGAGCTTGATGATTCTGATGCAATCAAGCTGCATATCGGTGCATTTGACTGCTCATTGAGAAATATCAAATTTTGTTGAAATATCGTTGCAATTTGTCGAATTATTTCGTATAATACAAGATGAGTTCATTTGCCTGTCAAGCGGCATATATAATCGCTTATGCTGTAATACCCAGCCAAAATGCAAGGACTGCCTCCATTTCTTGCATTTGCCGCATGCCAGCGCGGCTTGGATTTCCTGCCCCAGATATAATCAAACATAAATCGACAGTAAATCAGCTCATTCCATTAAACTGCCCGCTTTGATGATTGACTGTACAGCCCGCCAAGATTAAAGCTCCAAAGTACGGGCCTTTGACTGCAAACCACTGTTATGAATGCTAAACCGCAATTCAACTTCAGGCGCGGAAGCCAGCCGCCGCTTCAAACACCCACTGCATTAAGCCCTTTTATTTTCCCTCTCACCGATATTTACTTATAATTTGAACTGCAATGCGGGAAAATAAAGAAATGCCGCATAAGTTTGTCTAGACATGCCAAAATCAGCAAAGACTTTACTATTGGGATCTTGCAGGGCGAAGATTTAGCCGAGGAGCTCTGGCACTGCGCAGCGCCAGGCGAATCAAGGCCATTATATATACTGATTTTCATAGAGAACTGCCTTTTTTGGAGCTTGCTTATACAGCGAGTGCGAAATGCCGATATCAATCGCACCACTCAGTGGACAGCCAAGCTCCAAAAAAGGAACATTTGATGAAAATCGGTATAAGCATCCTCGCATGGATCCATCCTCGCGGCCTGTTAGGCTTGCAGCATTATGCGCATTCTTTTCAAGCCAAGTTTCAAGGATGAAGGCGGCAACTATGACAAAAGCATATACCAGCTCAAGGGAATACCAGCCCGTGAAGGTTCTCGCAATCGCATCTTCCACCGGAGGCATTGAAGCATTGGAAACGATACTGTGCTCTCTGCCTGCATCCATAAACCCTACGGTCATTGTCCAGCACATGCCTGCAGGATTTACCAAAATGCTCGCTGACAGGCTCAATGATTTATGCCCAATGCAAGTTAAAGAGGCAAAAAACGGAGATCCTCTCAAAAGGGGCGTGGCTCTCATCGCTCCCGCAGACTATCATATGGAAATACAAAGAAGAAGCGGACGTTTGGTCGTCAAATGCTATGTCGGCGAGAGAATTCACGGCGTGATGCCTGCAGCCGACATTCTCTTTTCTTCTGTAGCGAAGGTCGCCAAATCCGAAGCGGTTGGGGTAATCTTGACTGGCATGGGCGCCGATGGCGCCATGGGTTTGCTAAAGATGCACGAAGCTGGAGCCGCAACCATAGGCCAGGACAGATCCAGCAGCGTAGTCTACGGCATGCCGAAGATAGCGCGAGAATTAGGCGCGCTCGATTACTCGCTCCCGCTGCCTCAGATTGCGGCCAAAATAGAAAGCCTGCTATGAGCCGGCTTATCCCCGCAAACGGGAGCGAAGGCTATATCCTCCGCTCAGCCGCCTTTCTAAAGGCAAGGGTTTTGTACAACATGATGTACAGCTTGCACAAGGCGCCGCATCAGGGCTTCTTTGCCTGCGACGGATCTCTTCTAGCTCTGACCGCTCCGGAAAAGCCCATGTGGATATGGTGCGATCCAGGGCTTGATGAAAAAGAGAAGGCATGCCTTCTTCAAGAGCTGGCGCTCAGGTGCGCGGCATCAAAGGATCCTTTGGATGAAACAGTTTTAGATCCTCATTCAGCTGACTTTTTCAACTCGCCGTACCTGCGCTGCTGGAACCGGATGCACCCGGAAAAGCTCAAGCGACGGACCCGCTTCTTTTATTCTTACTTCAACCTGCGACCCGCCAAGGTAGAGTTAAAAGTTGGACGCTTATACATTCCCTCCATTTCCGATGCCAAGGAGATATCCAGCCTCGTAGCGGGCTTCAACAAAGACGCTCTCGGCTGCTCTTTCAGCGCCAGCCAAGCCTTTCTTGCCGCCGAGGCATTGATATCCAGCAAGCGCATGCTTTGCTGGAAGGATGAATCGATCGCATGCATGTGCATCATTACAGCGTGCTGCGAAAATATCTCAAGGCTCAACTACATCTACACCCCCGCGCACCTTCGCGGGAAAGGATACGCCCAGGCGCTCGCCTCCTCTGCAAGCGCCATAGTCCTAAGGCAAGGATTTCTTCCCGTTTTGTACGCCGACGCCGGCAACGCCCCGGCAAACCTGGCCTACAGAAAAGCTGGATTCTCCCCTGCCGGAGTTTTGCGCAAAACCAAATATATCCCGGACAAATGAAGCCGCTGCGTTAAGGGGCGGCCGACTTAGAAGCCTTTGCTGATGAGCGTGGGAAGATTGCGATTTCAGCTTGACTGTACAATGCGCAAGTCAAGCGCAAAAATCGGCGCATTTGACTGCTAGTCGGCGCCATGCATACGAAGTTGCGATTTTAGATTGGCTGTACGTCGAGTGCTATTGATATTGGCATTTCGCGCCTTGAAAGCGGAAAGCCAGCCTCCATACAGGAACATTTGACAGCAAATCGGTATAAATGCTTCTGAGCATTCGGCCGCCCTTTTCGTTTATACTGGTTTGCATCGGCGCTTTCCGATGCAAACCAGTTTACATGACATGCATTAAAAAGCGGCAATTCTCTTAATATGAGAGGAGCGCTTTAAATTAAAACCTTCGGAAAAAGAACTTTAGAAGCCGCGCTATGCGCGGCGCTCCTTGCGTCGCTCTTCGCGATGCCATCATGCGTCTCCCAGAAAGACGCCCTGGATGAAGCGCAAGCCGCCTCATTTTCCTCCGAGAAGCCAGTAGCAGTCCTCCCAAATGACATGCAACAGGCTTCAATGCAGAAGATTTTACAATCTATAGAGGCGCCGATTCCCACTAAGGCTCCTGCTCCGACCGAGACTCCTATCCCAAGCGAGCCTCCTGTCGCAGAGCCTTCAGAGACAATTCCTCCAGTCGACTACCAAGCTTTTCGTCCATACGAAATCGGCCAGATAATGATCATTATGTATCATGGCATAACAGATGGCGAAGAGACCAACTCATACATCAGAAACGCCAATAATTTCACCCAGGACATGCAGACGCTCTATGAGATGGGATTCAGGCTTGCCTCTGTAAAGGATTGGATAAATAACGAGATTAAGGTGGAAGCTGGGTTTACCCCTGTCATTTTCACGTTCGACGACGGCTTGAGCACTACCTTTTCGCTTTCTGAAGATCTGCAGCCCATAGAAAACTGCGCGGTTGATCTTATGGACAAGTTCAGCCGGCTGCATCCGGACTTTGGAAACACAGCGATGTTTTTCATAAACGGCGACGCCGAGCAGTTCAAAGGGGGGGGCACTTTGCCCCAGCGCCTTCAGTATTTAGTTGATCACGGGTATGAGCTGGGAAACCATACTTACTCCCATGCCAAACTGAACGCATTGGACGCTTTGGGGATTCAAAAAGAAATAGGGCTTGTGGATCAGCTGATCAAAGACAGCGTGCCCGGCTATGAGCCGTACGGCCTGTCCTATCCTTTCGGCATAAGGCCCAAGGAAGAGCTTCGCAACTATATCTTAAGCGGCTCCTACGAAGGGCGTCCGTATTCCTACGCCTTCGGAGTCAGAGAAGGCCAGAGCGGCCCTCCTTCGGCGCTGAACCGAAACGGTTTTGATCCGCTCAATGTCCCGCGTGTAAGAGGTTCCAACGACGAGGCCACCGACTTGGGCTGGCATTTGGAGCTCTACTCTCAAAATCCGCAGGGCCGCTACATCTCCGACGGCGATCCGAACACCGTATGCGTGCCTGAAGAATCCGCAGAAAGCATAAATATGGATTCCCTCGATGGTAAGCAACTTATTATATACTAGGACTCAGGTGAATCTATGACCATAAGAGAGATGACAGAAAGATTTGAAAGCGCCTCGCTGAGTCCATTCGCTCAAAAAAGCTCCGAGAGCAAAGGCAGGAGTAAATTCTGCGAAAAATGCGACGTGCGCACCGAGTACCAGAGGGATCGTGATAGAATCACCCATTGCAAGTCCTTCAGGCGACTCATGCATAAGACTCAAGTTTTTATATCCCCTGAAGGGGATCATTACAGAACCAGGCTCACCCATACGCTGGAAGTCGCGCAGGTATCTCGAACCATCGCCCGTTCCCTCCGCTTGAATGAAGATCTCGCCGAAGCCATAGCCTTGGGGCATGACATAGGGCACACCCCCTTTGGGCACACGGGAGAGGACGCGATGGATAGAATACTCCCAAGCGGCTTCTCTCACAACGCCCAAAGCATAAGGGTCGTGGAGAGGCTGGAGAACGGCGGAGAGGGACTCAATCTCACTTGGGAAGTGCTAGACGGCATTCTCAACCACCGCACATCCGGAAGCCCCGGCACCATGGAAGGCCAGGTTGTCCAGATTGCGGATAAAATAGCTTACATCAACCATGACATAGACGATGCCTTGAGGGCTGAAGTCCTTTCCCAAAATGATCTCCCCAAGGCGCCTCTAGTCGAGCTTGGATCTACATCCAGCCGCCGCATCGACTTTCTCATAAGGAATGTAATAGAGGCAAGCGCGGGCAAGGACAAAATTTCAATGTCTCCCAATGCCCGCGAATCCATGGGGGAGCTTAGGGATTTTCTTTTCGCCACGGTGTACGAAAGCCAGCTTCAGCAGAAAGAGCGCGAAAAGATAAGGCATGTGCTTCATGAGCTTTATTTCCACTATCTGAATCACTTGGATCAACTGCCTTGCGAGTACGCAAAGATGATCGAAGGCAATGAGAGTCCGCAGCAGATTTCCGGCGATTTCGTAGCGGGAATGACTGACCGGTACGCCATAAAGACATTCTCTGAAATATTCGTTCCATCTTCCTGGCACTGGTAATGGCGCGTCCAAAGTTCCTTATTGCAGCAAACCGCCTTTAATCTAAAAATATATCATTTTAAAAAGGGTTTTTCTCTTCAGCGCCGAATATGTATTATAGAGGCATTATACATCTGCGCTAATTCAACTCCTGCGCAAGCGCATCTAAGATGCGCCCGCGCGTCACTTTGCAATCCTGATTCGCAGGTGCATCTGGCTGCAATTCAGCAAGCATTCTCAGGTTGTTTTTAACGCATCATATACCGATCGCATGAGAAAGATCCGATTTTGCAGCTTGATTATAAGAGTGACCGGGAATAATCAAGCTGCAAAATTGTTGCGTTTGACTGCGCATCGGCATTCGCGCGCGACGCTGCCGCCAGTCAATATATATTATTCCCAAAACCGGAGCATCCGCCCTCTTGCGGGCATAGCCGGGCCGAAAAGCGCGGCTCTATCAGAATGCGCCTTGCGTCGGGGGGATTTCTATGCGCTATTCAGAAGAAGTAATCGAAGAAGTACGGATGGGAAACGACATCGTCTCCCTAGTTTCTTCATATGTACAGTTAAAGCAGAGGGGCTCAAACTATTTCGGACTGTGTCCGTTCCACAGCGAAAAAACCGGCTCTTTCAGCGTGAGCTCCGTCAAGCAGATCTATTACTGCTTCGGATGCGGCGCTGGAGGAAATGCCATCTCCTTCATCATGCAGATAGAAAACATGGGATTTATTGACGCTTTAAAATTTCTGGCGGACAGGATCCACTATACCCTTCCGGAAGACGGAGACAGCGAAGAAATCGCCAAGCAGGCCCGGATAAAGGAAGCGCTCTACCAGATGAACAAAAAAGCTGCGAGATTCTTCTACGACAAGCTTCACAGCCCCGAAGGACGGCTTGCCGCGCTGTATTTGGACAAGCGCGGGGTTGAAGCTAAGGTTCGGGTGAAGTACGGGCTGGGCTATGCTCCCGGCAAAAAATCCCTCTCAAATTTCCTTCTAAAAGAAGGTTGCGCTAAAGACTTGATTGAAATATCCGGACTTGTTGCATCGGACAGGCATGGAGGGTTTTTCGATCGCTTCTCTGACAGGCTGATGTTTCCCATACTTGATTCAAACGGCCGCATTACAGGATTCGGCGGGAGGGTTTTGGGAAACGGAGACGTAAAATATCTGAATTCCCCGGAAACGCCTATCTTTGACAAAAGCCGCTCTATCTTTTCTATAAATTTGGCTAAAGCAGCAAAGACTAGGGAATTCATATTAGTCGAAGGCTATATGGATGTAATAAGCCTTTACCAGGCAGGTTTCACGCAGGCAGTCGCCGCTCTCGGCACAGCTTTTAACTCTAACCACGCCAAAACATTGAAACGCTTCTGCGACAGCGTCATTGTACTATTCGACTCCGACGATGCGGGCACCAAAGCGGCTTTGAGAATTCTTCCAGTTCTTGCGAAAGCGACGATTGGCATGAAGGTGCTCCAAGTCACAGGCGCTAAAGATCCGGATGAATACATAAAAAAATATGGCGCGGACTCTTTCTCTCAGCTTCTGAAAACTGCTCAAAGCCGCTATGCCTTCCAAATCATGCAGCTTCAAAAAAGTTGCAAGATGAATGACATATCCGACCGCGTAAAGTTCACTTCAGAAGCGGCAAAAATCATATCCGGAATCACCAGCGCCATAGAAAGGGACGCCTACGAGAAGGAGATCTCCGCTCTGGCAGGCATCTCCCATGAAGCTATCACAGAGGAGATTGAAAAGCTCAAGCAAAAAGCGGAGGCGCCTGCCGCCGTTCAAATAGCGGACATCTCCAGGGGCAGGACTGAAACCGGCCTTGCAAAGGCTAAAAACGCCTTGATATGCTTTGCTGCTATAAGCCGCAGTGTAGCCAGCGCGCTCCAGCCTGTCCTCTCGCCGGAAGAAATGGGCGGCTCTTTGCATGCAAAGCTCTTGGAGATCATATATACAAGATGCAGCCTGGGAAGGGACTGCTCGCCGGCCGGACTTGTAAACGAGTTCAAAAGCCTGGATGAGCAGAAGAAAGTGTCGGAGATTTTCGCCAAGGCGGATGAAATAGATTCTTCAAGCAGTGAAAAGGCGATAAACGAAATGCTCAAGGTAGTCAAGAAAGCGTATATCGATCAAAGGTTTTCAAATGTATCGGCTTCAGTAGGAAAAAGAGCTGGAGGAAGCGCAACCGCTGCGTCTGAGTTTGAACTTATAAATAAGTTGGGTGTTATGAAAAGAAATATCGACAAATTGTATATAACAATATCAGGTGGTTAGAATAGTAAACAGCGTGGAGTAGATTGGCAGAAAAAGCCGCGCTTAAGCGGGAGGGCGAATAGATGCCGGCGCGCAAAGCGCTTCGCGTCGGCATACCTTCAAGCAATCGATTTGACCTGGCCTAAAGGCAGCGCATTCTGAACATGCTGCTGTTCTTTTTACCAGGAAGCCGCTCAATGCCCGCAAGGCGCATTATACCCATTTTCATTCAATGTTCCTTTTTTGGAGCTTGATTATCTCAAGCTCCAAAAAAGGCAGTTTAGTATGAAAACCAGTATACATCAGGACGTTCAGCACGATTTGGCATAATTATCTTTTGGGCAAGCTCATTATGAAAGGAAGGATTGTCTTGAAATCCATAGATGACACCCTATTTATGAACCAGTTGAGAGAACTGGCCGCTATAGGGAAAAGGAAAAAGTCCATGCTGGAATATAAAGAGATTATGGATTTTCTCGGCGATATAGATCTGGACGCTGACCAGGTTGACAAGATGTATGAATACCTGGAAGGCGAGGGCATAGATATTCTGGGCATCGTGGAGCTGGAGGATGATCCTGAAAAAGATATAGACTTGTCTATGATGGAAGGCTCTATCAACATTGACGATCATGTGCGGATGTATTTGAAGGAGATAGGCAAGGTGCCCCTGCTCTCAGCAGATGAGGAGATTGAGCTTGCCAAGCGCATGGAGCGCGGCAACGACGACGCGAAACGCAGGCTCTCCGAAGCCAACCTCAGGCTTGTCGTTAGCATCGCCAAGCGCTATGTCGGAAGAGGGATGCTTTTTCTGGATCTCATTCAGGAAGGGAATCTGGGCCTTATAAAGGCCGTAGAGAAGTTCGACTACCGCAAGGGATACAAATTCAGCACCTACGCCACATGGTGGATCCGCCAGGCCATTACACGAGCTATTGCGGATCAGGCTAGAACAATCCGCATTCCGGTTCATATGGTAGAGACTATCAATAAGCTTATTAGAGTATCTCGGCAGCTTCTGCAAGAACTCGGCAGAGATCCTTCCCCGGACGAACTTGCCAAAGAGATGCAGATGCCTGTGGAGAAAGTTAGAGAAATCCTTAAGATCGCTCAGGAGCCGGTTTCCCTGGAAACTCCCATTGGCGAAGAGGAAGACAGCCATCTTGGGGATTTCATTCCTGACGATGAGATCCAAGCCCCTGCTGAAGCCGCCGCCTTCACTCTGCTGAAGGAGCAGCTATTCGATGTCCTTGAATCTCTCACCGATCGCGAAGAAAAGGTTCTCAGGCTGCGTTTCGGCCTGGACGACGGCAGAGCCAGAACTCTGGAGGAAGTTGGAAAGGAGTTCAATGTCACTCGGGAGAGAATCAGGCAGATTGAAGCCAAGGCGCTTCGAAAGCTCCGGCATCCCAGCAGAAGCAAAAAGCTCAAGGATTATCTTGAATAGTTATGCCAGCGTTTCTCATATGCAGGTTCCTGTCTTGGAAACTTGACTGTACAGCCAGCGCGATTGATATCGGCATTTCGCAAAGCGCTGAATTCCACATTTAAGAATAGCAGGGCAATTGAACAGTCAAGCTCCAAAACAGGTGCGGCGACTGAAAATCAGCATGGGATATCAGCTTAGAAAAATAGCTAAGGCGCTTTCGCCAGCCATGTTTCCCAAGCCATCAAAACTGCCTGTCGGCTAAGAATGAATATCCTCATTCTTAGCCGATTTTCGCAGGAGATCATCAACATTGCCTTGTATGGCAGGATGATCCATTGAAGATTTGTACAATGCCGATGATTAGCGCCCCAATGTACCTGTTAAAAGGAACTTTCATAAGCAAATCAAAAATTGAACCCTAAATCTGAACTTTTCCAATTCGCGTCAGCATTTTGAGAGGATCCTTAAATAGAATTTCAAGTAAAATCCCCGCGCTTGCCCTGGATGATTTTTATCGGCCTGCATATGAACATGGCGCACAAGGCGCTAACGATGGCTTCAGGTATCCCGTTTGTCGCTACCGTGCCGAAAATCAGCATTATGAGCATTTCATAAGGCACATTTACAGAGGCGGCGTATTTTTCGCCAAAAAACAAATATATGCTTCCAAGAACGAGAAATGTATTGGTTAGGCTTCCGATGACTCCGGCGGCACCGTAGGCTATGAGATCCTTTTTGCTCTTTTTGTCTATAGCTGCCTTCCTGAAGAGAAGGCGGCTTATAAGCTTGTAGGAAACCCCTGCGGCTACTCCTATCATTATCCTGGGCACCACGCTTATGAAAATGCTCCAGCCGTTGCCCCTAATCTCTCCCAGCGTTCCAAACGGCGTGAATACAAAGGCGTACGGAATATGCGGCTGCACGAACGTCCAAACTATAAGGCTGAATATGCCCGCTGAGAAGCCTAAAGCGGCGCCCGCGCCGGTTCCCAGAAGAATGGCCGCAATCACTACAGGTATCCCCGCCGTTGTAGCGACAATGGCAGGAGGGACAATGGGAAGGGATCCCAGCACGGTAAAACACACTAAAGCTTCCAAAGCCAGAAGAATTGAAAACTGCGTCAAAAACAGAATTTTCTTTCTATTGCTTTCAGGCATTTTCACTTTACTTTCTGACATGCGTTCATCCCCCTTGGCGTTTAGTATTGAGCTGCGCATCGGTGCAGGCGTTAAGCGCGCGCCCGCTTGCAAGATTGCGTTGGAAAGCTCCGACCTTCAAAACCACAGCATTTGGCTGCAAATCAGCGCATTTAGAGCTTATCCGCAGGAAGCGGCCGCAATTTGAATTGACGCTATGATTCAGGCAAAGTCCCAATAAGCTTAAACCCTTATAAGCACTGACTTTATTGGGTGAAAGAAGAGTAGTTATTCTTCGTATTTGCGCCTATGCGCATATACGGCTAAACGCTGATATTGCGGATTTTTAAGATTCTAAGCAGCTCCTGCAAAACTTTTAAGCTTAACCGATTCGCAGCCAATTCTACATATATGCTGCTTTTCATTTAAAATTACCTTTTTGGAGCATGATTATACAGCGAGCGCGAAATGCCGTTCTCGGCATTTTGCACCTCTCAATGGATAATCAACAAAAAAAGGAGCATTTGATGAAAAGCGGTATAGAAACTGCATATGCAAATCAGTATATTGAGTTCTTAATGCGCGCCTTGCGCGCGAACTTAAGATTTTTTGAAGGCAATTCCTAAGCTGATCCTTATAGCTTGCTATAGGCGCATTTGACTGCAAATCGGTATATTTCTTGAGAATCCAGCATGCGATGAGCATTAAAGCGCTCAATCACCACATATCCTAATATATGCCGATGAGCGCGTTTCCGCAGATATTGCCCGCTCGGACAGAGTTCTTAAAGCCCGAGGCAAAGTTTCAGCCCCTTGCGGGATGATGCGCCTGCCAGCCGTCATATATTTTATTATTATATTCTCAAAATGACAGGAAAGCAAGGGCAAGAAAAACATTGTCCTTTAATGGCCGACGCATTTGCAAGTTCCTTTTTTTGTTTTGACTGTAAGGATTTAAAGCGAACCTGTAGAGCGAATGCGGGATATACTGATTTTGAGCGTACAGAGAGCGCGATTGATATCGGCATTTTGCACTCGCTGTATAATCAAGCTCCAAAAAAGGTGATTTTATATGAAAAGCAGTATAATCAAGCGCCAAAAAAGGAGCATTAATGAAAATCAGTAAATCTGCATAGGAGCTGGAAAGCGCTGAATTCATGCATTTAAGAATTTCAGCGCCAATGGACAGTCAAGCTTCAAGATCGGCGCGTTTGCCACTGGCATAGAGGTCGCTATTAGTGTTGGTATTCTGGAAGGTTGGTATTTCATGGTTATTTCGAGGCGGCTTCAAGCCATTCTCAACCAATTGCACTGCTCTAGCCTTGCGGATATAGGCTCAGATCACGCCTATATCCCCATTTCCGCCTGCCAAAGGGGGATTATACAGAGCGCCATTGCAGTGGACATAAGCAGAGGCTCTCTCAATAAAGCAGAGAAAAACATAAGGTCGGCAGGTCTGTCGGATCGGATAGAAACCCGCTTGGGATACGGGCTGGACAGTATAGCCCCCGGGGAAGTCGAGTGCCTGGTCATCTCCGGCATGGGCGGGCTTCTTATACGGGATATCCTGATGCAAGGCCTTTTTGTCGTAGACGCGTCAAAGCAGCTGGCGCTTCAGCCTCAAACCGACGCGCCAGCGCTGCGCGCCGCCCTTCACGGGATGGGGCTTGCCATAGCCGATGAGCAGATGGTGCTTGAAGACGGCAAATTTTACAATATCATAAACTGCGCCAAAGGGCCGGATGACGATTACACCCCTGCAGATATCGCATTCGGAAGGATTCTAATAAAGCGTAAGGATTTATCGCTTAAAATGCATCTTGCAGCGCTGATTGAGGAAGATGAGAAAGCGCTTGAGGCAGCCTCAACTCCATCTAAGACGCTATTTAATAAGCCTAGGCGCCTCAGCAGGCTTAATGAGCTGAATAAGAAAATTGCAATGGAGAGGGAAGTGCTGAGATGTCTGTAAGCATGGAATGGATAATAAGAAAAGTTGAGGAGCACGCGCCGCCGCAAGCGGCGCTGCCCTGGGACAATCAGGGATTTTTAGTCGGAGAGGAGCTAAAGGAGGTAAAGCGCCTTTTAGTCGCGCTGGATTGCACAGACGATGTTGTCGACGAGGCGGCAATTATAAACGCCGATGCGATTCTTACCCACCATCCGATTATAATGAGTCCCGTCAAAGACATAACTTCAAGGACAAACCTGGGCCGCAGGCTAATAAAGCTGATAAGAGCCGGCATATCCGTCTACTGCGCCCATACAAGCCTGGATATGGCATCATGTGGAACTAATGACTGGCTTGCGTCATATTTTGATCTTGTCGGTCTCAAGCCTCTCATGCCGCTTGATTCGGAAGAGCCCGGCCTTGGCCGGGCAGGCCTTTTACCTGAGCCTATAAAGCTTAAAGACCTGGCGGCTCTCGCCTCTAAGCGCCTTGATGCCGACGCCGTGCGCTTTGTCGGAAATCCAGAGGCAATCGTTAGAAAAATGGGCCTCTGCGCGGGTGGCGCCTCCGGAAGCCGTTATTTCCGGGAAGCAAAGCGTCAAGGCTGCGATGTTTACATGACAGGAGACATTAAATATCATGAGGCTCAAGGAGCCTTGGAAATCGGGCTTAACCTCATAGACGCCACACATTACGCAAGCGAAGCGGCTATGGTTTTGAAAATGAAGTCATTCCTTCTGGAGCAAGCCAGAAAAGAAGGGGCGGCATTTGAAATAATCGCGTCCAAATCCAAGGGTCAAGTCTTCTTTGCGGCAGGTGAAGCCAAATGATTTCCAGCAATTATAAAGCGGCTTCTTTTCCGATTTGCATCCAAAATAGAAATTATCATATGCAAATCAGTATAATTGCAACCGTCAAACTATTTTCCATCTAAACCGTATATATTGCGTAATACGCCCTGAGAAGGAGGTTTTCACTTGGGAGAGACAATTACAGTGTCGGTAGTCGGAGAGCCAACCCCAATATCCGCGCCATCCGGCACCACTCTTTTGGAGCTAAGCAAATCATGCGCGCATCTTTCGTCCAGGCCGATAATACTTGCCAAGGTGAACCAGAAGCTCCAGGATCTATGCGTTCCGCTATCGGTCGACTGCACAGTCGAATTTTTGGATATATCTGATCCTAACGGGTACAGGGCATATCAGCGTTCAGTCGCGTTTTTGATGATTTACGCAGCCAAGCTAGTTCTTGGCAGAAAAACGAGAATTGTAATAGAGCATTCCATAAACAAGAATTACTACTGCGAGACCCCGGAGCTTGGAATGGAAGTTTCAGAAAGCCTGCTTGATCAGATAGAGTCTGAGATGCTCAAGGCTGCTGAGAAGGACTATCCGATAGAAAAGTTCTCGTTGCCGCTGGATGACGCTATAAAGCGCGCAGCTGAATTTGAACTGTTCGATAAGATTGACATACTTAAATACAGGAGAACCAGCAACGTCAACTTCTATAAGCTAGACTGGTTCTATGACTACTTCTACGGGCAGATGCTCCCTTCCACAGGCTACCTGAAGTCCTTTAAGCTTATAAAGAAATCCAAGGGCTTCATGCTGCAATTCCCTTCGGCGGCGAATGACTATGAAATAGCGGAAATGAGCCCCAACAACAAAATCTCTGAAGTATTCGAAGAATCTAACGAATGGGCTCACATTCTCAAGGTTGATACAGTCGGGCAGCTCAACTCCCTCATCTGCAATGGCGGCGTAGGAGACATAATCAGGGTAAACGAGGCTTTGCACGAAAAGAAGATAGCCTATCTGGCGGACAAAATCCATCAACTGAATAAAACCATCGTTTTGATTGCCGGCCCATCGTCTTCTGGGAAGACCACCTTCGCCCAGCGCCTGTGCATACAGCTTCGCGTCAACGGACTCAAGCCTATCGTCATATCACTGGACAACTATTTCTGGGACAGGGAGATAACACCCAGAGACGCTAGCGGCAACTACGACTTCGAATCCCTTGACGCAATCGACTTAAACCAGATAAACGCAGATCTTGACGCCTTGCTAAAGGGCAAGGCGGTTTCCATGCCTAGCTTCAATTTCACCGAAGGCAAGCGCGAGTACAAAGGCAAGCCGCTTTCGCTTGGCAACGACGACGTCTTGGTAATTGAGGGCATACACGGCTTGAATGAGAAAGTTACCGAACTCATCCCCAAGCAGAGGAAGTTCAAAATATTCGCGTCAGCGCTGACACAGGTGAATATAGACGATCACAACCGAATACCGACGACAGATACAAGGCTTATAAGAAGGCTAGTGAGGGATCACAAATACAGAGGCGCCGACGCCAGGACGACAATTGCAATGTGGCCTTCGGTACTTCGCGGAGAAAACAAATACATCTTCCCGTTTCAAGAGGAAGCCGATGCGTTCTTCAATTCAGCGCTAGTGTATGAGATGTGCATACTCAAGCAGTTCGCGGAGCCGCTGCTATTTAACATCGACAAGTCGTACAGGGAATATACGGAGGCGATGAGGCTGATTAAATTCTTGGATTCCTTCCTAGGGGTAAGCAGCGAGCTGGTCGCGGACAACTCCATTTTAAGGGAATTCATCGGCGGGAGCTGTTTTTAGGAATGGCAGTTGAAATCTACACAGCTCTCGCGGCAACCGGCGCCGCTCTAGCGGCTGTCGCGGCGACCAGCCAGCGCATTAGCACGACGCGCCTGAAAATAAAGCGCGAATGCGCTTATTTCGATTGGCTGCCTGATCATCTGAATGGGCTTAAAATTCTCCACATCTCCGATCTTCACGGCAACAATCCCGATAAGATGAATCTAGACATATGGTCCTATTTGGAGGGATTGGAATTTCACATGGCAGTCATTACAGGCGATATGATTGTAAGCTATTTGGAGCAGTCGCTTCCCCATATGAAGTCCATTGCGGCTTTGGCCAAGCGGATTCCCGTGTTCTATGTGCAGGGGAATCATGAGTTGGACTGCTTTTATGAAATGAGAAGGCTCATGGAGATGTCCGGCGTCACGGTTTTCGACAATGACAAGCAGATATGGAACATACGCCCTTTCGGACCTATTTCGATTGTAGGGCTGCGCGATTTCACCGAACTGGAAGATATGGGATTTAAAGGCGTCGACCACCTGCTTGAAAAAAGCAGCGGCTCCTTCAACTTGGTTCTGAGCCATCAGCCTCAAATTGTCTACAGGATGGAGCGCCTCAAGCTCGGGCTGATACTCTCCGGCCACACGCATGGCGGCCAGGTTAGGATTCCTCCCCTTCCAACGATTTACGCTCCAGGCCAGGGATTGTTTCCGAAGCTTGGCGACGGATGGATAGATCTAGGCGACAACAAACTCTATATTTCAAGAGGCATAGGAACTACCGTCTTTCCGCTTAGGATTTTCAACATGGCTGAGGTGGCGATCATTGAGCTTGCGAAAGGCGCCTCAAATATAATGCGGCTATCCTGAATCGCTGCATATAGCGCATCAGAATTGATTCATTTAGCAAATCTGATGTGCAACCCATATACCGCTTTTCAGTACCGATTTTGATGCCTGACTGTCCACTGAAGGGCGCGAAATGACTATATCCACATTTCTCACTAATTGTATAATCCGACATCAAAATCGGAACTATCCGGTGAATAGCAGTATAGCTATTGCGGCGCTTTAACGCCCCCTTGTTTACTCGTCTGGCTTTAGAGGGGCAAAGCGGGAATAAGCCGGGAAATCTCGGGACAAAATAAATTTTGACTTTCAACGGTTGCGGCTCTATAATATATGATTGGGGTGCCAGGCCGCTATGCGGAGTGCAAGTGGCGCCGATAAAGCTTTAGAAGGTGGATGGCAATGTCAGAAAAACTATCGGTTATATCACGAGCAGGCCTCAAAGATCTTGAAGAAGAGCTTCAGCTCCTTAGGACTGTCAAACGCAAAGAAGTAGCTGAGAAAATCAAGGAAGCCCGCGGACAGGGCGATCTTTCAGAAAACGCCGAATACGACGCCGCTAAGGAAGAGCAGGCGGAGATTGAAGCTAGAATTGCGATAATAGAAAAGACGCTTCGTGAAACCCAAGTTATAGATCAAGACAACTTGGACAAGGACATAGTGAGCATTGGAAGCACCGTCAAAGTCCTGGATGAATTCGGCGACGAGATGGAGTTTTACATTGGCGGCACGGTTGAATCAAATCCGTTTATGGGCAAAATCTCAAACGAATCGCCCCTAGGCCAGGCTCTGTTGCAAAGAAGCATAGGGGACGACGTAGAGGTTGAGGCGCCCGACGGGGTTATCCGGTACAAAGTAATAAGCATTCAAATACCGGAAAACCAAAGGTAGCTGCCGCAGGCGGGCGGCGAAGGCTCCGCTTATATGAAAAGGGAATGCCCTTCAATTTTTTTGAGGGCATTCCCTTTTTCATCGGAGTTGGCGCGTGAGACTCCCGCCTTGAATGCCGCCGGGGGGTTGTACCGCCGGCATGGCTCAAAATCTCTTGCGCTGATTTTGGATTAAATCGATTCACAATTTAAAGGAACGTTCCGTAGCCGCGACGCTGGCGGATTCAATCGGCTGCCCGACAACCCAGAAAAGAGCAATGGCTGCGAGTTCGTGAAGTCTAACGGTTGCGGTTATTTTAATGCGGCAAATGAATTTTCACTCGCGAAGCAGCTTTTCGAAAACCAAACAGGGCGTAGCGGAAGCGAGTGCGACATTATCGCGTTTCATTTAAGCCAGAGTTTAATCCCGACGAAATCACTCCGCAGGATGCGTTTGAGGTCGGCTATACACTCGCGGAGAAATTCACGCACGTCAAGCATCAGTTCGTTATAGCGGTACATAAGGATAAACAGTATTTGCGCGAATTTCTGCAGATTATCCCTTATAATGCTCTTTGCTAGTAGCCTGAAGTGAGATCCATGACAAACCCATACTTGTCGGATCCGTTGAAGCCAGCGTCGAAAGAGGCAAGTTCATCCCAGGTCTTGGGCGGGTTGGGGCAGAGATCCTTGTTATAGAACAAGGCATAGGTCTCTGAAGCCACCAGGTAGGCATAGAGCTTCCCGTCATATGTCGCGGCGGAAATGCAAGCGGAGAGCACCGAGGGCTCAAGCGACGAAAGGTCGCGCTCAAAGGAAAGACAAGCCCCTTTGAAACCAGCTCTCCCAACTTATCATGCGGAGCGGCGAAGAGATCCGGACCAACCCCGCCAGGCCCGTAAAGCGCTATTTGCTCAGACGCATCCACCAAATCCACATTTAAGTGCTTTATTGTAATGTTCGGGTGAGCCTTTGTGAACCTTTCTCACGCATGCCTGATGAACTCATCCGGATCCGAGTTGGACTCCCATACAGTGAGTTCAACGGGTTCAAGAGAATTCCCGCAACCTTGCATGGCGATAAGCATCGACAGAGAGTGAAGCTCAACGTCATAGAAAGCAACCTCAGCAACTAATAAAATCAGCCATTGACATATCTAAATAAGTATAATTAATTCTTAAGAGTCTCTGATAAATCTCCAAAGTCAATAACTAACTCCCCATTAAATATCTTGATTGGAACTTTATCATTAAACGTATATTCTTTTATAAACTCTGGAGTATGTACAGTTATTCGATTTTTAGTATGGTTTATTACCCAGTATTCTTGAACTCCATTCATAAGATATTGGTAATATTTCAAATAGTAATCTCGATTCATCGTGGATGGTGAAACAACTTCTACAATAAACTCAGGGGCGCCTAAACAATAATTAGTTTTAATCCTATTAGGATTGCAATTAACAAAAAGATCTGGAATGAATACATTCACATCATTATCTTTATCATTAGCATTAGCATTTCTCTTATTATTATCAATGCTGTCGTTCAATTTGAGGCGTACATCTAAATTCATATAAGCTTTGCAAGGTTTTCCCTTAAGAAAGTTGAATATAGTCCCGTGAAGATAACCGACAATATCAGCATGCGTACTGGAAGGACTGGACATCGCATAAACATTTCCATCAATAAGTTCGAATCTTTTGTCCTCATTCTCCGTAAGCTTTATAAAGGCTTCAAACTCTTCCAAACTCATCAGTTCTTCTGATTTATACCTTCCATTCATTATAAGATTCCCTTTCTGGATTAACCAACTAGATGCGCCGATTTGCGCATGTACCCCTATGCCGCTGCTAATGATGAAAACAGTAAATTCAGCAGGCAGATTATTGAGTTTAACTTCTGAAATTAAGGATATCAACGCTTCAAAGTTGATTTTATCAAACCTTGCTGGCGCTTTCGCACTAACCCCCTATGACTCTGCGCTTTACCGCCAAGAATGAATCAGTCGAATACAGCGTTTGAATACCGAAATTTAACGTCTGGATTTGCTGATTACCGTTGTTTAAGGCTTAACTATACTGCTTTCCATATAAACAATCGCCAGCAACGCTTTCATGCGAATTTTGACTTTATTGCTAATTTTATAGAGATGTTCAATTAAGTGAAATCTTAAAGGATTTCACAACCCCGCTTGCGGAATATTAATGACATCATGCATGCATGGGAGGCTAAGCATAAATTGGCAAAACAAAAGCTCTTAAAATTTATGGATACATTGGGAAGAGAGTATAAGTTTTTTGCCACCAAAAAAAATGCCCGGAAGTGCATCAAACGTTGCAAAATCGACCAATGATTTCTGCATAGACATGAATTTCGTATCACGCTGACTGAGTTCTTAGCTATTACAGAAAACAAGAGCAAATAAGTGATATGACGAAGAGACATGTATTATTTATGCTACGCTTCTTATTGGGATCCTCGAATTATTTATATTGCGCCTCTCATAGACTGAGCCTTAAAAGGTAGGTTCATTGCCTTTTAGAAGGCTTCTTCTCCCACCCCTCCACGCTAAACAGGCCTCAGCAGTCGTTCCTGCAGAGCGAAACTCATCAACTGAGGAAGCCATTATGCTGATGCGCGGTCAAATGCCTCGATTTTGGAGCCGGATTATTGCATAATCCGGCTCCAAAATCGGAACTTTCCACCGGGCATCAGCATATCTAGAAATTAAGTTCGGCATCCTAGGGCATAGGCTGCATAGCTGGAGCAATGCCGAAACGCCAGGCACTTTGAAAATCAATGTTCTCGCCGAGAATGATAAATCCAACCATGGTGCTTCTCTGTCATTTAACATAAGCTTTAATCCTTGCGCTCACATTCTCGATCTGTTGTTTTCCAAGTTGCTGGCGTTGATGACAAGCAACACCTTTGCGCATTGCTGAATTGCTGGACATTATGAAGATAACTTCAATCAGTGGGTCGTAACATATATTCTCTTCGATTTTGAACTTTTCTGCAAGAATTTAATGCTCTTTTGACTGGTAATTAATCCAAATAGAGTTGTCGGAACAGTTCCGACTAATTTAATCACTGCGACGATTCTTATAGTCCTGCCTTTACTGATTTTCATAGAAAACCGCTTTTTTTGGAGCATGATCATCCAATGAGCGGTGCGAAATGCCGACATTGGCATTTGGCACCGCTCATTGGATGATCATGCTCCAAAAAAGGAACATTTGATGAAAAGCGGTATAGCCGCGTGGGGCTTCAACTATGCTCTCTTTTCATTTTTCATATCTTCATAAGAAAAGTCTTTATGGCTTTCTGTAAATCTTGTCAATTCCTTTATGACTCTTGCATTGGATTTTTCAATGCTGTGCAGCCTCTTATTATAGGACAAGCCTACAAAGGCTATGGCAAGGGCAGTCAAACATGTCCCAATTGCGCCCACAGCTTCCCAATCCAAGCGATTGACAGAATCAATTGTCATTCTGTAGCCAAGCAGAAAAAGAGCAACCTGAATGGTGATTAACACCAATGCGGCGATAATCACCGCGTTTTTTAAGATTTTCATCACTTCACCCCTTTTTTTGCCCATAAGGCTTTTCAGCAAGCCAAAATTGACATTATGCAGGATTTTGGCAATGTCAATCTACGCATGCTACGCGCTTTATTTATATTAACGAAAATAATATTCAGCAGTCTGAAAAGCTATGCATATTATTTCTTTCTCCTCATAATCCCTTAGCCGCATATTTCATATCCTCATCCAGATTTATTGATCGGGTGATTGATTAAGAGCCACGAGATAAAGCGCGAGGCGGATGCTCGGACTTCATCGAATATGCCGGAGAAAAGCCGGAGGAGGGGAGGCCCGCCCTTTGCGCCAAGGCACCCTGCAACTGCATGGATTTGTGGCTTATGCCGACTAAGTGCATTGATCTGGCGCAAGCCCAAGAGCGGGAAAGCTCTCCAAAGCGAGAGAATGCTGGGGACGGCATGGGAGGGCGCCCGGAGGCCGCAGAGTCCAGCGAGGAGATCGGCCATTGGGATATCGGGTCGTCGTAGGGAAGAAATCGCACAAGGCCGCAGTTACTGCGATATTCGAGAAAACGGCGCGCAGCCAGATTGCCGTAGAACCCGTCGGGCGCAACATCGGCGCTATGGACGCGGCTGCGGGGGAGATCGCCGGAAGCATCGGCGAGGCGTCGGGGGATGCTGTGGAGCGCGCCGTCTATTTCCGCCATCCCCACTCCAGCTTCGAGAAGGGGATAAACGAGCGCTACAGCGGGCTTCTTCGCCTCTTCGTGGAAAAGGAAGAAGCGCGGACGGGAACAGCAACCTTCCCAGGAAATTACTGGGTTAAATAACTCCGGTGGAAATGTTTGAGAGAGATCCTCAAAACACAACAGGCGGCGTGATGCCTTCGCCCCCTGCTCCATCTACTTCCGCAGGCTTGGGGAAAGGAAAAACATCCCTATGGCATCTATTGCATTTGATATTGCAATTTAGGAAAAGGAACTTTCGCCAACAGGAAAGCTACTAAAAAGTCAAAGTCAGCAAAAGGCTCGACCTATTGAGATTAAGCGAATGTAATTATCCCGGTATTGTATCGGCTGGCTATTTACTTTTCTAGGTGGAACGGCGAAGGGCTATGTGAAAGCTTAGGAAATGGCAGAACGCTGGAACATGTCTGCCCAGCAGGCGCAGATTCTATGCCACGCCGGGAAAGTGGAGGACGCTGAGCAGTTCGGCAGAGCATGGGCGACCCAAAAACGCACCAAAACCAACCTGAAAGGGCCAATCGAAGCCTGGCCGCAGGCCAAAAACTGAGGAAGAACAAGGGGCGGGCCGTGAAGATAGAGCATAGCTTTGAGGAATACAAATCGGAGTTTCCCCCGAGAAATGATTAAAAGGCAGAAATCGTGTCGTTCCTGAACACCAGAACAGGCGAGTCAATGAATGCAGGCATGTTTCCAACACAGTGCGAACTGATTTCGCATCCATTCGTCTGCTCCATAATTCAAGTCCGTCATAGCCCGGCCAGATGAATGCAATATTTAGAGCTTATTTTGCCGATTATTTGCGGTCAAATGATTTTGGAGCTAGATTGTCCTTTGAGTGATGAGAAATGCCAATATCGGCATTTTGCGCAAGCTGGATTATCAGGCTCCACAACCGAAACTTTCATAAGCAATTCAGAATAGAATTAATACGCATTTTTAGACATGTTTTTATGGTGTGAAAATAAATTGATGCAAATTAATTGATGCTTTGAAAAACTTCTCTAATATGATATACTTTCATAAAGCTTTCTAAACGCAATCGTTCTATTAAAACACGAAGGGTTAATCCTATATTCAAGGCATCTTTCATACCGATTTGCAGTCAAATGCATCTATTTCGGAGATGTGGCTTTCAATTCAAATCAGTATAAATGCGGACTAGCTCTAAGCAAGGAGGGCAAAAATGAAGTGTCCAGCATGCGGCGCAAGAAGCGGCCCTCGTTCCGCTTACTGCTCTCATTGCGGAAAGAAATTGCCTGCAGCAATGCCAAAAAAAGATGAATCAATTGCCCCAAGTTCAAGAAAAAGGGCGAATGTTGCTAAAAGCCCTGTTTCAAGCAAAATCCGCCTTCAACCGGTAAGTCGGAAAAAGCGCAGGAGCGATACGGGATCGCCTCCTGCACGCATAAAAGCCAAGCCAGCCGGAAAGACCGCTTCCTCAGCAAAACTGAAACCTCTTCGAGGGCCTGAGATAATTAAGTTTGATAAAGCTCATCCGCAGAGAAACTCTGTCGCAGCGAAAAGCCCAAGAGGCGGATGCATTTCAAACGGATCCTTGGCTCGAGCTTCCTCTTCAATGAATACCAGAGGCAAGAAGGCTATTTCATCAGCTCCAGGGCATGCTGCCCGCAACTCGCAAATAAACCCCCGCTCCAAAGAGTTGCGAAAAGCCAATAACCGCTTAACCATCCGAACGCATCGTACAATGAACCATTCCGGAGAGCCGGAGCGCAGAACCCAAAGAAACGGCTCAGCTACCGTATTTTTAGCGTTATCAGCGCTTGCAGCCATACTCATAGCCGCTTCTCAAATGTCATCAGACGACAATAGTGGCCATTACATCTTTCAAAGCGAGTCTATTTCTCTTATTGCTGGAATAAGCAGTGTAACCGTTTCCGCAAACAAAGAAGAGGGATTTACGGTAGAAGGCAAGGCTTGGAGCTTCAAGAAGAACATGGAAGGAAATAAAGTGGCGCTTATGACTAGCTATGATCAGGCAGGCGGAGGGATGCTCTGGTATATAACGCCAAAAAGTTTCCGCAAGATAACAAGCGGAGCGGTGTCTTACGATCTATCTGATTCAGGAAGCGCAATCATCTATATAAAAAATTATGACTCAAATATGGGAAGCGGTTCAGCCTATATTTACGACACAGCGAAGGATGAGACTAGGCTTCTGTCCTCCAACGCGGCGAAAAGCGGCTTCTGCCTCTCCCCTGACGGCAAATCCGCAAGCCTTCAAGAATCCGATTCAACCTACATAGCGCTTAACGGGCAATCTCCGATTCTTTTTGAGGATGCAAGCTTCTGCCTCTTATCAAATGAATCAGCATACTACTTCAAAAGGAAGGAAATCGAACCGATTCCAGGAGAAGAGCCGGCTCACGCCTTGACACTCTACTTGAAGACTAAAGAGAAAGAGCAGAAGATTTTGGACATGCATTCCCTTGAAGGAAACCTTTATTTAAACACAGATCTAAGCCAGATTGTATTTTCCGCAGATGGCAAAACCTACTTGATAAAGGGCGGCCAACCGCAAAAGCTATTAGATTTCAGCCTTTCTAGCATAGAACTTCCTTACGGGCTGCAACAAACGAGGCATTCAGGCGTTGATCTCGGATTTCCAGAGGGAATAAGCGTTATTGTTTTAGGCGTTGATAAGTTTTCCGACACTTTAATTAATGGAGGATCGGGCGGGTATTTCTACATAAACTCTAATTACGAGGCGGAGAAGCGTCCTAGCCTGGCATTTGCAACAAGCCTATTACTTACGGATGACGGGAAAAGCGCAGTATTCATAGACAAAGAGGGGAATCTTCAGAAAATTGCTATAGGAAGCGAAAGCGCTTCAAGCAAAGAGCTGACCACCAACATAAAGCGGTTCTTAGCTTTCGATGGGGGAAGAGAAATCTATGCCATAAAGCAAAACGGAGAACTGCATTATGTGAAACCTTCCGGCGAAACATCCCTGGTATCTGAAAACGCGTCGGATCAGTTCGGCTACTCAAAGTCTGAAAGGGAACTCTATTTCATTGAAGGCAGAACTCTATTCTCCACCAAATACGGCGGAAAAAAAACTCAGGTCAATCTTAAGGGCGAGGTAAACCGCATCGAGGCAGATCTGAGAAACATCTACCTCTTATCTAGCGTCAACGAAAGTTTCAGCGTTCTAAGGGGAGACGGAAATTCCGGGTTTGAATTATTGGGGCAATATGCGCTCGACATATTGCAGTGAAAAAGCCAGGGTTGCGAAGCTAGGCGCTTTGATGCTCAGCATATGTCGCTCCACGGAATTTAGGCAAGGCGCATTAGCTTTTAAGCATAACAACTTCACTCCGCATCAGCACAGATTATTTTCAAATGAAAGCGCCTATTTTGAAGCTCGATTATCCACTTTCAATGCGCGAAATGCCGATATCGGCATTTCGCGCTCGTTGTATACCGCTTTTCATCAAATGTTCCTTTTTTGGAGCTTGATTATACAGGTAGTGGGGGGGGGGGGGGGGGGGGTTGGGGCGTGGGGGGTTTTAAATTTAAAAAAAAAGGGATTTTTTTGGGGAAAAAATGTTTTTGTTGCATCCTACTGAATCCTGTCGAGTACGACC
>JAISZB010000227.1 GCA_031269465.1 Clostridiales bacterium | reverse complement strand
ATATACTGCTTTTCATATAAAACTGCCTTTTTTGGAGCTTGATTATACAGCGAGTGCAAAATGCCGAGATCGGCATTTCGCACCACTCAATGGATAATCAAGCTCCAAAAAAGTAACATTTGATGAAAAGCGGTATAGATATTACTGCGCTCATCCGCATTTAAGAACTTCAATGCGCCCAAGGCAGCCATTGACGCGATGCGGGTTCTTTCGCCCCTGCCAAGGCGCGCCGCGCCCCGCAGATTCAAGCGCCTCCGGCGCTTTATCATAGTACCTGGCGCTTTTATCGCGCAGAGGATGGCATATAAGCTTCAGCATGTTGATTTTTTCGTTTTTTCCGGCCTTCTCCCTGATCTCGGCGACGGCCTTCCCCTCATCCCACTCGCAGGGACGGATGATCTTGGGCCGGAAGCTCAAATTGTCCACATCCAACTTATATAAGATCTCCTATAAGTTATCCACACTATCCACAGTTTCCAGTCCGCTATTATTTCCTGTTCATACATAATAAGTACCTATTTTTCTATGAAAACCAGTATAACAAGCGACTATTGATTTCCATCCTTCACTTTTCCTCTTCAACCAGGAAAATTCCCTTGATACTTATCCACTCTATCCACAGTTTCAGACTTATGCAATTCATTTTATATGCCTTTTCGCAGGGCGACACTCCTGTTTTGGAGCCTGATCATCCATTGAGATAAATCGCCAGATCAGTTTTCTTGAGCAAAGGCAGAAATAGAGGAAATGTTTATTCCCTGAATGAATGTACTTCCATTATTTAGCTTTGTATAAAGGTTTAAAAATACATTTTTAGAAGTTATCAGGGTAATTATAATTATATGCCAATTCTTTTCCCGCTGAGAATTCTTTCTAATATTTAAAACCGCATTTGCGTACGAGTTGCTTTAAATTTTAAAAACAGAGCGGCGGAATTATTTGAATGGGCCTTTTACGGCAAAGATTTCCCCATTTATCAAAGGGCTGATGCAAGCATCCAGGAGGAAACAAAATGACAAGAGAACTCCATAAGAGACAGTCGATAATCCGTTTTTCCGTTCGCCTGGCTCCGCTTCTTCTGCTTTTTACTTTATTGGTTTTAACGCCTCGCAGTGCTTACGCCATTACTTTCAGCGATAGCAAAACGCTCGCCGCCGGCGCTAACAGTCCAAGGCCGACTATCGTCAACCACAAGGGCCTGGAAGATCAGGTTTTCTTCAGCTGGTCCATGGACAAAATAAACGGCGCCTCATTAAATGTCGGAAAATTTACACTGACATATCATCTGGAAGATGGAAAACTGTTTACCCTGACAGTGGACAAGAATACAAATAGAACCGCAGAGGTCGCATATGATGTCGCTAAATGGAATGACGGCTCAAACAGTTACGAGTCCATTCCGCCAAACAGCTCCTTTGCGGTTCATACTCACAAAAATTCAGGCGGCTTGCCAAACTTCATACCTGTAAGCCAGTTCCTCAACAACAAAAACAATGTCAGCGAAAATTTCATGGTGATTCACGATGGCTACAGCGCGCCTGATTATGCGGGACTAAAGCCGAAATTCGCCATAGAGCCTGACGCGGGCTTTTCATTCCTTTATGACAAGGCGGAAATCCACTTCCTCTGGAACGCCTCTGACAATACATTCTGCTTTGTCACAAACCAAGCTGTGACAGGAAGAGTTTACGATTTCAATCTGGAGTTTGCCTATCCCGGCGATTCTCCATTGACTGAGGGAACCGCGAGAGTTCTCACCGGAATCTCAAAAACAACGTTTCGCGCCATACCATTTGCAAACGGCTCTCCGGCAAACCCTGAAGGTTTCACTCAAGGCAGAGACGACGGCTCCACATTCGCATATGATGCCGATCTCAAGCAATACGAGCATGTGCTGAACATGGCCTCAGAGCCTGAGGATACCCACCCCGGTTCACCTGAAAACGAGCTGGTTCTCCGCTTTGACGTACCCAAAGAATACAATCCGTCAACCCGGCGGTTCGAGTTTCCGATTTCAAAGAGCGGTGAAATGACGGCCGCAATAAACTTGGATCATATAAATGACAAGCTTTCAGCCCAGATAAATTTGGTTGACATTTATAAAAGGGCTTATGAGGTAATCGGGGACAACGCCTCTATAAGGACTACAGGTGGATATTATATAAAAAACGCCGATAAAGTCCCTGGCATTGAAGGCAGATACGAAGTCAGGATTGGCGGGATGCTTCCAGGCATACTGTTTTCTCAAACTAAAATTTCTGCCAGGGATTCATCCGGTGTTATAAAGTCATCAGCTTCATCCATTCCTCTTGGCCAGGTCTTCACTTTCCTCGACTATGAAGCAGTCAATCAAAACGGGAAATTCTATGCTCTTGTCAGGCCTTATGAAGGCTATTCCGGCTACTACATGCTAAAAAGCGCGGATCCGCTTCAGCCCGCAGTCACGCAGTATTCAAACGGAACCGCCCCCATACTCCTTCCGCTTACCATAAACGCCGATAATTTGAGAACGGAATACTATCAGATTTTTTTCAGCCCTTTGAAAGACTTCGACGGCAATCTGACAGCTGGGAGCGTATATTCCCAGATACTGCGCTTCAAGGCGGATTCTGGCAATCTCACCGTGGAAATACCGGGAAACTTTGAGATCACCAGCCACACGCTTTATCCTGCGGAGTCTGAGCCTGATGCCGCAAGCGAAGGCGAGCTGGGACTCTTGGATTTCACTGTCCGATGGGATCTGGGGGATGCGGCGACTATAAGCGCCCTTGTCGAAAATAGCCCGAACAAAGAGCTGGTGCTCGTATACAGGCTGAGCAAGTCCCTTACTCCCAATAATCCCGATCCTGCTCCCTTTGACGACATAGTCATAAAAATAACTTCCCAGTCAGGACTTATGGCGCAATATTCAGACGACAGAAGTTCCTACGCCAGCAAATGGCCTTTGATCGTTTCAGAGTCGAAGCCTCTTGAAAGCCGATCAGAATCAGCCGGAGGCATTCCCAGATACACTTACTTTGTAGAGGCTTCGTTCGCGGAGATCCCCTCAGCCCTTTCCACCTCAGAGAAAGTACCGCCCGGAAGCCCGATTGAATTCTATTACCCCAACATCTATTTCATGAATGTCGCGCCTGTATCGATTAACGGCTTGGCGGCGGATATAGCCGCCTCCCTGTTTGACAGCATGACTCTGAGCGATCTTTCAAACATAAAGGTTCCTCCGCCGCAAAGCTTCAAGGCCGGAAATCCGATTACAACATCTGATCCGGATGAAGTTTCATTCGAAGTCTCATATATCCTTCCCGGCGCAAAGATAAGCGACTTCATCAGGAGCCAGAACCCCAACCTTCAGCATTTCTTATCCATGAACCTCTACATCAGCCAGGATGAGCGCTACATGAGGGATGAATTCATGCTCCACGAGCTTCCGGAAAGAATTGGCGACTCGGTACTCGTCCCTTATTTAGAAAGCTATGGAGACACCCTGTTCTTCTCAGACATTGGCGGAAAAGAGGCTATGTCTGGTGCGGTCGGCTATGACGAGCCAATTGAAGCTCTAAGAAGCGGCAAAGTAGTCCGAGTGGGAGACATAAAGCTTACTCAAGAGTACCTTGAAGCTTTGCTTCAAGACGAAATATCCATAGGCATGCTTTTCAAGCTTGACGGCATGGACAAAAACCAGAAATACTATCTCTGCGCAGACATTGTCGTAACTTCGCAGACCGCAACTAAAAGCCGCTCCAAAGCCTCCGAGTTCTCAAGCCTTGCCGTTGTGACGACCCCGGACGACAAGCAGAAGCCGGACTCCAGCGAGCAGATGCCGCCGTCTCCTGAATTGAGCAAAAAAAATGTAGGCTTAAGCTCCGCGACGCTATGCTGGTATAGAATCGCCCCTATGTCAGATGATGATAGAATCGAATACGAAATCATCAGGATCAAGGGTAGGCAGATAGAACCTTCTTTAATGGATTCCAAGATTCAGTTTGAAACATGGTTTGATAAAGCCCTTGCTGGATTCGAAAAGGCGGGATGGCGCACCGACGGCGACAGGATCGAGTCATACGGCGTTTCCGGCTGGGAGCTGGCGCCGGAAACCTCGGCGAAATACAGTCCCGTTATTATCCCGACAGAGTTTACAGACTATTCGCTGCTTCCAAATGAAGTGTATTTCTACTATATAAGAGCTGTACGCATAGTCGCAGACCTGCGGATTGTATCTGGATGGAGCGGCATAAGCCTCACCACCACGCCAGTGCAAAGCCCAAAAAATCTAAGGGCGGAGCTCGCGCGCGCTGACTACAACCCCAAAACCGAAATAATAATAAGCTTTGACGCGCCGATTGTCGATTTGTCCCTGCTGGGTTCTGAATACAACTTTCAGTACCAGATAAAGGAAGGGAGCGGCGAATGGGATCTTCCAAAGACAATGACCCCCGCGGCCATTATCTCGAGTTCCAGCCCAGAGGCAGGGTACACCAAGTTATATTATAAAATCTCCGGCCTCAAAAACGCCTCTCTTTATACAATTCATGTGAGGATGACCGACTCTGCCGGAGGCGCTTCTGTTTACTGCAAAGAGATTCAAGTAAAGACTGACATCGATCAGGCTAGCTACGACAACCTCTCAGAAACCAATGAATGGGTGAATTATCTGAGAAACAAGCTGTACGAGCTCCTAAAGGCCCCATTCTGGGCGACAAAGGACAATGGCAGGCAGTTCGAAGCTATTTACCGGGAAGATATGCTGGAAGGCTTGATAAGCTCTTCAGTTGACGGGCTGATCCCTCTCGCCGCAGGAAGCGGCGCAATCTCAAGCTTTTACCTGCCCGCAGCGCACATCATCAGAGCGAATGAATCAGGCAAGGGATTTAGGATATCCAGGGACGACATGGACGTAATCCTTACAGCCAACGCTCTTGATATCGACGGCAACAACGCGGCGGCTTCACTTTGGCATCAAATGAAAATGAACAACATTGAAGACTTCTATATAAAAGTAACTGTAGAATGGTTCAGCCAAGGCTCTTCAGAAAGCGGCTCCTTGACCAAAACCGCAGGCGTTTCTCTGACTGCGGTAGGAAGCCTTGAACCCATCCGCGAGTGGAACGCGGAAATGCTTGAAGCGGCGTCTGCCGCAATAGAAAGGGATCTCAACAACCCAAACCTGTTGGAGTTCATAGCATCCAAAGTGGAAGCCGGCATGCTTCCCGAAGAATTCGTCAGAGCCATGGACAAGCTTGAGCTGGCTTCAAAGGACACTCTGCGCCATATTTCAACAGGCAAAATAAAGCCGGTTTTACGATACGCCTACCCTGTATCCCGCCTTGACGCGCCAATCATCATAACCGTCAAAAACTTGGATGCGGCAGCTTCAGTTTCAGCTTACCGCTTCATTGATAAGCGTTGGGATGAAATAGAGGTTCTTGAGACTTCCGGAGGCAGATCCGTCTCTGTCAAAAAACCTGGTCTCTACCAGTTCCACTCGAGAAGAGTCAAGCCTCCGGGGATTGAGCTTTATGAAAACTCAGGAGGCATATCAGAAATAGCCGCTACGTACAGATTGGAAGATTTCTTCGGAAAAGGCAAAAAATTCAATCTTATTAAAAATATCACCAGACGTCAGCTCGCTTCATCCACAGCTAGGATTCTTGGAGCTCCCGAAAGCGCGGAGCCGTTCTCATGGCTGAAGAGCCGAAAGGGGATAAGCCTTTCCGCCAGAAGCCCCGCAAGCAATGCCGCTTGGCAGGAGGCGGTCTACGCAACTATCGGCATCTATTCCAGCATGACAGGCGCCGCGCCGGATTCCCTTCAGAAAAAAGACTACGAAGGCTTCAAGGCAATCAAAGGCCTTGATGAAAAATTTAAGCCAAGCATCTTCGCGGCTTATGAGTTGGGCATAGTTTTGGAGCCTAAGCACAATGCAGGCGATCCCGTAACTTTAATGGAATTCCTTCAGATGCTAAAAGGGCTGGATGACAGAATAGGCTTGTAGATAGACTGCTTTTAATTGGATAGTTCCGATTTTGACGTCGGAATATACATTTGGCGCGAAATATGGATATAGTTATTTCGCACCCTTCAATGGACTCTCATGCATCAAAATCGGTGCATTTGACTGCAAAGGGCAGATGCTGACTCTCATAGAAAATCATCTTTTTCAGAGCTTGATTATACAGCGAGCGCGAAATGTCGATATCAATTGCGCAGCCCAATTGATAATCAAGCTCAAAATAGGCGCATTTGATGAAAATAGGCATAGGCATTTCCTAGGAGCAAAAATAATTCTGCAGGAGGAATGTCAGTGAAATCGCAACATAGCGGCAGAAAACCGCAAAAATCAATGGCTGCTAAGCCTTCCCGCCGTCAAAAGGCGGCAGGAAGGCTTGCCTTCCTGCTTTTTTTCCTAGTCTTGGCATTGTCCGCTCCGATGAGCATTATGCATGTTTTAGCCAATTTGCAGCGCAACGTCACTGAGTTGGTACTCACAAATGATCCGACCAACAGCTACCCGAATCAATACTCTTTGAACTTAAACTGGAATAGGCCGCCTGCTTCAGATACCTTGGATAATGACTACAATCTAGTTGATCCGGCTCCGGGAGCAGACGATAGGACGAGAGCGAAATTTTACGACCTTAGAATGAGAAACGCGACATATTCAGAAAGCTACCATGTGTTCCAGCGGGTAGAGCATGCCGACGAATCGACAGACGCCATGCTCTACAGATACGCCAACGCCCAGCTTCAAAGCGGAAGCCTTTATCTTTTTGAAGTGATAGCCGGGCATCTCCACACATACAGGGTCTATGACTCCCCCGCATTCATAAGCAGGCCCGCTCCCATGGAAAAGGCACCCCCTCCCGCCGAGGCGATTTTCTTGACGGATATAAACGTGCAGGCAGCCAAAGGTTCCGGAGGCAACATGACTGTCATTTGGGACAACCCGACCAAAGACGGCATGGAGATATTTACCGGATACCGGATCTACTATGCTTTAGGCGGCCAGCAGGCGACCTTGGACAACAAGCAGTACAAGGAAGTTTCCTCTAAGTCCCCGGATCTGGTGAGAACCAGCGATGGAAAGCTCAAGTACACATTTTTTGACGGCAACCTGAAAATAGGTAAATACTATGCAGTGAAAATAGAGCCGATGCTTAATATGAAGCTTGCCAGAGAACAGGATTCCATAGAGATAAACAAGACCAGCTACAGCTTCGCATACCGCCCCTTGAGCCACGAGTACCGCTACAACGACGCATATGTAAAGCCGGCTCTGCACGCAATTTCAGAAGGCCAGGATTATGTCAGGATTTATTGGGACAGCATCAAAGCCTCGCTTCAGAATATCGACAGCTTGGAAATATACGAAAGCACCTCCGAAACAATGGAGAACCGAACCCGAATCGGACTCCTCTCCGGGGAATCCGCAAGCGATATAAACTATTGGCTGACTCCCAGGCCCGACGCCCTAACCTACTATCAAATAATAATCTACTATGAATCTGAAATAAACGGCCTGCTGGAATCCATGGAATCCGAGATAGCGTGGTTTGATCCCGCATACAACGATTTCACGCCTTACAAGCCGACAATACTTGCGGTCTCCGACAACGAGGAGGCGCCCCACATCATTGACATAGCCTGGCAGGCTTTCGCGCGCCCAGCTTACAGCGACATTGAGGAAGATCTCTCCGATCCCAACTATGGGGGCAAATTCATAGATAGAAATATAAGGTATGACATATATGTAACCGACGACATCAGCAATTTCGACAATCCCAGGTTCAACGACAAAATAGTCGCCTCAGTCCATGCGTCGTCCTTGAGCCTCCGCCCGTATACGCAAGCCGGCTCCAAGCAGACTATTCCATCATACGCCTCTTCAATAAAGGAGTATTACTACCTTGACCCCTCAGGCGCCATCGTTAGAAACGCCCTCGAGGACAATGCGGTCTACTACATCAGAATAGTCGCCACCCGGGATCCTTCCGGCCAGGTTTCCCAGCCAGCGATAGGATCGCACTTTATCCCCCCGCTGGGGGATCTATCCACCAATCCGCTCATGATGACGAGGCCGCCGCTAAGAATCAAGGCCGGATCAGACGGCATCGAATATATATCTCAGTCCAGCGTCACTATACAATGGGACATGCTTTACTATGAAGCTTTCAACGAAGCGGATTTAAGCTGGTACGCAAAGATAGGAGTCGCGTCTGACGGAAGCCTCGCTTTCGGAAAAGAGGCGGACAAGCTTTCCGATCCTAACAGAGTCCTTCTCCTAAACGACCCCGTATACCTAAATGCCGGAGGGATGCTTAAGATAAAGGACGATCTCAGGGATCTGGGCGCAAATAGCGCGGCTGTCGCATCCCTGCCACTGAGAAGAATGGATCTCGGCGGAAGCAGCTTTGAAATCCACACCGTTTCCTACGACAAAATGCTGGCCGCCGGCGGATACGAGGCCTATATGGACATGCTTTCAGGAGAATCAGGCGACATTTTTTGGAATTCCATAGAAATAGAAGGCGATCCCCTTCATCCTGAATATACGGCAGTCGCGGACGACAGCTCCGGAAAGTTGGCCCTCGCCCCAAATACCGCATATGTCGTCTTCTTCAGGCCCTATATCATAAACGAAGGAAAAAAAACCGCGCACTTTCCAAGTTATGTCACAGCCACTACGCTTGGCGTCAAGCCGCCTCTTGAGATCATCCCCACCGTTCCGGCGCTGGAACCCGCTGGCCGCACTGACATGAGCCTGACGGTTCGCTGGGAGTACAGCCCTGAGCTTCAATATGAGCTTAGGCATTCGACTTTCGCGTCCGACTACCCGGACGGCGGGATTGCAATCCCCTGGGAGGACATTAAGCTAAACGGCGCCGTTGTATCAAGAGATGGCAAGCACTTCATGGAGTACACAATCAGCGGGCTCTTCCCGGATACTTCAGTAAGCATCTGGCTGCGCTCAACCGCCCCCAACCTTTCAGGCGCCGTAAGCTCTGCATGGTCCAATCCCATTTCCATGACCACGTTGGACATAAAGGCGCCGGATCCTCCGCGCGGCCTAACCTTTGCGGACGAATCCCATATAGCCGCGTACAACGTTGCAAACGGCACCGCTTTCGAATACGCAGCGGAGAATTATTTGATTGCCGAGTGGATGATGGATGCGCTGGATAAGGCCGCAGATATGGAAGCGCCGACGCGGGCGGCCTCTCCCGCAGGAGGCGCCGCCGATTTCCTTGGCCGAAGCGCAGACGCTGCAATGTATTTGGTTAAGTTCAACAACCTTGAGGCAAACAGGATTTACTATCTGAGGGCGAAAACCATTCTGACCGTAACAAAGGATGATTCGGGGATATCAACCTCGTATTCCTACACGGTTTCAATATCAAGGAATTCTCAGTTTTTGGACGCCGTCGAGATTACCGTTCCCGCCATGGAAGCTTTGGAGAACATGGATCCGATTTACACCAAGCGCAAGGAATCAGGCTGGTCCAAATCAGTAAGCCTATTCACCTCAAGGACTGACGGCGAATACGACGGCAATGCGACCCCAGACATGCACCCTCTTCCCATAAAGGATTTCGAGATAATTTACGATCACGTAAAAAGCATCGCTACGTATCGCTTCAGAGATGACAAAATTGATCAAAATGGAGATCACGACAATTTTGTTGACGAGAGGTTCATCTCAAAGCTTGCGCTAGGGAAGGTTTACACCTATAAAGTGGATTTGACCGAGGAATTTTATCTGCCTGTCAGAACGCGCATGATAGATGTGCCGGCAAGCATTATAAGCGCCTTCAGGGAGCGAGGCATCAGCCTTGCAATAACAATCGGAAGCTTCAGCGCCACATTGCCGCCCGGTTCAATAGACACTTCAGCGCCTGATTTTGGATTCGGCTCGAGGATTATTATAATTTTTAAAGAAAGCTCAGAAAAGCCTCCGCTAAAATCTGGAGAAAGCTATTTGGCGAAGCCCCAGGAGCTTGAGATCGTGTTGAAGACTCCTGCCCGCAATATTAAAGTCGAATCGCTTTCATCACCCATTGAAATAGAGATCGCGTTTGAAAAGTCTTCAAGCCCTTATCCATTCAATGCCAACGCCTTCTACTCAGACAAGAACGCCCTTGGATGGGAGCTTGTCAAGTCGGAAAAAACGCAGCGCAAGCTTACCTTTTCCGCTTCAAATCTTGGAAAGTACGCCGCAATAGGCTTCAAGACCCCGGCTGTAGCCCCGCTTCCGTTCAATGCGCATTCCGATCCCGAAGCCAGGGAGGCTATGCTATACATTTCAAGCAAAATTAGGATTGAGGATTTAAATGTATTAATCCCCAATTCCGTAATATCCAGCAACCAGTTGAACCAGCTGATCTCAGCCATCGCCTGCGGCAAGCCTTCCGTGTCGGTGAATCAGCCCTTAAGCGCCGAAGATGAAAAGGCGCTTAAAAAGTCTAAGCTTTATGTGGCATCCACTCCGGCAGTGCGAGAAGACGGCCTTTCATCCTTAGTCAGGCTCCGCGAAATCATGGTTGGCAAAGTACACCGGCATCCGTCGCTAGACCAATCCAAGTACATGGATTTGGCATCGGCAAGCCCGGAAAAGCGAATAGAGCTTCTTAAGGCTGAAGCGCTGGGTTTCATAAATCCGGAAGCCAAGATGAATTCCTCTATGCTAAGAGCCGATCCCAAAGGCTATATGACTGTCGGAGAGGCCTTTAAGATCTTAGCGGTGATTCTGCAAGACGCCCGCTCTCAGTAAAGAATTCTTCAGGATCAGGAGCTTATCCGCAATAGGGGGAAAGGCTGTTCCCTGACGCTTGCAGTTTCAAAGAATCCTCATTTCAGGCATTTCGCCTTGCCGGATAAGCTCTACGAGCTTGAATCCACAACTAGGGGCGGCAATCATACGTCAAGTCGGCGTCAACATGCTATGCCGTCAATAAAGGCGGAGCCAAACGACTTAACGACGCGCGATCCGCCTTCTAGTCCAATTGCAACCTAAACGCTTGGAGCTGGATTATCCTTAAAACATCGGATATTCCAGCTCCAAGCGTTAATTATGCAGATTCGCAGCCAGCTACGCATATTTTGAAGATAGATTATACAGCGAGAGGATTGATATCGGCATTTCGTTCTCGCTGTACAATCCTGCCTCAAAATCGGAACTTTCCAATGCAACTCTATACCGATTTGCGGTCGAATGTACCGATTTTGGAGCTTGATTGTCCATAAAGTCACTGTATAATCAAGCTCCAAAATCGGAACTTTAGTATACAAATCAGTATATATGGAAATCAGGACAAACTGGCCTCTAACAAATACTGCCAAACAATCACGTATGCGGGAGATGCCGTCCTGCCATTTGCTCAAGGATAATGTTTTTTTGAAGCAATCAGGTTTTCGCTTCCAGCTATGTTCATTACATTCCTGAAAAAGATCAGTTGGTGAACGAAGTTAAGGCTCTGCTGGCACAGGAGGCCGAGGAACAGGGTGATGCTGATTTCGAAAAAATAGTAGTGGACGAGTAAAATGTGTTATGGAGGCGGATGGATTATGGCATTCAATGAAAATACACGGATCAAGATACCCGCAATATTGCATCTGACACGGTTGGGTTATGATTACGTGTCTTTGAAGAATGCCGTTTACGACCGTGACAAGAATGTATTCACGGATATTTTCTCAGAGAGCATTCGGCGCATCAACCCGCATATCGAAGATTTGAACCCTGTTGCCCTTCTTGCCGATACTAAAGATGTGCTCGACTATGACGATTTGGGACGAGCGTTCTTCAAAAAGTTAACGGCAACATCTGGCATAAAACTGATTGACTTCAAGAATTTCGATAATAATAGCTTTCATGTTGCACAGAATTAACTTGCCAAAACGGTGAGGAAGAATTCCGTCCGGATATAACTATCCTAATCAATGGTATGCCGCTTATTCTTATTGAGTTGAGAAAACCTAATAACCACGACGGAATTATAGCCGAACGTCAGCGTATAAACACCCGCTTCCACAACAACAAGTTCCGTCTATTTATAAACATCACTCAATTCATGCTGTTCTCGAATAATGTGGAATATGACTCCGAATCCATCGTACCGATTCAGGGAGCTTTCTACGCGATACCCTCTCTATCGGAGGTAGGTTTTAACTGTTTCCGCGAAGAAAACACAGAAGTTTTCACTGTGTCGAACGAAATCAACGAAGCCTACGAACCGCATAATCGCTTCGCTGCTTTCCCTCGACCGTCTGAAAACGCTTCTCAAATTTGGGATTGCGTATGTAGAAGGCAATAGCGGCATAGAGAAGCACATTATGCGGTATCCACAGTTGTTTGCGACTTATGCAGTAGAGAGCAAAATTTCACATGGCATCAAGAAGGTCATAATCTGGCATAGGCAAGGTAGTGGCAAGACCGCGATTGCCTATTTCAACGTCGCCTATTTGACGCAGTATTTTCAAAAACAGAACGCCATACCGAAGTTTTATTTTATCATGGACAGGCTTGACCTTATGGAGCAGGCTAAGAGTGAATTCTCAAAACGCAGGCTGAAAGTTCAGACCGTCAACAGCAAAGAAGAATTCAAAACAGCCGACGCAACAACGGGAAGTACGAAGCTGGAGGGGAAGCGCGCCCTTTGCGCCAAGGCGTCTTGCAAGTGCATAGAGCTGGGGCTTATAACGATTTAGAGCATTGATTCGGCGCTGAAGGCCCGCGCAATCCCAAGAGCGAGAAAGCAAGCCAAGGCGAGAGGAATGCTGGGGACGGGCATGGAAGGGTGCCCGGAGGCTGCGGATGCCCGCATGGAGCTCGTCCATTGGGAGATCGACTCGGTCGCAGGGAAGAAATCTGGCAAGGCCGCAGTTCCGGCGATAGTCGATAGAACGGCGCGCAACCAGATCGACGCTGAGCTCGACGGGCGCGGCAGTGGCGCCGCGGATGCGGCTGTGGGGGAGATCGCCTGAAGCTTCGGCGAGACGGACGGGGACGCTTTCAAAAGCGTCGCTGGCGACAATGGCCTTGAGTTCGCGGGATCGGGGGACGCCATGGAATGCGCCGTCTATTTCCGCCATCCCCACTCAAGCTTCGAGAAGGGGGCCATCGAGCGCCACAGCGTGCTTCTGCGCCGCTTTTCGGGAAAAGGGAGAAGCACGGACGGCATGTCGGCGGCGCTTTAAGCGAAGACGGCAGACTGGAACAACAACCTTCCCAGAAAATTACTGGGTTGTAGGACTCCAGCGGGAATGTTTGAGAGAGAGATCTTCAAAACGCCGCAAAGGTCGGCGTGATGCCATCGTCCCCTGCTCCATCTACTTCTGTAAGCTTGGGGATGGCAAAAACATCCCTATGGCATCTGTTGCACCTTAATTGCAATTTATACTTGGGATTGATTAGAGCTTGTGCGATTTTAAGTTTACAATATCTGATTCAGAATTTGGATGCTTAAGAGGTAAAGAGCATTAATTTTAGACTTTAAGCCTTTGTTGATACAGCAAGGGAAGTAATCAAATACTAGACACTGTGGCGTATACTTTCGCCTTATTTAAAAAGAAAATGTAATTGTGTTTTCAAAAAGTTTGCTTATACGCTAGTATCATAGCACTGCGCTTTAACAACTGAATGTCTAAATATAGAATACATACAGGGATATTACTTTTCTGCAAATTTCCTCTTTATAGTCAATATAAGTGACCAAATTGCGCCTGCGCTTTTTTATAAGAACATGACAATCATATATGTGTTCTTACATATGTTTTATTCAGAGCTGGAATATAATGTTTACAGCTCTGCCAAGGGGGTGCTCTGTCCTATTCTAAATTATAAATTAGAATTTTCTGGGCATAGATCCAGCATACGCACTTCATCTTCCACAATATGTTTATTAGAGAGGAGTTTTCAAGAATTGCACAAAAATGCTTTGACGGACTGCCAAAAATCCTTTTATGTGGAGAACCTGACTCAATGTTTAAGCAAATAAAAAAGACCTCTGATTTTTGAGGGCAAATAAGACGCTTTTATTCGCAACGTAATGAAATCAGATTTAAACCAAGTTATTGCCAGCAATAGCTGAAAGTCTCATGAAGTCTTCATAATCTGCCTAAATGAATTCATATGAAAACACCTCAGTCAAATTTATGGCTAAACCTTCAAATACACTTGAGTTAAATGAGGTTGAGAAATTTATCATTTCAGAGTTTTTGGACTCAACTTCCTCGGAATAATCTAAATATATGTGAATAGCTTCCAGCATCAGCTTTCCATCCCTTAGCACATATTGCTCAATGCTTTCAGAATCAGTGTTGACAATCCAATACTCCTTCACGCCAAAGCGCTGATAGGCTAGGAACTTTCTTCCCTTATCGATTTTAGCCGTGCTTGGTGACAACACTTCAACTACAAGTGTTGGAACTCCCGCATATCCTTGGGCTACGAATTTGGCTTTGTCGCAAACAACAGAAATATCTGGCCTGAAACGGTTTTTTTCGTCTAAATGTATGTCTAATTCACTTGTAAATGGAGTACAAGGCTTGCCTTCAAAATAGCGGCGCAATAAATAGTATATATTTCCGATAATGCTTGCGTGGCTGGGTGTTCCAGCGGACATGTCATATACCACGCCGTCGATAAGTTCTGTAGCCATTACTTCGATCATATGTTCTTGACCACTTGAAACTTGCTGTTTTTCTGCCATAGTAATACCTCACAATCTGTTGCTTTAATCTAAATGAGTAGACAGCGATTACTTTTTAGATTTAAAGTAATACGAGAATCAATATAAAACATTGGAGCATTTCGTTCATTATAAAGTTAACAATTGATAAGCTACAACAACGATTGTTATTTTTTATTAATATCAATTCAAAATCTATGAATTTTCATCGGAATTAATTTAAATTGCTGACTTTTATTTAGAAGATTTTAAAGTCTACTATACATTTTCAGCTGTATAGCCATGCAAGCCCCAAAAATGAGAAAGTTGAAAAGAAGCTTTATGGCAATCAAGGTTATCCATCAATGCAAAACAACAGAGCTATAATTGGATCTCCAACCGCAAAAGGCCATATCCAACAATCTTAAATGCCATTATAATCCTAATCTGCCATTGCGTCAATAACTATACTGCCCAAGGGTGTAGATAAAAATAGTAGAACCAAGTCGACTGAATTATCAACCTCAACCCCGCCATTCCAATCCAGTGCTCTAGGCTGCTTTTCAATAAAGTTGACGAAGGCATCATGGGTCTTGCTGAATACGGTGAAACCCGCCAGCGCTCTATCGTCCAAGTGCTGCCGCGCGAACTCTATTGCCAAGGGCTCCAATACTGTGGAGCCACCTATGCAAGGATAGCTCCCATAAAGATATGAGCTCTCTTCGCCTGCGGAAACCTCAACCAAGTTGAAAGAACTGTCTTCCACTATGCGTTTCCAATCGCCAGGACGCGGTTTAACCTCGAATGCAGGCTGATCCTGCATGTCGGGATGGCCTCCTTCAACAAGAAGATGAGAAACTATGGCATAGCGGGCAAAAACATAGCCAGCGCTGTCTTTCAGCAAATATTCCCCGTCAGTCGGCTCATTCGACGCGCAATCAAAGAGCTCCCCCAAATCAGCGCGCCTCATAATGCAAGCGTTTTGGTAGTATCTAGACAAATCAACTCCTAAGATCATCTCGATGAATTCTGGCGTCGCAAGGACAATAAGGGTTACAGCCGGCACTCTGAAGAATTCATGGACTTCTCCATTTCCCATGACCTGTAATAAGCTTTTACTGTCCTATCTTCCAGCTCTTTTCGTTGAACCAAAATGCATTCTCTATATACGCAGGTAAACGCTTTTTCAAGAGCATACGCTTCTCCATCACCGAATTGCTCAGAACTTGCGATTCTCCTCAGATCGTGCCGTGTTCCATCTGCCTCTCAGCGAAAGCGCCGATTCCTTGGCCATCAGACATCTGTAAAAGCCTTTTTTCAAATCCAGGTACTCGGTCTTAAAATCATCAATTCTAAAAGCATCTTATTCCGAATTGAGAGCATGGAGCGCAACTGGCGCAAATTTCGTTTTGCTCTTGAAAGTCAAGGAGATATTTTCTAATTCACCAACCCCAACAACCTTGCGCTCCTTTGCCTGTCCAGCGCTTTTTGATGAAGCGCTTTAATTTGTCGGCTCAATGGTATAAACTGTTTGCTATCGAAGCTCTGGCTTGATGGACTCTTCATGCAGGACAATTTAACGCCCATTACATAATGCGTTAACTGGTGTTTTGTGGCGTACACAATGCAGCTTTGCTCAATTGGAATAAATTGCAAATGTCGAATTGTACTTAATAATTGAATAAATTACAATCGCTCTCCAAGTCAAAATTAAATGATATTTTTTTCTGAATCAAATCGAATTTGACAAAATATCAACTTAAAATTGATTCAATTTAATGATATTTAATTTAAATTGCCTGCTGTTGTTGATATTTGCGCGTCTGCAAAGCTTCTTATCCGGTGTACAACTGAGATAAGGAGACGGCTGTATGAAAACCCACAGCGACGCGCCGAGCGAAGAAGAATTGAGGAAAAGGCCGGGG
>JAISZB010000222.1 GCA_031269465.1 Clostridiales bacterium | reverse complement strand
AAAAATGTCGTGTGCACTTTATTCTACACTAATTTCCGGAATTTGCAATGGGAAAATCAAAAATCAGTGTTCGATGCTCGTAGAACCTTTCGCAATGGATTGCCATCTTTGCAAACATTGTTTTGCAATTCTTATAATTCAATATATAAAAATCTTCTAATCATGTTTGCAGGTTTATGTAAATTATAATGTTAATAAATACATTGCAAGGTTAGTTATGACAGAATAATCGACAAATTTAATCAAAAATGTAGTCGCTTTGCAAGCCGTCGGAATAGCTACGAAGGGACTGCCAAGTTTATATCCGCTGCGCTTGAATCATCGAAAACGCCCCAGGATGAGCGTCTTCTAAGAGGTCTAAGTTCGAGTGTTTGCATTTGAGAGGAATGCGCTGGAATTCTCTAAAATCAGTCAATATACTGACATGCTTGACAAAATCATTTATTTATTGGATAGTAGAAGAGATAATGAAAAGATCTCATCAACCAATGGAATAAGCTTGATTTACAGATTATTATATTCTGTGCTGACAACGCTGCTTAGTCTATCCTCATTAAACGGGTGCTCTTTTGAAAGTTCCAATTTAAGTTCCCATTAGGCAATGCTTCAGTGGAAAATATGCTCTTAAAATCGTTGCATTTTGAATGCACGCAACATTCGGCGCTTGTCACTCCTATAAGATTTTATGCTAATTATGCGCGTCTTGTCATTGAATAATCATCTAAGGATATCTTGCGAGGAATGCTATCAATCTATGTCTGGACTCGTAGGAAAGCGTCAAATTATAGGCCTGATTTTATACTGATTTGCATACTGGCTACCTATGGTGGACGCTCTCGCGCGCCAAGGGTTAAAGCGGTCGAACAACGATGCTCAGTGGATAATCAAGCTCCAAAAAAGGTAATTTAATACGAAAATACATTTTGTGGACATTTGTCCATTCATCAAAGACACAGTTGACTTAATATTTTCACCATTGGCGGTGAAGCGCAGCTTCATAGAGGGTTAGTACGAAAATCAGTATAACAAATCCTGCGGTTGCTTTCTTACTGCCCATCCGCTGCCTTTCTGCTAAAAGCAATTAATGCCTTGAAACTCCGCACTCTCATCCCGTTAAGATAAACTCCAAGCTAAAGCCGCTGAACTAGGGGTCGCTATTCCCGGCATAAAACTGATGATTATTTTCAATGCCGCAAAGAGATAAAGTCAAAATAAACGGTTGGATTAAGAATGGATATGGAAGGCTAGACGCTGTAAAGGGGGGAACAGCAGTAGATGTTTGATGCAAGAAAACTAGCAAGAGGAATCGCGCTTCTTGCCGCCGCGCTTCTTTTTGCATGTCTGGCAGCTTGCAACGACGATGAGGCTGCCTTTGATGAAATAGATGATGAACTTATTAGCGTCAATGAATACAGCGAAGCTGATACTTGGGCTATTTATTGGTATCTTTGCGGAAGCGATTTAGAAAGCGGCGCAGGCTTGGCCACAAGGGACTTGATGGAAATGCTGTCAGTAGACTTGCCTGAGAATATTTGTGCAGTCGTCCAGACTGGAGGCGCGGCAAAATGGCAGAATAATTTTATAGACCCCGGCTATGCGCAGCGCTTCCTCTACGATTCTTTTGACTTCCGCCTCATAGGCGAGCAACCGGTATCCAATATGGGTTCAGCTGAGACGCTGGCGGATTTTTTGAGATTCTGCACCGAAAACTATCCAGCCCATCATCAGGTTGCAATCATATGGAATCATGGAGGGGGGAGCCTTTCTGGAGTGGCCTTTGACGAACAGCATGAGAATGACTCATTAAGCCTGGATGAGCTTAGAGAAGCCTTTGGGGCGGCTTGTGAAGCTTCCGAGGATGATCCCCCGTTTGAGCTGGTGGGCTTTGACGCCTGCTTGATGGCGTCTATTGACACAGCATCGTCTCTTGCAGGCTTTGCGGAATATATGGTCGCTTCGCAGGAAACAGAGCCTGGAAGCGGCTGGAATTACGAAGGAATCTTTGGCGCTATCGCAGATGATCCCGGAATGAACGGGATTGAGCTTGGAAAAGTGATATGCGATTCATATGAGTCAGCCTGCTATGAAAACAGCGAGTCTGGAGAAATAACCATGTCCGTGATTGATCTTAAGGAAATCGTCCCGCTAGTAGCCGCTTATGACAATATCGGAATAGAGGCTCTTGCGGCTGCATGCGAAAATCCCCAGTTCTTCGGAGCATTTGGAAGAGAGGCCGAATACGCTGAAAAATACGGGCCAAACAACCGAGATGAAGGATACACTAATATGGTGGATATTGGCGATTTAGTCAGAAGCGCTTCGCGCATGCTCCCGGTAAACGCGCAGGCTGCGCTTGAAGCTCTTGATAAATGCGTAGCCTATAAAATAAGCGGTCCCTACAGAAAGCAGTCCAGCGGACTCTCATGCTACTATCCCTATGACATGGACAGGGAATCATTACAAGCCTATGTGCAAATCGCTTCAAACAAGCCTTATGAATATCTCTATGAGTTTGCGGTGTCAGGCAGGCTTTCCGATGAAGGATTGCAGTACGCCCGCAATATGGAGTATGAAGCGCTGCCGGGAACGGCGACGCTTGAGGCGCCCTCAATGCCGCAATTGGAAGAGCCGCCGGAGGTGCTTTCTCTAAATGAGCTTGGCTTGGAAGATCATCCGGTTTATGTGGACGAAGACGGCTATGCCGTTCTTGATTTGGGGCCGCATGCGGCAAGCATTCTTTCAGGCGTATACTTTCAGCTTGCGTACATAGATGAAGAATATGACATGATCCTTCTATTGGGGCGGGACAACGATCTGTATATGGATTGGGAGAGCGGAGTGTTCAAGGACAATTTTCGAGGCGTGTGGGGGGCGATAGACGGGTGCCCGGTGTATATGGATATAACTTATGAAGGAGAGGACTACAATCTCTATTCAGTTCCGATGCTGCTAAACGGCAGGGAAGCAAGCCTGCGCGTTTGCTATGACTATAATGAAGAAGCGTATGAAATCTTAGGCGCAAGGCCTTGGCTAGAGGAAAACGGCATGGCTGACAAAAATCTTATAAAGCTTCAACCGGGTGACGAGATTCAAACTTTGCATTATGCTCAGACGCTCTCTTCTGATGTGGATGATTTTGAAAGGTTTGCTGTTGAAAGCATCATAGTTGACGAAAACACTTCGTTTGCTGAAGAAGACCTTGGAGACGGCAGGTTCAAGATGATATTTGAGATGATTGACTCCAGGAAGAATGCCGCTTATTCTGAAGCGGTGGAGATCGTAGTCGAAGATGGAGATATATATCTAAGCAATTAAGCCGGTAAAGTAAAGGGAAATGAATTGAAAGATGTTCATTTCCCTCTTGCTTGACTCTATTTTGGTTGCATGAGATAGCTTAAATTAAGTTCAAGAGCGTTCCCTTTTCTGGGCGTTTATTTGCCGCTTCGCATCAGTAGAGACAATACTTCCTCCGCTTTGGAGGAATAGTCGGCATCCCACTCGTCATGAAGAATTCCTCCCGAGAGCCCTTGTTGAATGCAGTCAAGCGCCCAATAGAATTTGCTCGTAAATATAGGGCAGATCTTTGGAAATAGATCAACGAACCTCTTCATGTCTGCTATGGCGAAGACTTCGAAGCATGATAGCAGGCCGTAATAGCTCTCGTATCCATGGCCTAAAAAGCTTCTGCTAGCAGCTCCAGCCATGCCTTTCTTCAAAGTGCTTTTAAAGTTTGGAAGGTTTGCGACTTTATCGCCAAATTCAAGTTTTGCTCTGGCCATAAAGCTTACGGCGATATATGAAGGAAAGTAGAAATAATCGACGCGCGCGTCTGAAGGCATGGCGCTCGGATCTCCAAAGCCCCAGAACAGCATGCCGGTGCCGTGGTTTAACGGTCTTGCCGCATATATGTAAGTTTTCACGCATTCAATCACAATTTCTTCCTTGGCTTTTCCACTGTCAAGCTCTTTCAGATCTGAAATCATTTCACGGACGATTTCACTGAAAAGATTCAAGTCTATAGATGTTGGCCTGTGAAATCCGTTTTTCATCGTTGTTGTGCGGCGAAGCCCCTTGCCTTTAGGCATGGGGAGGAAGCCGCACATCCTCCTTCCCTTTCGGCTGGAATAGTAGTTCTCTTAATCAATGGAGTTAGTTTCTTATAACTTTTGCCTGCGGATATTTTCTCGCAATCCAGCGCTTTCTGCATGTATACTGCTTTTCATATAAAATTACCTTTTTTGGAGCTTGATTATACAGGCTTCAATGGATAATCAAGCTCCAAAAAAGGAACATTTGATGAAAAGCGGTATAGATGGCATCCAAGGGAATGGATCTTGGATTGCCGCCGGCGCATCTTGCGTCTGCCGCGCGGTCTTTCTCCAAGCCATTTCCGATTCTCGCGCTTTCGGCGGCATAGCCGTATGCCGCGCCCGCATTCAGATATTCTTCCTTTAGCCTGTTGTAGAAAGCCCGGCGCTTGGCGCCTATGAAAGCGGCGCAGGCGGGGCGAGCCAACCTTTATGTTTTGAGCGGACGCGCTGCTGAATCTCGGCTTCCTGCGGCGCGTCTTCCTATTGCTCCTTGCGTCAAGGGCGCTTTTCGATTGCCGCTTGAATGCTCTTCGCGTCGAGGGCGGGCCGGCCGCATCAGCCCTCGGCGGCGCACAGCTCTTCTTTCTCCGCGCCGCCGTACAGCGGCTGGCCAGTTGCAGACTGCGAGTACGGAGCTGGAGCAACCGCTCCGGAAGCTGAGTAGGCGAATACCCCGCAGCATTCTCCCTCCGCAGATCCGCGCGCACGGCTCCCCGCAACCGGCTCGGCAAAAGGCATCTGGCCTCCACCTGTTTTATCCCATCCAGTTCAGCTGTCATTCGGCTCCCATCTCCGGGCATGGCGAAAGCGTCCCTTGACCGGGGCCTGGCTATGCGCCGCCGCATTTCCGCCGCGGATAATTTCGGGATCCGGCAGCTTTCAGGCCCATTTCCCAGCCGCTGCCGCTTAAAATGCTCCGTTGCCGGTGGTATGGCTGTACCCTGCTGGACGGGGGTTTCATCCGCTAATGTGTGCGGCCTTGCCCGGTCCTCCGCCTATGTATTCTTGGACAGCGCAGTCTCTTGCTTGAGACTTAGGCTATACCGCTTTTCATCAAATGTTCCTTTTTTGGAGCTTGATTATCCATTGAATGGCGCGAAATGCCGAAATCGGCATTTTGCGCTCGCTGTATAATCAAGCTCCAAAAAAGGTAATTTTGTATGAAAAGCAGTATAGTCAATCAGTGTTTGCAATTGCAAGCCTCTAGCTTTAGTATGGGGTGATTGACTCTGCTCTTTGTTAATGAGGATTGAAAATAATTTCCGAATAAAGGCTGGATAACTGATTTGCATAAGGAAATTTCCATTTTGGAGCTTAATTGTAAAACGTCTCAAACTCCAAAAGGCGCATTTGAACGCAAATATTATAATTGGGGAGCATAGTAAAATTCCGGTTTTGCAGCTAGATCATACAGCTCTAAAGCAGGATAATCATATTCAAAATCGGTGCGTGGCTGAACCTCAATATATTTTGATTTTACACCTTCAAGCAAGAAAAAGCAATTAAAACCAAAATAAAAATCTATAAAAAACCAAAAATAACCAGAATTCTTGATTAATACTGTTTACAGCCATATATGCCTATTAAAAACAGACATTTTAATGCATATCAGTATATTGAAGCAACTTTTATGTACTATTTGTGAAGACTGCACATGAAATCAAGGATCATTTTGATTGTATATGGGATTGTGAGGAGGAGATTCGGAGGCGCTAAAGAAATCACGGATAAATGCCTTTGAATTCTGGAATGATCCCTTTCCAAGTCAAGAGCGTTTCAAAGCTAAAAATGATATCAATTAACTTTTCGTTTTAAACACCATCAATAGCAACTATGACAATGTCTGTGACTTTGATATTTGTATTTTGAAGCAAATCAACTATACAGTTAAATGTTCATGCAAGTACAGTTGAACCATAGAGACCTCCGAATTGAATTCATGTTTTAATATATGGGGATTATATCAATGATTTTCATTTTCATTATAATCTATTAACAATAAAGTAAAACTAAAACTATTGTAAAAAGCAAGCAATGATATTAGAAAAAGCAGAAAACATCTAATCATAACAGGTTGATTTTGTCTATTCAAGATGAATGGGCTACTCAAGGTTCCTTTCCCTTTATAAATTTGTATTAATTTTAAACAGTTGCTAGGTTCAAATACCCTTATAATTAAGTTAGGCATTGTCTCTTGGAGCTTATGCAAATGCTGGGGAGCTTCTTGCTTTCAGGTTATGCCGACGGATTTGCAGTCAAATGCACCGGTTTTGGGGCCTGACAGTTCACCTTCAAGGCGCGAAACGACGATATCGGCATTTCGCACCGCTGTACAGTCATGCTCCAAAATAGGAGCGTTCATGTGCAAATCAGCATATACTGCGCACAGTCAAGAGTACCGGTTTCAGGGATGGATTATCCGCTTTAGCGTTGCGTAAACCTGCCTCTAAATCGGATCTTTCAATGCGCATCGGTTTAATAGGCGTCTAGCCGTCGAATCAGCAGAATGAAGCGTAAGCAAGAGCAAGAACTGTTAATTGAAGGAGATGGCGCAATCATGGAATACATCATCAAGCCAGAGCAAAAAGTGTCCGCACGGTCATACGACGTTGTAGTGGCGGGCGGAGGCACTGGCGGAGTCTTCGCTGCTGTAGCAGCCGCGAGGTGCGGCGCGAAAACAGCGCTGATCGAGCAGAAGGGCTATGTGGGCGGGATCGCCAGCGAAGGCGGCTGCGGACTGCACAGTTTCTACAACCTCGGCCGCGCATTCAACGTGGAGAAGAGGATGGTTGTCCGCGGAATTCCAGAGGAGTTCATCCAGCGCCTGTACGCAGCTGGAGGCTGCTCCGGACACAATGACACATTGCTCCATTATGAGTATGACGATGACGCGCTCTGCGTTGATGTTGAGGTATATAAGCTTATTATTCTTGAAATGCTTCGGGAAGCAGGCGTCCATGTGATGCTCAACACCTTTGTTTCAGATGTCGTCCTTGAAGGCGACAGAGTGTCGGGGGCGATAACGGAGAGCCATGAAGGCTGCGAGGCTGTCCTTGGAAAAATTTTCATTGATGCGACAGGCTACGGAGATCTCAGCGCCAGGGCGGGTGCGAAATATACGGAGCCTAATGATCACGGCGTTGCAAACAGCATGGGAGTTGGAGGAATTGATATTGATAAATACTACGCCTTCCTGCGCAATGCCGGAGCGCTAACCGAATACGCGCGCGGCCCGCGCAGCGGGAGAAACGACCAGCTGATCCGCGTAGACGGCAAGTTTAAAAGCATATCTCGCGACTTTGAGAAAGACGCCAATGATATAGGCATGAGTTCTGTAACGACTACTTTGCAGGACAACTACCTGATGTTCATAAAAATAAACTTCCAGATGTCGAAGTCGCCTACAGATCGGGACGCTTTAGCCGATGCGGAGTATGAGCTGCGCAGGCGCCAGCGCGCAGCCATACAGCTTCTACGGAAAACTATTCCAGGCGCGGAAAATGCGTTTATCGCCCGCACTGCTCCGACTACTACCATTCGGCGCGGACGCTGCATCGAATGCGAGTATGATGTCACCCGCGAGGATGTCGCGACTGGCAGGCATTTTCCGGATGAGGTATTTTCCTACGGATTTCACGATTTGGCGCCTCGAGTCCAGATCAAGGACGGAGGCACCTACGGCTTGCCATACCGCGCGATGGAAGTAAAGTGCAAAGATAACCTGTTTGCGATCGGCATGATGATAACCTCCGATTGGGTTGCCCATATGTCTACCCGAAATACTGTTTCATGCATGGCAATGGGACAGGCTGCCGGAACCGCTGCGGCGCTTTGCGCAAAGGCCGGAATAAAAAATGTCCGTGAGCTTCCTTACAGGGATCTCTACAATGCGCTTAAAATAGGAAACGTCTGGTTTGACGCAGAGGTTCCTTATAAGAAAGTATAAAGCTGCGGGAATAAGTCTGAGAACAGTAAGCGCATGATTTGAGGCCGGATAGCTCGGCCTCAAATGCTAAAGATGATTGGGGGGAGACAGTTGGGTTATTGGCGGAAGGAAAAAACCTCTGCGGTTTTTGAAGACGAACTTGCAGGAAATCACATGCGAGACATCGATGCCAAATGAGTCGAATAGACACTGGCTTGGAGGCTAGGACAGTTTGCAATCAAGCCATAACTCTATAATTTGATTTGCACTGGAGATTGCCGCCGATCCAGATAAAGTTGCGTCGGGGAGCCGAAAACACGATGGACATCATGGGGATGGCTCCCATCCAGCGGAGCGCGCTCCGCCTGCGGCGTGAAAAGGACGAACTGCCTTTGCCGGAGCGGACGCGGCAATGTCTTGGATAGAGGCATAAACGCGGCCAAAAACATCAAAAAAGAAGCTTTGCGCATGCTGCAGCCAACCTGAATATAAAAGCGTACAGCCGCGGGACGCACGGGGCTGGCTCGTGGAATGCCAGCGCCGATAGGCGCATGGCGCGAGAAGCCCCCGCCTCTTTAGGCGGCGGGAGTATGTCACCATATATACTGCTTTTCATATAAACCCCTATGAAGCTTCGCTTCACCACTAAGGATGAAAATATTAAGGCCATTTGTGTGTTTGAGGCATGGACAAATGTCCATAAAATGTATTTTCGTACTAAATTACCTTTTTTGGAGCTTGATTATACAGGCTTCAATGGATAATCAAGCTCCAAAAAAGTAACATTTGATGAAAAGCGGTATAGTTCGCGGTAAAATCTTTACCCAAAGGGGCAAAGGGGAGGGGCGCCGCCCCTTCCCTCAACCCCGCCCCGGCCGACTCCGCCGGATGTGATATTCTGAGCAAGCTGACGATGCGGATCCATGGGGGCGGCTTGATGTTTATCGAAAAATGGGCAGCTTTAGCTGAAAGCAGGCTTGCTTTCCCGTTTTTGGCAGCAAGCGTATCATGTATTCATCGAGTGGGTTCTGCCGGATGTGCTCGCAGCTTTATGATTGGCATGCGCCTTCTCCGCTGAGCCTTTTATCCGCCAGCCTCTGGCTGGCGCTTTCACTGGCAGGCGCATTGCAGCCGCCTTGCGTTGCCCCAGGCGTCGGAAAAATGGCTTCCGATACGCCTCTTTCCGCTGTGCCAGACATCTGCGCATCGTACGTCTTGCCGCAGGCCGCCCGGTAGTGTACGTCTATTGAAGATGCCTTGCGGTGCGTCCATGCATGCGCGTCCCGCATTGCTCCGCCGCGATGCGGGCGCTTTGCGGCGCGCCGTCTTGCTTTGCCGTTCGCCGCGCAAGAGAAATGACAAAAAGAACTTCTGCGAGGCGGCGGCATCTTGGATAAACCCCGCTAAGCGGATTGATATGGCTGCTTCTTCAGGAAATTGGCGAAAGCATCTAATCGCCAAGGGTGGCTGGCCGGCGGGACGCAACGCTTTTTCGGCTTGATCCCAGGCGGCGAAAAAGCGAAATTCTCCGGCGCGCGTTCATGAATGGGAATCCCTTCTAAAGCAAGCGCTCTATCTGCCGCGCTAAAGAAAAGGGCGGCGCTCAAGGCCCGGACTGCCAATCCTTTGGCTCCTTTGCAAAAATAAACGTGACGCCCGCCTTTGCCTGCGGCGCGATAATAGTTATTCTCAGATCGAATGCAGCGTCCAGCATCGGCCGTTCGCTCTGTGAGAGCGGCGAGGATCCGATCTATTTTCTCCTGAGGCGGCTGCGCCGCGAAAACAGATGGGATGGAATGGACAGGCAGAGCAAGCCGCGCGTTGCATTGAGCGATGAGCCTTGGCAGGCAGCCGCAGGCTTGCTCGATCGTAGCCGCGCCTTTCAGCCGCAATTCGATCGGGAGGCGTGATTGCACTGTCTGACTCAGCCTCTCAATCCGTCATTTGGCTTGCGGAATGCCCGTGGCTTTAATCAAGGCGCCCAGTTGCCCGCAGGCATGGCTGAATTGCGTAAAAGAGTCATCCGTAGCGTCCTGGCCGCCATTTTTGCGGCACTCAAACACCGTGCGCCGGTCTGCGTAAAATAGATGAGGGATTCCGCAATGGCATAAAATCTGCAAAAATACCTGGCAATAGCCTCGAAGCGCTTCTTGCGCCTCGAATCAAGCGCCCGCAATCATGCCGGCTGCATCGCCGATCGCTAGATGCGGCGTTCATTTACAGCCGTCAATCCAGCAATGGAACGCGGCGTCCATCTGGATCATCTCTCCGAAATTTGAACATCCTGGCCGTCTGGGACGGGCATCTTCGGCGTCGGCGATTTCGGCCTGGAGGATATCCGCTTCTTTCTCTGTCTTTGCCGCCGTCAGTTTTGACTTCAGTTTTGCCGTGAATTCCCGCCGCGTTTTTCAGTTCGCCTTGGGGGAAAGAACATCTGATTCGGATAGGATTTTCCGAACGGCGCTTTCAGAGGCGCAGATGCGCCCTTCTTTTTCGAGCAGCCCAGTAAAATGGGCGAAGTTGGCGTCACTATATTTCTTGGCATACAGAGCGGGAATATCTGATCGCGCGTTTTCGGCCAGAGCGTGGATCGGCTGTCGGCCACGGCTGCCATGGATAAAGAAATCCTCGCCCGCAAGCTTGCATCCGGCAATGCAACGGTCTATGGCGCGCTCGCTACAATCTAGCGCAAGGGCTGCCCGATGCCTGCCGCCGCCATGGTCGACCAGTTCCTTAATGACGTTGTACCGCTGTTCCTCGTCCATTTTTAATATCACCATCCTGATTGCCATCACCTCATTCCTTTAGAATAAAATGATTATATCGCAACCTCACGTTGAGACAAAATCACGTGTGGTTCATCAAGACAATATCACAAACGGATCAGATCTTTTTTCTCATCAGCAAATAAACCCTTGACAAACAGCTTCAGAGTAATTTATAATATTTCAAGGCAAGATGCTTCTGGGTGTGGCGTAGCTTGGTAGCGCGCTAGAATGGGGTTCTAGAGGTCGCAAGTTCGAATCTTGTCACCCAGATAAAAAGATGCCGCATATAAGCGGCGGAAGTTAAGAAAAACATTTGTCGCGAAAGCCGCCATGGCGCAATAAGCTATGACGGCTTTCGTCATGCCTAGTTGTTTTGGCCTTGTTCAATGGCCGCGAACTCGCCAGGCAGGTCGGCATAAGCGCAACTTATCCAGCCGAGCGGCCATATAAGATACTGAATATTTATTTGAATTTCAAAATATTCTAAAAGATGCTGATCCAATGCCTACAGCAAAACGCCAGCTCAGATCCTTAAATTATATCTCGTGCGCTTGATATTCCGGCGGGCCATTTATAAACTGCGGCCGGCGCAGTAGAAAAGCTCGGCTAAAAGGCATTGCGGTCTGTAATATCTCGGAGCGCGGCGAGCGGTTTTCCGTAGACGCTGGTCGTTGGCATATATGCCTGCCCGTTGCGGTTCTCATGGCTAGCGGATAGCGTCAATTTCTTACAGGCTGATAGTGGACAGACTGGAAGCAGTCCTAATCCTCCGGAAACAGCATTAGCGACTGCAGCCCCTTTACTTTCTGGGTCAAGCCCCCCGGCTTCTCGAGCGGCGCTTGCTCATAATCGCATAGTTCTTGTTTTTCTCCGCCTGGAGTACTGCCAAAGAATAAAACCTCGTTTCGCTCTGAATATGGCTCAAAAATGCCTCAGGCTCAAAAAATCCGCGACGCTGACTGACAATGAAAAAGGGACGCTATTTCAGATAGCATCCCTTTTTTGTTCGAAATTCAGTTTTTAGTTCCGTTCTCGCTTGCCAGCCGCCGTATAATCTTTTTTTTGGTTTCCTTAATTTACTGCCATCCCAACAGCTGTGCAAGCATAGTGATGTCAAAGTCTCCAGATGCCTCAATGTCGGTTGTTCCTAAGAACTCAGGATTGTATGGCGGAGAACGATGAGGATTCTTAAACGCGTCGAGGATAGCCGCTTCAGGGACCGGATCCGGAAGGTTGCAAGCTTTGAACCTGAAAGTGCCAACCAGATGCAGATATCCTCCACCAAGCTTCTCAATCTTGGAGAGCGTCATGTAGCTCCTGCTGTCATCAGAATTCTCCGACGCGTCATATGCTATCATTCTATACTGAGAAGTAAATGAGTCTTCCCAACTTTCGCCGGTATATTCCACTGTACTTAAAAGCGATCCCATTTGCTCCGATTTGGAAGTTATATTGAGGTTTTCCATTGCCAGTGTAATTGATGTGCCGTCTTCAGCCTTCAAACCGATTGTAAATAGAGGAAGTACATCATCTTTCATGAAGAAGGATCCGATTAGGACGTCATCTCCAAGCGCTTCATAGTTTCCGCCTCTATACCCGCTTATAACGAATCTAACGCGCTGGAAGCTTTCTTTATCGGATTCATCTCCCGCACTGTCCGAAAGATTATCGGCAAGAACTCTGATAGCGTCCTGAAGTCTTTCCAATTCTTCTGTTTTTTCTTCTCCACTAGGCTGAGAAGCGGTTTCCCCCGCATTATCTACTGATCCTGCAGATAAAGATAGAGCTGAGCATCCCGGTAAAATAGAGAGGCATAAAGCAACAAGCGAAATTATCTTTATCCTCATACCAATTGACTCCTTCTAATAAACTGGAGAGTTAAAAGATCTCGTTTCAAATCCTTATAAACATTGATTTTAAGCCTATTTTGTTTTCCATGCTTGTATTTGATTCATAATGAAGAACGGCTTAAATCAAGGCTTTTGCAGTATTAATTGGGAGAACTATTAACTCTCAAGACAATAAAATAGCGGCCCTTCAATTTCTGAGGTATTTTGCCGCTGAGTATACAGCATGTCAAAGGATAATGCCGGAACGTTTGAATCTGTGCGTCGGCATAGTCCAGATTTAAATGGACGCTTGAAATGTCTGGAAAAGCCGCTCGATTTCAAGGCAAATGTTCCTGTTTTGGAGCTTGACTGTCTACCTGGACGCTGTTTAACCAAGTTGCAAACAGGCAGTTCATGTGCAAACCAGTGCAACCGGAAGGCCGTTTCGTTTATTGATTCATGTTGTTTTTCTTATCCGATTATAATTATATACGAAATAATTCTACATTACAATCTGAAACGGCCAAGTTTACCATCTGCCGAATAAAGCCGGATCATGCCGCAAATATTAAAAGCCCTGTGAAGCTGAATGCTTCACAGGGCTTAGAGGTGCTTTTTCATGCAAATGCGCAGCGCTTGAGTGAGCTACTCTACCGTGACAGACTTGGCGAGATTGCGCGGCTTATCCACATCGCAGCCTCGAAGCACTGCTACATAGTACGCGAAGAGCTGAAGAGGAATGACCGCAAGAACAGGCACAAGCAGAGGCTGAGTCCAGGGGATTGAGAATGTTGCCGTGACGACGCTTGCTACACCGTCGTCTGAGAAATTCTCGCCTTGCTTGTTTATCGTAAATCCTAAAACATTTGCGCCTCTGGTAGTGACTTCCTTTATGTTGCTGATCATTTTCTCCCTTAATGACTCTTGGGTGGCAAGCGCTATGACTACGGTGCCGCTTTCTATGAGCGCTATTGTGCCGTGCTTGAGTTCGCCCCCCGCGTAGCTTTCGGTATGGATGTATGAGATCTCTTTTAGCTTCAGGGCGCCCTCCATGGCAAGCGCATAGTCCAGGCCTCTTCCGAGATAGAACATGTCTCGGTGGTTGTAGGTCTGGGCCGCGAATTTCTGAAGCGTTTCCTTTTGGGAAAGGACAGCTTCGGCTTTTTCAGGCAGATTAAGCATCTCACCCTTTACGGACTCAATTTCCTCCTCGGACATAGATCCTCTGATCTGCGCCAGATACAGGCCGAATGCCAGAATTGCGATGATCTGAGTCACATAAGCTTTCGTAGAGGCGACAGCTATCTCAGGCCCCGCCCAGGTATGAATCACGTTGTCCGCCTCGCGGGCGACGCTGCTTCCGACTACATTTGTAATTGCCAGGATGCTGGCGCCCTTTCTCTTGGCTTCTCGCATAGCGGCCAGGGTGTCTGCGGTTTCGCCTGACTGGCTTATGACTATCATCAGGGCGTTCTTAGGTATGATTGGATCGCGGTAGCGAAATTCTGAGGCGATGTCAGTCTCAACAGGGATCCCGGTCATCTTCTCTATGATGGTTCTTCCGACGACGCCGGCATGGTACGCAGTGCCGCAGGCTACAATGAAAATCTTTTCTACGCTCTTAATGCCGTCTTCTGAGAGCTTCAAACTCTCAAAGGCCACCGGACTGCCGGCGACTATGCGTGAAGCCATGGTGTCTCTTATAGCCTTAGGCTGCTCATGTATCTCCTTAAGCATGAAGTGCTCGTATCCGCCTTTTTCAGCCGCATCTACCGACCAAGTGATTTCAACCGGAGTTTTGGGGATTGGATCTCCCTCAGCCGAAAGGAATTCTATTGAATCGCCGCGGATCACAGCCAGCTCGTTGTCGTCCGAATAGTATACGAGGCGTGAGTAGGGAAGGAAGGCTGAAACATCAGAGGCCAAGAAATTTCCTTTATCCGAGGTCCCGATAACCAACGGGCTGTCTTTTCTAACGGCCACAATCTTGTCTGGTTCATCCCTAGCAAGCACGCCCAGCGCATAGCTGCCCTCCATTTTCGAGACTGCCTTTGAGACGGCTTCGGTTATGCTGCCTTTATAGTAGTAGTCGATAAGATGGGGTATGACCTCTGTATCAGTCTCGCTTGTGAAGGTGTAGCCTTTGGAGATGAGGTAGGCTCTAAGAGCCTGGTAGTTTTCTATGATGCCGTTGTGGACGACGCTTATTCTGCCCGACGGGCTGGTGTGCGGATGCGAATTGACATCTGAGGGCTCGCCGTGGGTAGCCCAGCGAGTATGCCCTATCCCTGCGAGGCCCGAAAGATCCTGAGAAGACATTTTCTCTTCCAGCACGCTGATTCGGCCTTTGCACTTTACGGTATTGAGCACGCCTTGATTAAATACGGATATCCCCGCTGAGTCATAGCCTCGGTATTCCAGGCGCTTCAAGCTGTCTATAAGCAGAGGCGCGGCTTGACTGGAGCCTATGTAACCAACTATTCCACACATGATGAGACCACCTTTTTTTGGCTTGAGCCGACCCGCAAGGTATACTGATTTTCATAGAAAAAAACCTTTTTTGGAGCTTGATTATACAGCGAGAGCAAAATGCCGATTTCGGCGTTTCGCACCATTCGATGGAAAATCAACAAAAAAAGGAGCATTGAATGAAAATCGGTATATTCGCGGCCGTCCGGCCCTTCGCTACATTATACGCTGGCAGATGGAAATTGCAACAAAATTCCAAATAAAGCAAAAAAGGTTTTTGCTCTTCTTGGCTGCATATACGACGATTCGAAGGCAAATGAGCCTGTTTCAGCTTGACCGTTCGCGTTCAAGGAGCGAAATGCCGTTCTCCGAATTTAGCGCTCGCCGCACAGCCAAGCTGAAATAGGAGCTTTCAAATGCCAATCAGCATATTCATCTTAAGGATATGAAGCGCCGCAAGCCAAGCTAGGTTATTACGGCATAGGCGGCGCATAGGAGTTTGAAGGGTTGACAAATCTCGTGTACTGGCTTTGCCAGTTAAGCTCTATTGTTCCTGTAGGCCCGTTTCTCTGCTTGGAGATTATGATCTCAGCCTTGCCCTTTTTGTCTGTATCGGGATGATAATATTCGTCCCTGTAAAGGAAGACGACTACGTCGGCGTCTTGTTCGATTGCTCCGGATTCGCGGAGATCCGAAAGCATAGGCCGGTGATCCGTCCTCGCTTCGACGGCTCGGCTAAGCTGCGCCGCTGTAAATACCGGGCAGGAGAGTTCTTTTGCCAGGCCTTTGAGCGAACGGGATATCTCAGAGATCTCCTGCTGCCTCGACTCGCTTCTGGCGCCGCCCGACATAAGCTGCAGGTAGTCTATGACTATAAGTCCAAGCCCCTTCTCCCTTTTAAGGCGTTTGCACTTAGCTCTCATCTCCTGGAATGTTATGCCGGGAGTATCGTCTATGTAAAGGGCGCCCTTTGAAAGCGGAGCTATGGCTCTTGCTATATTGGTCCAATCCGAATCTTCCAACTCTCCGGTGCGCAGCCTCTGCGCGTCAAGCTGAGACTCGCAGCACAGCATTCTGTTCACGCACTGCTCCTTTGACATTTCCAAAGTGAACAGGGCGGTTGGTATGCTCTCCCTGACAGAGACGTGCTGGGCGATGTTAAGAAGCAGCGCCGACTTTCCCATGGAAGGCCTTGCACCCAAAAGTATGAGATCGGACGGCTGAAGCCCCGCAGTTCGGCTGTCGAATTCTATGAAGCCTGTAGGTATGCCAGTCACTTTTCCCTTTGAGAGAGCCGACTGCTCTATCTTGTCAAGAACCGTAACTAGAATATCCTGAATGTGCGAGAAGTCTGAGGCGCCTCTATTTGAGACTACGGCTATTATCGCTTTTTCAGCCTGCTCCAGGATATAAGCGAGTTCATCATGGGCTTCATAGGCCGAATCTAGAATGTCAGCGGCTGCTTTTATAAGCTTTCTCAGCGTAGACTTCTCAGATATGATTTTAGCGTAATGCCTTATATTTGCTGATGTATAGTAAGCTCCCGCAATGGCTGCGATCCTGGCGGGCCCGCCCGTGCTTTCGGATATCCCCTTTTCGCTTAGCTTGTCTCCCAAAGTTACAACATCCACAGGCTGTCCTTGCTGGAAAAGCTCTGTCATTGCCTCGAATATGCCTTGATTGTCAGGCCGGTAGAAATCTTTGGGCTTTAGGATTTCATACGCCGCTGATATGGCTTCGATGTCATAAAGCATGCTGCTTAAAACAGCTTCCTCCGCCTGAACGTCGTTTGGCGGGATTCTGGGCCTGGAAGCCCCGGGAGGAGGCTCCTGCTCCGGCATAAACGGCGGAGCTTGGTCAGGCATGAATGATGAGGGATACTCATCAGGTAAAATATCCATATGCTACTGCTCCTTAAGGCTCGCTTGAAACCCTAATTAGAGGTTTTCAAAGTACGGCTTGGGTGAGGCAAGGCTCCCGGAAGAAAACGGCCTCTTGAAAACCTCTAATATAATATAGCCTAAGCAAGAACCTATTGCAAGTCCAAACATAGAATGTAAATGAGAGCTGATTAAGCTTGAAAAAGGGAGGGCTGCAATATGGCTGAGACAAAGCGGATATATCCTTACAACAGGGAAGCTGCCGTAGCCTACGCTCATAAATGGGCAAGGATGCGCAATCCGAAATACTATGACTTTGAGGCGATAGGCGGCGACTGCACGAACTTTGCTTCGCAGTGCATCTACGCGGGTACGGGGATTATGAATCACGTCAAGGACATAGGCTGGTACTATTATGACATCAACAACAGAGCGCCTGCTTGGACTTCAGTGCAGTTTCTGTTTGAATTCCTCACGGCTAATAAAGGCGCCGGGCCGTTTGGCAGCGTGTGCGGAATTGATCAGATTCAGCCTGGAGACATTGTCCAGTTGATATTGGACAAGAAAATATATCAGCACACACCGGTAATAGTGTCGTTGAAAAAGCCGTTGACGCTTGCTTCAGTGCTAGTGGCCGCGCATTCCATCGACAGCGATATGCGTCCGCTGTCCACTTATGATATCCATGGGATCAGATTCATTCATATAGAGGGCTATAGAAGAGGCTGATACATTAAACGAGCGTAGTTGCCACGTTGCGGCAAGGCGCCCAAAGGGCGCCTTGCAAGCGTGTGATCAAGCTGACTTTTTGTGGTTGCTGCTTGCTCTCAAAGTGAACACGCTTACCATTGAGTCTAAGGTAGTGGACTGGCTGGCAAGCTGCTGAGCGGACGCCGCAACTTCCTGGGACGTTGCTGAGTTGTTTTGGACAACCTGTGAAATCTGGGTGAGTCCTATATTGACTTGCGATACAGCTTCAGATTGCTCGTTCGAAGATTTTGCTATTTCGCTTATTAGTTTAGATATTTCACTTGCGTCTGAGACTATTTTTTGAAGCGCTTGCGCGGTGTTTTGGGCTGTGGCCGTTCCGGAGTTTACATTCGCGATAGACTCGCTTATCATTTCGGTAGTCTCTTTTGCGGCTGTTTGGGATTTTCCGGCTAAATTCCTCACTTCTTCAGCCACAACGGCGAAGCCCTTGCCGTGCTCTCCCGCTCGGGCGGCTTCGACCGCGGCGTTTAGCGCGAGAAGGTTAGTCTGGAAGGCAATGTCGTCTATTACTTTTATGATGTTTGAGATCTTGCCGGAAGATATCTTTATCCCTTCCATGGCAACCAGCATTTTTTTCATTTCTTCATTGCAGGAAGAGGCGTTTATTGCTGATTTATTGGAAATGGCGCTTGCCTTGGAGGCGTTTTCCGCATTTTGGCGCGTCTGGTTGTTTATGCTTTCTACAGTGGCGTTTAGTTCCTCTATTGCGCCAGCTTGCTGCGTTGTGCCTTCCGCAAGGCTGTTGCTGCTTTCGGAGACTACGGATGAACTTATGTTTACGGCTCTGGAGGATTCAATCACCTTGTACATGATATCGTTGTACTGGCTCAGAATCTTGTTTATAGAATCTTTTATTATGCTGAAGTCGCCTGAATAATCCCGCGTTATTTCCTGATTCAGGTTGTTTTCAGAAGCAAATGATAGAACCTCTGATATTTCGCCTATATATGACTTGATCTTATTGGACATTGCATCTAGGGAGTTCATGATAGCCCCGAAGTCTCCCATAAAATCCTTTGTGATCTTCACGTTTAGATCACCTGACTCTATTTCCTTCAAGGCGCTTATAGTGACGTTGATGGGAGCGGATACATTGTCCATGAGGCCGTTCAGCTGTTCGAACAGCTCTCTCCAGCCTCCTTGATACTGACCTAAATCAACATAGGAGTGCAGATCGCCCTCTGAAATCTTATTCGCCATTTTTCCGATCTCTTTCATGACATTTCCTATGTTGTTGGTAAGGCCTACAGCCGCTGAGTTTATCCTCTGAAAATCTCTAGGATTGCTTCCGAGTTCAGGCGTGAAGTTGCCATTTCCTATTTCATACATGATATCCAGCACTTCGTTCAAGCGAGAGCGGTAAAATGAAAGAGCTTCATTGAGCCCTCTGCCCATTTCAAGATATATGCCTTCATATCCTTCAAGGTTGATTGCGTAAGAGGTATTTCCTTGCATATGCTCGCTTACCGCGCTGTTTATGTCGGTGATTACGTCTGTCATATGGGAAGCCATATTTCGGAAGCTTCGGGAGAGCATGCCGATTTCATCTACGCTTTCTACGTTAAGCGTTATGTTCATATTTCCGTTTGCCACTTCGTCTGCAGACGCTAAAACCTGCTTAATAGAGGATACGATATTCTCCACTATCAGCCAGCAGAAGGCAAAGGCCAAAATGAAGCCTGAAATTGTGAAGATAATCAAAAGAACTGCGGACTGTGCTGTAATTTTTTGGGCTTCAGACACTGAAGTTCCGCTTTGCTTGGAATTGATTTCAGCCAAACTTGCTATAGCTGATATTATAGAGGAAAAAGACGGCTTCAGTTCAGAGAATAGCATTTCAGCGGCCTGATCGGAAGTTCCATCCTGCATTAGATCTATGAAGCTGTTGAGATTTGCCTCAAATGCTGGCAGGGAGTCTACTATTTGAGTGACGGAGTCATATTCATCATTGCCTGGGCCTGAGAAATTTGACACAGCGTTCATGTATGTGTTTGTCACGGCTTTTAGATCTGCCATTGCCTGCCTGAGGTCTCCAAGCCTTTCAGCGAGAACTTGCTTGTCTTGTGCGAAAATGACTGACTCCCTGCTGTTGACCCTAATGGAGCTGCTGATCTCAAGCATGTTTGATACATATATCATAGGCTTGATAACCGTCTCATCTGTTTTTGTGAATCTATTCATAAGCTTGTATAGGGAAAAAAAGCTGAATGCGATTAATACGATGGAAATAGCCATTATCACTGAACAATTAAGCACTAATTTCCCTCGAATTCTCAAATGGTTAAGCATCTTTCTGAGCATAGTTTCAACCCCTTTATAATGAAAAAATATCAAATCTATAACGATTTGCAGTCAAATGTACTGATTTTGGAGCCTTGATTTTCCATTGAGTGGTGCTACTGATATCGGCATTTTGCTCTCGCTGTATAATCAAGATTTAAAATCGAAACTTTCAATGCAAATCAGTATACGCAAACTGATATTTGAATTGCAGACTTTATATACTAAAATATTATGAGCGAAAAGGGGATGAAATATAAAGTAAGATTCTAAATAATATCAGGAATATCAGGAAAAAAATCTCTAAAAAGGGGAATGAGGGAAAAAAAGCCCAAAGGTTTGAGCCTGTGGGCTAAAAAAGTCAAAGCAGCGAATTGAGATAACTTACAGTTTCATCCATCTTTTCAGGGCTGAAGCCGTAGAAGGTGCGAAGCGTTCGAAGCGGCGCTTCCATCATGGTTCGAATCATCATCTCCGAGGTTATGGCTTCGCTTGCCTCTTCGCTTGATCCCTGAAGGACTGAAGGTGTTTTGAAGAATTCCTGGACGGCCTCGGCAAGCTTGGGATTGGCCAGGATTTCCTCCATAAGAGTGTTTTGCGTGATGCGAAGCTGCTTCGGTGAGGCTTCAAATAGGTTGACTGCAGTTTTTAGAGGCAGGTTGCGGGAAGAGGCGCCTACCAGAATTTCATATTTGCCCGTTGCTGCGCGCCAATCTTTTTCATCTGCGTCGTAAAACGCGAAGGAGCGCTTGTCCAGGACAAAGGTCGCAGTCTTTGTCTCGCCTTTTTCAAGTGAGAGCTTTATAAAGCCCTTGAGCTCTTTTTCCGGCCTCACGGCGGCGCAGGTGAGATCGCTCACGTAAAGCTGAACTATCTCCTTGCCAGCGCGCTCTCCTGTGTTTGAAACATCAACCGAAACAGTCAAAGCGCCGTCATCCGGCAAAGCATCTTTGTCCAAGCGCAAGTTAGAGTATTCAAATGACGTGTAGCTGAGTCCATGCCCAAAAGGGAAGAGGACATCCATTTGCTTTTTGTCGTAATAACGGTATCCCGTAAAGACGCCCTCGCTGTAGAAGACTTTGTTTGAAGCGCCTGGGAAGTTCAAGTATGAAGGATTGTCTGACAGTTTCAGAGGAAAGGTTTCAGGCAATTTGCCGCATGGGTTGGAGTCTCCAAAGAGAAGGCTGACTGCGGCTTCGCCGACTCCCTGCCCGCCTAGATACAATTCAAGGATGCCCTTGACTTTGTCCGCCCAGGGCATTTCTACCGGGCTTCCATTGTGCAGGACGACGACAGTGTTTTCATTCGCATTAGCAACAGCCTCGATGACTTTGTTCTGAGAGTCTGGAAGCCGCATATGGCTTCGATCATATCCTTCGCTCTCGAAGATGTCGGGAAGGCCGGCAAAGACGACTGCTATCTTTGCGTTGCCGGCGGCGCTTGCGGCTTCGGCGAGCCATTCATCATTAGTCTCGTCTTTGTCGGCGCAAAATCCGGGAGCGTATGTTACGCCGCCTATATTCTCGGCCGCAAGCAAAGCGCTTATAGTCTTGAATGAATTTATATGGGAGCTGCCGCCTCCTTGGAAGCGGGGCTTTTTGGCATATTCACCTATGAAGGCGATTTTATCTCCCTTAGTCAGGGGAAGCACTCCCTCATTTTTAAGCAGCACGGCGCATTCCCTTTCAAACCGGACTGCAAGTTCGTGATGCTCGTCCTTGTCGTACCGGGCGCCATCCAATCGGTTCTCAGAATACCTGAACACTTTTTCCAGTATTCTAGATACCGCTTGATCAAGTACCGCCTCATCAAGGGAGCCGTCTTGAACTGCCTTTACAATAAGAGAGTCGGTGCCTCCCCCCCAGGGCATTTCAAGATCCAATCCGGCCTTCAGTCCAAGCACCCTGTCGTTTACTGCTCCCCAGTCGCTGACGACAAAGCCGTCAAAGCCCCATTCGCCTCTGAGTATGTCCGTGAGAAGCTCCTGATGCTCTGAAGCGTAAACTCCGTTTACTTTATTGTAGCTGCACATGACGGTCCATGGCTGGGCTTTAGCGACGCAGATTTCAAATGCTCTGAGGTATATTTCCCGAAGAGTTCGCGGATCTATCTCCGATGATGCGGACATGCGGTGATGCTCCTGGTTGTTTGCGGCGAAATGCTTGAGGCTCGTCCCTATGTTTTTGCTTTGAGCGCCTTTAATTTGAGAGGCGGCAAGCTCTCCAGCCAGATAAGGATCCTCTGAGAAGTATTCAAAGTTTCTGCCGCATAAAGGGCTTCTCTTTATGTTTATGGCAGGACCCAGGATTATGGACACATCCTCGGCTTGGCATTCATCGCCTATTGCGCAGCCAAGGGTATACAGCAGCTCTGTGTCAAAGGAAGCTGCCGTAGCGCAAGCAGCTGGAAAGCATACTGCTTTTATGCTGTCGTTTATGCCTAGATGATCTCCCTGCTTGCTGAGATCCTGCTTGCGCAGCCCGTGCGGGCCGTCGCTCACCATAATCTGCGGAATGCCCAGGCGCTCCACGCCCTTTAGGTGCCAAAAATCTGAACCGGAGCACATGCCAGCCTTCTCCTCAAGCGTCATTTGAGAAATCAGTTCCTTAATATCGCGCATATTAATCCTCCCGCAATTAAATGATAAATTTCTCTTCCTCAAACAGTATACATTATAATCTCAACTATGAAATACTTCAAGACGTTTAAGAGCGCATTGCAGTCAAGACTAAAAGCCGGAATTTTTATATGCAATTCAGTATAGGTTGCCAGATGCCGATTGATTATGTATAATATTCATGAGCAATTGATATATATGCTAAGATCGCCTGAAATCATGTGTTCGCCATTTGGAGCGCATTCAAAATAATTTGAGCGGGCTGCGCTCTACAACAAGCGGGGCAATGCGCCGTTGGCAAGACATGCTGATTTGCATATGGACTGCCTAGGAACTGCAAATCGGCATGCGCAGCGGTCGAATCATCTTTGAACGCGTCCTTCCACCCGGCGGAGGCGCCCCAGGCCTGACTGAGCATGCACAAGCACTCCGAGGAGGTTCTTTAATGTCTTTAAGCATCAGAAATGAGTATGGCGTCATAACAATAGACAATGAAGTCGTAGCCCGAATCGCAGGAATGGCTGCCATTGACTGTTATGGCATCGTCGGCATGGCGGCGAAAAACATCAAGGACGGTTTGGTGCAGCTTCTAAAGATGGAAAGCCTCACCAAAGGCATTCATCTCAAAATAACTGAGAGCTCCATTGTGATCGATCTCCACATCATTGTAGAATACGGGACGAATATCTCTGCGATAGCGGATTCCACCATAAGCACTGTGAAATACCGAGTCGAAGAGAATATCGGCATGCCCGTAACAGAGGTAAACATATTTGTCGAAGGTGTAAGGATCGAATAGGGATGGAAAAAATGCGCCTGTTCTCGGTTCAAGGCCGGCTGATCGGTGTTTAACAGATATCATCCCTAAAAAGCTTGAAGCGGATATTATGAGGGATGCCAGACATCCGCAATTGGAGGAGTCAGAATTTTGGGTACGATAAGCGTCGATGGGAATCTACTGAAGAAAATGATCATAGCCGGGGCAAACGCTTTAACCAAAAAAAGGCATGAAGTGGATGCAATGAATGTGTTCCCGGTGCCGGACGGCGATACGGGAACCAATATGTCCATGACAGTGCTGGCTGCCGCCCGCGAAGTTGACAAGCTCAACACACCCAACATATATGATGTGGCGAAGGCCGCCTCCGGCGGCTCGCTTCGCGGCGCCAGAGGAAATTCGGGAGTCATTCTCTCCCAGCTGTTCAGAGGATTCGCCAAGGGCCTGGAAGGCGTGGATATTGCGGGTACGGCCAATGCCGCCATATCTTTTCGAAAAGCCACAGAGACTGCCTACAAGGCTGTAATGAAGCCCAAGGAAGGCACGATACTGACAATTGCAAGGGCTTTTGGCGAAAAGGCGGATGAACTCGCCAAAGAAACTGATGATGTAGAAGCGCTTCTTAAGGCAAGCATAGAGTACGCCCAGGAAATTCTCCAAAAAACGCCGCAGATGCTGGCGGAGCTTCGCCAAGCGGGAGTAGTGGACGCCGGCGGGCACGGGCTTTTGCTTTTTCTTTCTGGGGCGCTTGCAATAATGAATAAGCCGGCGGAGCCTCTTTTGGAGATAGGCGCGGCAACGGCCGCCGCTTCGGAGGAGAAGGCTTTTAGCGCCGCGGCCGCCGCTTCGGGTGAAATCAAGTACGGCTACTGCACAGAGTTCTTCATCCTGGTTAAAAACGTAGCTGAGGAGCAGGAGAGCCATTTCAAGAGTTATCTGGAATCAGTGGGAGACTCGATTGTAGCGGTTGCGGACGACGAGCTTATAAAGATACATGTGCATACTGACCACCCTGGCCAGGTGCTTGAGAAAGCATTGAAGATAGGCAGCCTCTCTAATCTAAAGATCGAAAATATGCGGCTTCAGCATACCAGCATGATAAACTTCTCCTCGCACAGCGTGGAACCTGAGTCCGCAAAGCCTTTCAAAGAAGTCGGCTTTGTGGCCGTAGCGCTTGGAGAAGGCATCAAGGAGCTCTTTAGGAATCTAGGCGCGGATGATGTAATTGAAGGCGGGCAGACGATGAATTCAAGCGCGGAGGACATGATCCGCGCTGTAGAAAAAGTGAATTCGAATGTAGTATACATCCTTCCAAACAACAAAAACATCATATTGGTCGCTGAACAGGCGGCAAAGATGTATACTGAGAAAAGAATAATCGTTCTCCCGACGAAAAGCATACCGCAGGGAATCACATGCCTTATAAGCTATGCTCAGACGCTGAGCGTTGAAGAGAACACGATGTATATGACTGAAGCCATGGAGCAAACGCATTCCGGCCAGATTACCAGCGCCGTAAGAAGCACCGTCAATAATGGCAGGGAGATCACGGAAGGAGATTTCCTCGGCATTATTGATGGGAAAATTGAGATTGTGTCAAAGACTTTGGAGCAGTCTGCAAAAGAGATGATTGACTCCATGACGTCTCCAGGCGCGGAAGTCATAAGCATCTACTACGGGGAAGACGCAAAGCGGGAAGATGCTGAGGCTCTGGCGGAGTACACGAAAAATACGCATTCCATTTCGGAAGTTGAAGTTCTATATGGCGGACAGCCGATATATTACTATATTATTTCTGCAGAGTAGGCTGATGCGCATGCAAATGGCGGCATATCCCGCATGCTCATAAATGGAATGGGAATTGGCAATGGCAAACTAAAGCAGAAGCTGATGCGCGTCGTACGGGCGCGTCAGCTTCTGCTTTGCATTGATAAAGGAATGGCTGATATATGCATCTAAAGCTAAGCGATCCCATGACGGCTCTTCACAGCGTTGGAGAGGCTAGGGCCGCCCTCTTTCACAAGATCGGGATCTTCACCGTGCAAGATTTGCTTGGGCACTTCCCCAGGGATTATGATGACAGGAGCCTCGTAAAGAAGATAAGCGAACTGGTTCCAGGCATTCCTCAAACCTTTAGGGGATGCATTTCCGGGGCGCCGGAGATTTCCTTCTCGGGGAAGAGGTCAATTGCAAAGGCCTTTGTAAAAGACGAAACCGGGACGCTATCACTGGTCTGGTTCAATCAGCCCTATTTAAAGGGCAGCCTCAAGGCAAGCCAAGAATACGTCTTTACCGGAACTCCGACTCTGAAGAGCTTAAAAGGCCATGGCCGAATGCTTGAAATGGCGTCTCCCGACTTTGAGGCGTTCAGTGAAAACATGCTCTCAGCCGGACGGATAGTTCCCATATACAAAAGCACATATAAGCTTAGCCAAAAGCTTTTAAGAGGCTTTATCAAAGCCGCGCTCGAGCGTTGCGGGCCCTTGGCCGACGATCTTTGGAAATGCGCCGTAATCTCTCTGGGCCTCTTATCCAGGGATGAGGCTGTCAGGAACATCCACTTTCCTCAAAGCGAAGAAGCCTTTATGAAAGCCCGGCTCAGGCTTGTCTTTGAAGAGCTGTTCTTTATGCAGCTGGCGCTTTTGTCCCTCAAGGATGGCTTAAAGAAGCCCAGCAGCTTTATTATGTCTGCAAGCCCTGAAAAGCTGCTGGCGTCGCTGCCCTTTGAATTGACCGGCGCGCAGGCAAGGGCGATTGATGAAATAAGGAGCGATTTGAATTCCGGAAGCCTCATGAACCGCCTTGTCCAAGGAGACGTAGGTTCGGGAAAGACTGCGGCGGCCATGGCTGCCAGCTTCATAGCCATTGAAAGCGGCCGCCAGGCGGCGATTATGGCTCCGACTGAAACTTTGGCAAGGCAGCACCATGAATCCTTTTCAAAGGCGTTCGAGCCGCTTGGCATAGAAACGTTCTTTCTGGCAGGAAGCCAGGCGGCCGCGGAAAAAAGGCGGAGCCTTGATGCCATCCGCTCCGGGGAGGCTCAGATGATAGTAGGAACACACGCGCTTATACAAAGGGATGTCTTCTACCGAAACCTGGGGCTTGTGATAACCGACGAGCAGCATCGATTCGGGGTGAACCAGCGCTTTAATCTCCAGCAAAAAGGGGAGTCGGTTCATACGCTTGTAATGACAGCGACGCCGATACCGCGCACGCTCGCCTTGATATTGTACGGAGATTTAGACATATCAATAATTGACGAGATGCCTCCGGGCAGGCAGCCAGTAGATACATTCCATGTGACGTCGGCTTACCGCCAAAGAATTTGGGCTTTCATCAAAAAGGAGCTGGAAAAGGGGAATCAGGCTTATATTGTCTGTCCCGCAATTGAAGAGGGCGAGAAAGGCTGCGCAACTCTCCAATCAGTAGAGAAATATTATGAAGATCTAAAGCTTTTCCTTCACCCATTCACTTTGCGCCGCCTTCACGGAAAGCTCAAGCAGACGGAGAAGGATGAGATAATGGGGGGGTTTAAAAGCAACCGAATTCATGCCATCGTTGCTACAACGGTCATAGAGGTCGGAATCAATGTGCCGAACGCCACAATAATGCTCGTGGAGAACGCGGAGCGCTTCGGGCTGGCGCAGCTTCATCAGCTGAGAGGCAGAGTGGGCAGAGGCAAAGACAAGTCATATTGCGTAATGATATCTGACGCGGCAGGAAAGGCATCTAAGGAAAGGCTCGACGCAATGACAAAGAGCAATGACGGATTCTATTTGTCCGAAATGGACTTGAAGCTGAGAGGTCCCGGAGATTTCTTCGGCGCAAGCCAGCATGGGATTCCGGAATTCAAGATAGCAAACCTCTATCAAGACCTTGACATATTGAAGCTTGCCCAGGAATTTGCGATAAAAGCGAAGGAAGAGGGCGGATTCGGAGCTGACGGGCAGATTTTGCGATTACTGGAATCAAGCGTCGCGGACGCGGGAATTGTCCTTTAGGGTGCGAGCTTTGCCTGACTGCGAATCAGCGCTGCTGCGGCAGGATTTGCCGCAGCGCCTTATAGCCGAAGAATTGGACAATGCGTTGATGCGCTTGTGATAGCTCAAATTCTAAACCAATTTTGAAGTTCCTTGCATGGGCGGCATATCTTAGAAGGACTGCCGCAAGAAGGGGATATTTAGGGGAGTCTAGCTTTACGATCCGCAGTCAAATATACATATTTTGGAGCTTGACTGTCCAATTTCAAGGCGCGAAATGCCGATATCAATCGCGCTCGCTGTATAATCAAGCTAAATGAGAGTTTTCAGTGCAAATAAGTATATCTGCTCAGCGTGCCTTTCTTTAGAAATATACGCATAGCGCCTGTGCGGGTCGGTAAAGGGTGGTCCTTCATCATTTGAAGCTTCTTGGAAAGTCTGTTTCACATGAATAAGTTTCAAAGCGAGAAAGGAAATTTCAGAATTTAGGCCTTTTTAATGAAACGCGCTGAGACACTACTTGAGGCTTTTAATGATTTTTTAGAAAATAAAGGCGGATTGAGAGTGGCTGCGCGTTTATTTTCTATAGCAAGGCGGCGCTTATTCTGTATTTTTGCTATACTATATGCTTATCTTGTGATAGAATATAGCCGCAAGGTCTTTAATAGGGCGCACTTTCGCCGCCAGGCGCAAAAGCGAATGAACGCTTAATTCCTCGTAAAATGAGAGAAAAAGAGATTTCATGCCTGATTAAGGCTGTCGCAAGGATCCCTTAAAACAACTTTAGCAGGCAGCCAGTGGCTTGCTCTAAAGCGACCTAAGAATGAGGACGCGAATATGTTTACTTGGTTTCAGTTTTTTATTATACTTTAAAATGAGGCTTGGTTTCATTTGGAGGCTGCGAAGCATGCGCGTGATAGCGGGGCAGGCCAAGGGCAGAAAGCTGATTGCTCCGGCAGGGCTGGAAATCCGCCCCACTGCGGATAGGATGAAAGAAGCGCTTTTTAGCGCCATTGGCGAGGGCGTTTGCGGCTGCGATTTTCTGGATCTGTTCAGCGGATCTGGCGCCATTGGAATAGAGGCGCTCAGCCGAGGCGCAAAAAGCGCTGTTTTTATCGACAGAGAGAGTTTGATCCTGATCAAGAGCAATATCGTTTTATGCGGGTTTCAAGACCGAAGCGCCGTAATAGGCGCTGACTGCGAAAAAGCGGTTATGCGCCTCGGCCGCGAACGCAAGGAGTTTGACATTGCGTTTTTAGATCCTCCTTACAACAAGAATTTGGTTGCTCCGACAGTCGGAGCTCTGCTTGACAGCGCAGTCATAAAGCCCGGAGGCCTTATCATTGTGGAATGCGCGTCGGGCGAGCTGGGCGAATGCGGAGGACTGCAGCAACAAAGGCGGGAAATAGGATTGCTGAAGACTAAAAAATACGCATCTACTGCATTTGCGTTTTATGTAAGGCTTGCTGATGCTTAAAATATGCAAGGCCAAAAAGCTTTTGCTTTTTAGAGACAAGCTGTATAATTATTCGAAAGAAGATTTAGAATGATTGAAGCTTTAAAATCTTAAAGAAGCAAGGAGAGAGCCGCAAATGATCACTGCCATCTTTCCGGGTTCCTTTGATCCAATGACATTAGGGCATATGGACCTGATTGAACGGCTGGCTAAAATGTCGATTGCAGACAAGCTGATAGTGGCGATAGGTGACAATCCTGCCAAAGATACGCTGTTTACGCTTGAGGAAAGGATTTGCCAGATAAAGTTGATGACGAAGGAATTTGACTTTATTGAGGTTGATCATTATAGGGGGCTTGTGGCGGATTATGCCAAAAGAAGGCGCGCCGCTTTTATTGTACGAGGAATCAGGAACTCATCTGACTTGGAATATGAGATGGAGCTATCTCATTACAACAATCTATTGAACCCGGAGATTGAAACCCTATTCATCCCTGCAAGACTTGCCTATTCGCGGATAAGCTCCAGGGCGATAAAAGAAATAGCGCGAAATGGCGGGAATATTCATTCGATGACGTCTGCTTTCATCCAATATCAGATAAAAGAGAAATATTCTATAATTAAAAGTAGAAATAGCATTGATTCCGGGGATATCGTAAAAAGCGGCGATTGCGAGGAGGAGGAAGAAAATTTGACAGAGATTTGAAGCCGGACGTTTTCCAAGAGATGAAGCGGCTGAAAGCCGTGGCTGGATTGGGAACTGCGGCGCGGAATCTTCCGGAATTAGCTGAGCAATGCGTTAGGAGAGGCGACATCAACCGCCAGCCGCAGCCATCGCCTGCGGATGCCTAGCGGAAGGCAATTTCCAGGAGGGGGAGCTTTTGACTGGAGAAAGAAATGAAGCGGAGGGATTATATGGAATCGTTACTTGATTATTTGGACATGCTGGAAGACTTGCTCGATTCAAGCAAGTCTATGCCTTTTTCAAACAGGGTGTCTGTTGACAGAGAGAAAATCTTTGACATCATCAGAGACATCAGACTGAATCTTCCAAATGAAATACGACAGGCGCAGCGCATAATAGAAGAGCACGACAAAATAATTAATGACGCTAAGATAAAAGCTGCATCCATCGTCAAAGAGGCTGACGGTACAGCCAAGATGATGACCAACAATCATGAGATCTTCAAGCGAGCGACTGAACAGGCAACGGAAGTTATAGAAGAAACCAAGAAAAACGCCAGGGATATGCGGCTTAACGCCATGGATTACGCTGATGAGATCTTGGCCAAAACCGAAAAGATTATACAAGAGGCGATGACCAACATCGATCAGCAGCATCAGATGATCAATGAGTACTTCGCCAAGACTACAGACGTTCTCTATTCAAACAGGCAGGAGCTCAGGGGAGGCAAGAACTGATGCAAGGATCTGACTCGGATGCAGAAAATCTACAGTTCATTCCGCTTTCATGCATTGCCGCCGATTACCCGATCGAAGTAGCTTGGCTGGATAAAGTCAAGGACGCATTCTATACCGATTTGCGGTCGAATGCAGCGATTTTGGAGCCTGATTATCCATAAAGGCGCTGCATATATATGCAAATCAGCATAGGCAAGCTGCGTTAAGGCTCTCCACATATAGCCGGCCATTAAGCTTTAGGGCGGACTGCCCTTTGTTATACTGCTTTTCATAGGAAGCCGCCTAAGGAAATTTGATGAAAATCAGTATAGGAGCGCGGTGAAATGCAAATTTTCCTTGCCCCTTGCAGATTCATGTCTGCCGCCATTCGAGGGCCTGGCTATCCGCTGGATAATCAGGCCCTGGATTTTTATCTGGCTTTTCTGATGTCTTTGCACTTGATTCATTTTGCAAAATAAGCTAAAATAGAAGCGGCATTGTCAAGAATGTACCAAGAGTTGCTATTTGCATAATTTAGCTGAAATCACACTCTAGGCGCAGTAATGGATGCTAAAAGAAACGCATGCCGATGGCCTCGCCCGTTTTGGAGCTTTAGATTACGGTTAGGCGTCAAGTAAAGCTCCATATATACTGATTCGCATATGAAATTTACGGTTTTGAAGCTTGATTATACGGTGAGTGCGATTGATATCGCCATTTCGCGTTGCTCAAAGGATAATCAAGCTTCAAAATTGGTGCAGTGACTGCAAGTCGGTATATCGGCAAGTTGCGCTCATCAGCATATCTGGAGGCTTAAGGATGACAATTATTGAAGAAATAACGAAAATAGGCATAGTGCCTGTGATCGCTATTGACAAGGCAGAGCATGCGGCGCCTTTGGCAAAGGCGCTTATAGACGGCGGCCTGCCATGCGCTGAGGTTACTTTCAGAACAAGCGCAGCTGTGGAAAGCATAAAAGCTATAAAAAAGGACTTTCCCCAGATGCTTCTGGGAGCAGGCACTGTGCTTTCAGTAGAGCAAGTAGACAAAGCTGTTGAATCCGGCGCGGCGTTCATTGTCAGCCCCGGGCTTAACTCTAAAGTCGTTTCATACTGCATCAAGCGGGATATCCCGGTTCTGCCGGGTTGCGCAAACCCGAGCGATGTTGAGGCGGCCATTGAACTCGGGCTTGGCGTGGTTAAGTTCTTCCCTGCGGAAGCCGCAGGCGGGCTGAGCATGATAAAAGCTATGTCCGCTCCTTACCCGTCAATGAAATTTCTCCCGACCGGGGGAGTGTCTTCGAAAAATCTTGTGGAATACCTATCATTCGGCAAAGTAGCGGCTTGCGGAGGAAGCTGGATGGTGGCAAAAGAGCTTATTGCCGGCGAAGAGTTCGCAAAGATAGAAAAGCTTACAAAAGAAGCGGTTTCCCTTATGCTTGGCTTTGAAGTGAGCCATGTAGGAATAAATGAGGCTGATGAGAGAAGCGCCGGCGCAACGGCCGACGCCTTCCAAAGCATTTTCGGCTTTGCAAGAAAAGACGGAGCGTCGTCAATCTTTGCGGGAACTGGCATTGAAGTGATGAAAACCCCTTTCCTTGGAGCCAGAGGACATATAGCAATCGGAACGAACTCCATTGAAAGAGCTGTTTATCACCTAGAACGCAGGGGAGCCAAATTTGACTATTCTACCCAAAAGCTAGACTCTTCGGGAAAGATCAAGGCAATTTACCTGAATGGAGAGATTGGCGGGTTTGCAGTTCATCTAGTGCAAAGATAAGAGGGCGTCTCTATTGCATGCCCAAGCGCATTATGCGGGAAGGAGCGCGCAGCGCGGCAGCTGCGATCAAATATGAAAAGAGCGGTTACATTCGGAGAGCTTATGCTCAGGCTTGCGCCTGAGGGTTACTATACTTTTCTTCAAGCAGATAAGTACGTCGCCACATACGGCGGAGGGGAGGCCAATGTGGCGGTCTCACTCGCAAACTACGGAGTGGACGCGGCATTCGTTACAAAGTTGCCCAAGCATGAAATCGGGCAGGCTGCGGTAAACTCCCTTCGCAAGTACGGAGTCGATGTTTCTCTCATTGCCAGAGGCGGCGATCGTGTTGGGATTTATTTCGTGGAAAAAGGGGCGAGCCAGCGCCCGTCCAAAGTCATATACGACAGGGCGGCATCTTCCATCGCCAGAGCCGCATCCGCTGATTTCGACTGGGATAAGGCGTTTGAAGGCGCCAATTGGTTCCATTTTACGGGAATTACGCCGGCTTTAGGGGAAAATGTTGCGCAAATAAGCCTTGAAGCTTGCAAAGCTGCCAAGGCGAAGGGAATTACGGTAAGCTGCGATCTCAACTATCGCAATAAGCTGTGGAGCAAAGCCAAAGCCGGTGAGACAATGGGCAAGCTATGCGAATATGTGGATGTATGCATAGCCAATGAAGAGGATGCAGGGGATGTATTTGGAATAAAAGCGAGAAATACTGATGTAACAAAGGGCGAATTGGATCACGATGGCTATAGGGACGTTGCCAAGCAGCTAGCGGACAGGTTTGGATTCAAGAAAGTTGCGATAACCCTTAGAACTTCTATTTCCGCAAACGACAACAAATGGGCTGGAATGCTATATGACGGAAAAGATTGCTTTTTCAGCAAGAGCTATTTGATGCATATAGTGGATCGCGTCGGAGGCGGCGACAGCTTCGGCGCGGGCTTGATATATTCATGCCTTGAAGGCTTTGAGCCTCAAAGGGCTATTGAATTCGCCGTTGCCGCAAGCTGTCTCAAGCACAGCGTCGAAGGCGATTTCAACATGGTCGGGCTTGACGCTGTTTTGAAGCTGGCTGGAGGCGACGCTTCAGGAAGGGTTCAGAGATAAAGGGCTAATGCATGCCAGGCGGCGGAGGTTTTTGCCCTGCCGCCTTTTCATCGGCATAAGAAGGGGCAATGCAGCTTCTTCGATTTGGACTTGAAATCAGTTTGCCGAAAGAAAGACTGATTGGGTAATTCCTTGATTTTGCCCGGTTTTTTTGGATATTCGCGCTAAAGAAGAGTTGGTTTTTGCTTTCCCCAGTCTGGATGCACAGTATTGCCGCGGAGAGCTGGCTGGTATTTGCGTTTTGGAGCCTTGACGGTTCAAGGCTTCCAGTTTTACCCGGTATGCCCATGCTCTTTGCGGAAGAGCAACTTTTCGCGGTGCTCAAGTTTAGAATCAACCATTGCCATAGCCGAGCATTCAAGGTTGCCTTGCAACATCTATGATGGATTAGCGAAACACCTCTTCAATAACGCATTTATAGGTTTTGTTTTTTGCGTCATAACCTATGCTCACAAGAAGAATGCGTCCGGTAAAAGTAGGATCTGACAGGAATTTTCTCTGGTACATCTTGTCCTTTATCTGTTTGAGAGCAACTTCCGCCGTATCCCTGGCTTTGAGTTCAACAATGAACGCTGTGCTTGACTTGGCATATGGAGTGAAGCTCAGATCGCAATACCCTATCCCTGCATGTGACTCCCTCTGGATGTTATATTTCTCTCTTGCCATGATATAGGCGGATGATGCCACATGCATAAGCTCAGATTCATTGTTGTATGCCAAGAAGGGACTTTCCCCAGCGTGGGCGTCTTCGATGATTTCAGCAACTTTGTCGGAATTCATCTGTAAAGTTGCTTCTAGAAGCTCCTTTGATTTTGCTATGAGCTTGTTTATATGCTTAAATCGAGTGTCTTCTAGCGCTTTCACGTATTCTTCAGCAACTTCCCTGTTAGGTATTGAAACCGATTTTTTGCTGTAAGTCAGCAACCCAACTGCTACAAGCATGGAGAGGATCTCATCCCTTGTGCTTACACCTTCAACATTGAACACCAGTTTTTTCAACCCTACAGAAGTTTGCTCAAGAGCAAGGGTTTTCACATCTTCCTCCACATTATCGAAATTCAGGGAAACATAGTCCATTACTTGAGTTGTTCTTCCAGAATCTGTCCAATAACTTGATATCATGTTGTTCATCAAAGAAGACAAAACGCTTAAAGGATTGTAGATGTTTCCTATTGCTGTTTTGTAGCCGTCATACCAAAGCTTCAAAGCCCGCAAGCTGACACTTTTCTTTGCGCCGTCCAATTGAGCTGAATATCTGGAATGCAAATCTTTGACTTCCTCTTTGCTGAATCCGAAAAACTGGCTATAAAGGTTATCATCGCCTAAACGATACTCCTGAAACATGTTGAGAGCAGATGTGTTGGAGTAGCTCGGTATTGGCAATACACCCGTGATGTAAGCCAGTTCGATATATGCTGAACCTTTAAATAAATCCTTGAGGAAGTCAAGGTATGGAAGCTTCTTCTCCCCGCTCATCCACTGCTTTTGGAAAGGGGAGTCCCATTCATCAATTAGGAAAATGAATTTTTCATTGTAGATGCTATAAACATCCTCTAATGCCCCGACTGCTCTTTCTGCCATCCGTTTAGCGGTAGCGGCCGCTTTTTCCTTTTCATCCGCTAAATTTGAGCACTCAACATCAAGAACTTTCAAGTTTGGCCATGCCTCAATCAAGTCAGCCACTATAATGCCAGCCGTCTTTTTAATCAGTTCATCGCAACTGCCGCTGAAATCAGCCAACGGAGAAAGATCAAGGTGGATTACATTATACTTGTTGATATGGTCATGAAACATTGGGGATTTGCTGATTTTCAGCCCTTTGAACAACTCGGATGAATCGCCCTCCTTGGTGAAATACGTCCCAAGCATTGACAGCATCAGCGTCTTTCCAAACCTTCTAGGTCGAGTTATGCAAACATACTTTTTTCCAAAAACCACAGTTCCAGGAATCATGCGTTCAGTCATTTTTTCAATCATCATGGATTTATCCACATGATAAAGATTATATACATTCTCTGAAAAATCACTCTTTACAGCGTTGTCATTCAAGCAGTGAGCCATAGCGATTTCACCATCCTTTCCATTTTCAAAGCATTGGGACTCCTCTCACCTTGATTATAAATATCACATATAAATACGTCAAGCCTACATGTCCCTAAATCATTATATTGCTGAGAAGATGCATTTTAGGCTCTTTATAATACAATCAAAATCCTAAATGATTAATTAGAGAAAGATCGCATCAATGAGAAAAAGCGCTTTGTTGCGCCTCTCGATTTCCGCCTCAAGATCCTAGATCGGCTTCAGGACGCTCTTGATTGCGCGCGTTACCCACGCCCCAGGCCGATTGACGCAGTTATCGCCGCCGCTCGGGAAGCGGACTATATCCTCCGGCCGCTCCTTGTTTTCGGCGACGAGCGAGCTTATTTGCCAATAATCGACAAATCACGCCATCGACGCCAAAGCCGCCGTCAAGGCCAAGCCGGGCGGCAAACAGCCGCAATAGCCTGCAAGGCGCCCGCCCGGCAGGCCGAGCGCGCCGTCCCGCAAGCCGGACGGCGCCTTCGCGGCGCTCCCCGGCAAGGTTCGCCGGAGCGGCTGCCGCCGGCCTTCGAAAGGAAGGCCTGCAGATCCGGCTCGAATTTTCCGGCAACTTCAATTTCCGGGTTTTTCCGGACGATTTCGAGTTGCAGCCGGCAACTTGCATAGTAGAGTCCGTTCGACAATTTCTGCTCTTCGCTCGGATTCGCCTGGGCCTGGGCGGGAGGGACGGGCCTGCGCCCCAGCCTTTTCCTCAATTCTTCTTCGCTCTGCGCGTCGCTGTGTGTTTTCATACAGCCGTCTCCTTATCTCAGTTGTACACCGGATAAGAAGCTTTGCAGACGCGCAAATATCAACAACAGCAGGCAGATTAATTTTAATTTCATTAAATTGAATCAATTTTAAGTTGATATTTTGTCGAATACGATTTGATTCAGCAAAAATATCATTTAATTTTGACTTACAGAGCGATTTTAATTTATTCAATTATTAAGCGCAATTCGACATTTGCAACTTATTCCAATTAAGCAAAGCTGCATTGTGTACACCACAAAACACCAGTTAACGCATTATGTAATGGGCGTTAAATTGTCCTGGGATTATTTGACTTCTTACAGAAGATTTATAAGATTTATCCGAATATACACTTAAATTATGCAAAGTAAAGCTTTATATTTTAAAATATAAAAATAAATTATCAATCCAAATTTCGTTCTATTCAGAGCTGACCCGATTTTTCAAAAGTCAGTCGTTTGAGTAAAAAATGAGTTGTTGATGAAAATAAATTGACATATTTGAATTGCTAAGATAATATATGTAAGGAGAAGATATGCATAAAGAAAATCTTACGAAAGATAAAATGGGAGGAGGCATTATATAGTATTTTGCAATCAAACACCTCATAGAGACAGGAAACGAATGAATTTAAATGCACCTCAAGAAGTGGATGCGGTAGCGACAATGTTACCCCTGAGAAGTGGGCCTGCATCATGCGAACACTATGGGGACTACCCTCTGCAAGAGAGTTTCTTAGGACATATGAAAGACTAGTTCAACCTCTCCGAGCGACTTGCGAATTAGGAAATAAAGGCAGGTAACGACGACTGCATTAACTGTCTCAATAGCGAGAGTTATCAGTGAGATTTGATGGAACACAAGTTTTCATAGCTATTCCGACGGTTTGTTCTGAACATTACTACTACTTCACGATAAAAGTTTATCCTTTGCGTCAGTCAGATTCTTTAGCAATTCTTCCATAGGGTATAAATTATGAACTTGTCAATGTGTTGAAATATTGAGATACATGCTTAAAAATATCGCTTATAAAATGCGGTTCTGATAAGTTTAATGATCCTTTACTGCTTGAGCCAGCCTCATTTGCGTATAGCCGCAGATGTAATAGGTGCAGTTTAGTTAGTAAGGAGAAACCTTCGCCAGTCTGTTTTACTCGGTCTGACGGACAGAGGATAATTATAAAGGGGAGATATTCTATGAAAAAAATACTTTTTTCCTGTTTCTTAGTTGTTGCTATGCTTGCAAATACATTTTCTGCTCTTGCGGGAGAACGGGCAAAGGTATATTCGATTCTCAGCCAAGCAGATATAGACGATAATATTGTTTCTCATGAAGTTATTGTTATGGAAGACGGTTCTTACTTTGATTCCATCTTGACTCTTGTCGGCGAAAGTGTGGAAGAGAGCGATAATCCAAGGCTGAGAGATCCAGGCGGCTCAGGAGCCGCCACTAAAACATACACTCATAGCATCACCGGATACTATCCTAATTCTACGTCCACAGGCGTAAATACTTTCAACGTTGAAATAAGGTACAATTACAATTCAGCGTATCCAGGCTATTCCGCCAATGCTGTTACATATATTTATTGCTCAAGGGCGTCGGGGCAGGGCATTACTTACAATGCGGGCCGCAGCGAAAACACAGCTTGGGTCCGCTATAGCGATCAGGCTGATGTTGTAAAACCAGAATATAAATATACAGTCAGCTATGGCAATCTCAACATATCAATATCTTAAATTGCAAAGGGGAATTGCAGGGATGTCGCCGAAGCAGAGCGGCAACCCTGCAATTTTCCGCTTTCATCAAGAATGGAAGGATATGTGATGGAATGAGAACGATGGACAAGCGAAAATCATGGGAATGCAGAGGATTCATTCTTTGCAGGTCGGACGCGCTCATACCTGCGCTGGCGGCGCTTCTTCTGGCTGCTGGCAGGTTGATGTCATTATGGCAAGTGCGGAGCTACTCGATTGTGCTGCATGAGGGAGAGTTGGCGGATATCATTTTGGAAAACGCCGCGTTTTTTACCCTGCCAGCCTTTGCGTCCGCATTGAGGCGGGTAGGCGCAAAGGGGCGGGGCTTAAAGGGGCTTGCGGGCGCGCTTGCGGCTTCGTTGCTGCTTTCAGGCATGCTCGCCGTTTCGTCTCTGACGACTGCATTCACTTTCAGTTTGTGCTGCTTCGTGCTGCTATTGGCGGCGATACATAAAAACCTGCTGGCCGGAATTCGAAGGAAGAGCGGAGCTGTCGCCGTGATTCTGTGCTATTGCTGCGCGTATGCGGCGGGATTCGCCTCCTTTGTAAATGGAAGCGCTTACAGGGCGGCTCGATTCAGCTCTATTTTGAGGCTGGACCGGGATTTATTGAAGCTCGCCGGCGGCACAGGCTCTTTTCTCATGGCGGTGATCAGGGACGCCGCGCCTTCCTTGACGGGAGAAGCATCTTTCACATTCGGCCCGGGAGTGACCGCGGACAAGTTTTTCAGCCGCTTCGCCGCCAATCCCCATTTTATGCTGGCCTATGCGTGGATGAAGTTCGGAGCGGCTTTCGGAGCGGCGATCGCTCTCATCGGCTTGGGGCTGTGCGCATGCCTTTGGCGGCTGGCGCTGAGGCAGAGGGAGCCGGTGCGCTCCATGGCGTGCCTTGCCGCCGCGCTGGGCGCATCGGCGCGGTTTTCGCTTCATTTGCTGGCGAACACGGGCGTGGTCTATCTTAATGCTCAGTGGCCTCTGGTTTCCGGAACTTCGGCGTCGGCGACCCTGGAACTCCTGATGTATGCCCTGCTTGTCGGCTGGCTGTCGCGCCGCAGCTTCGAAGGCTCCGCGCCGCTGGCAGGCGCCGATTGAAAGCGAGGCCGGGAAGAAGAAGCGCCTCAGTACGGCGATTCACCATATTTCGTATAGAACTGACGGGTTTTATCCTTGGCTGCCTACAAAATTCTTCATCCGGTAAATAGCGATAATTCTGGAAGCATTTATGGATGCGAATTGGACGCTTTGACTGATGCGCTTCCTTTTGGCAAAAATACTTGCAAAGCGCTTTTTGCAATGATATTAATGGGGAGGCAATCAAGCGAAATATTCGACCAGAATGAGGGAGAGGGCGACGACATGTTTAAATTATCGCATGAATAAGCTTCAGACGCGCATTAAAGCTGGCCCTGAGTCAATAAATTTACTTTGAGGAGGGATCCTTCCTTGCCCCGGCTTCAGTTGGATTTAGCGCATTTATGCGCAAACCCGCCCGCTTTGGCGGGCGGTAATCCAGCTACTTCTTATTATTGCATTTCTTAAAAAGGAAAAAGATTATGAATATAGTTATTTGTGATAAAGATAAGATGTTTTCTGAAGAACTGGAAGATAAAATTCTAAAGTTCTTAATGTCAGAATCCTCAATTAAAATATTTAGTTGCTCCAAGGAACTTATTGCAAGCATCATGAATTGTAAATATGACATAATAATTTTAAGCATATATAAGCCTGCAAGTAATGGATTTGAAATTGCAAGATTAATTCGCCGGATCGATTCGAAAGCGATTATTGTATTTGCGGCCATTGCTCAGAAACAAGTGTCAGATAATGTTGAGTTCTTGGCGGACGGCTATTTGATAAAGCCTATCGACGATGTGAATCTGGAAAAAACATTAAGGTACGCAGTCGAGTTGAAAAGGAGGTTTGACGGCAATGGAGCGCTTACAGCGAAACTGAAGGGTGGAGGCACAATTCATCTGCGTTTTGAAGATATCATTTACATAGAGAGCAGCATTCATTACTTGAAAGTCTCAACGAGAAGAGCGGTTCAAGAATATCACGGCAAAATCTCAGAAGCTGCCAGGGATTTATCAAACAAGGGCTTTGCGCAGTCGCATCGTTCATTTTTAGTGAATATGGCTTATATATGGTGCATTTCATCTACGGAAATAAAGCTTATAAATGAGGATGTCCTGCCAGTTGGTAGAACCTATTCAAAACAATTAAACGAGAGATACAGAAGCTTTAAAAAGGGTGAGTGATTCTGCTTTTATTAACCTGGTGATTCTTAATATCTTTCATGCTGAACGTATAGTAATTGCAATGAATTTTAAACTATTAAGTTAAAGCGCCTCCAGGCAAAAAGACGAATTCCGGAAATAAAAAGACTGTCGCCGCGCTGCGGCGGAAAGCGCCATTATACGATTTCCACCCGGAAGCATCCGCTTTATGAATGCTTCGCCTGCGGTTGCCAAGCTTCCGCGACGGCTGGCGCGATATTCGAAAAGACGCACGCCCCGCCGCCCAAGCGGTTTTCCGCGATATGCGCCATTTCTACTGATAAAAGGGGATATTCCTCCCTTCAGCTGCCGAAAGACGTCGGAGTCTCGCATGCGACGGCATGGCTGATGCTGCATAAAATCCGCGGCATACGAAGCCTTCCGGCCATTTCGGCTCGAAAAGGGCGCGCTCGCAAGCTTCTTGGGTGGAGAACCTCTGTTGGAACTCTATTCTGTAAAGTCAAGAGAAAAATAAACTGATCTAACTGGAGACTCATTAAAATCTATATTATTATATCTTTTTCCTTGAATCAGTAATTATTATAATTAGCGATTTTTTGTTAATTATATTCATAAATATAATCCATCGTTCAGAATAAACAATCGAATTCATTTTAGTAAAATTGAAATTGAGGTAATTTAGGCTTTTATATTCTAATAGCTAATAAGCATTTAACGTTCTGTAATTATTGGTTTTAATTGTTCTAAATTGACCTTGTTAAATTAAGTAAATTATCCATATTCGACCGCATGTCCGGCAGCTGGCGACCGAGTATACTGAAGCATCAACCTATTTGGTTCAGCTACGATCAATGCTTGGGCGTATATCTGAGCCCTGTGGGAGTCGCCGCTTAAAAACTCAGCTCTCGACGCCATGCTCTTCAAGATTCCGCATTTTTCCTCGGCACCGAGAAGTCTCTCGTCCGTTTTTTCATCATCTGCGAGAGTCTCTGATTTATGCATGTTTAAATTGCCCGCTATTATTATGTACTTACCATCAGGAGCAACTCTAACTCCTCCACTGTCTCAAAGATGCTTTAATACTCCAAGTCTTCCATTTCATACTGCGGAGCGCTAAATTAAGCGCGCATTACGAAAAAAGTTGGAACTGTTCCGACAGTTTATTACATTATTTACCAGTCAAAAGAGCATGAAATCCTAGCGGAAAAGTTCAAAAGTTAACTCGAATATACATTTAATAATGTAAAACTTATATATCAACATTTATAATCTTATATAAGATGCATATGTTTTCCTTATTTTATGAATTTATAATCAAAATGAAAATTTGACATCTCCTGTCTTTATCCAATTATGCAATCCGCCATTTTGTTTCAAGCACGACAACAATGTTAAATTAAAGCTTCCCCTTTGGCTCCA
>JAISZB010000184.1 GCA_031269465.1 Clostridiales bacterium | reverse complement strand
CAATTCGCTCCAATACCGGGACGTTAATGTCCGTCACCTCATTGATCTCGGCAACCGACTTCCCTCGTCTGAAAGCGCGTAGAACATCTTCAAGCCTGCCTTCAAGCTTGCCTTCAAGCTTGCCTTCAAGCCTGCCTTCAAGCTTGCCTTCAAGCCTGCCTTCAAGCTTGCCTTCAAGCCTGCCTTCAAGCTTGCCTTCAAGCTTGCCTTCAAGCCTGCCTTGCTGTATACCTTCATCTCTGGTTCTCTCAACCAACGCTGCAATAGTAGCCACTGGCAACCTATCCTCCCCTACAATAATTGAACCGTTGTTTTGCGATAAATACTCTTCAAGATCAGCTTGGACATGTGGATTGCCCTTGATGATATTCATATCCTCAATTAAACTCTCAGCTAACTGCTTTGAGCTATTGGAATGCATATCCTCTATCGACAATCGAAACAATTCTTCATTGTAGCCCAGGCAGAAGAAATTCAGAAAGACCTTGAAGTCTTCTTTGTATGTATCATCCAGTTCACGAATCTTTTCCAAATTTACATCTACAATTTTAAGTTTTTCATTATAATTCAAGCCACTGGGTTCATGCTGTAGAGCAATGCAGTCAACTAATCCGATTGCGGCGTCGTTTGTCCAATTGACAAAAATGACCGCAATATACGGAATCTGCGAGAAGTTCGTACCTGGCTTCATTGAGAAGGAGCGTATGGTTGAAAAATAAGTCAGAGCACGGTCGCAATGATCCGTATAATAGTATCGCTGGCCTTCTACATCAGCAATACTGCCATTTGCTTCGCCGTAAGCGTCGCATCTGATTCCTCTTCCCCCCAGTGAGTGCGGAGGGATTACATGTTCATTATGGAAAACTGTAAAATGTTCTATCTCGACGCCCAAGCTTTGTACAAAGCGCAGGGTATTCTTCTCACCCATCACTTCCTTGAAAATGATGTCATGCATCACATGATACTTAGCATCAATTTCAGAAATAATGCCGTTAATGTCGATGTTGCCGGCTTGGTTCTTTCTCATGCTCATTGCCATTCCTCAACTCCAGCTGTTATTATAGTAACACAAAACCGCGTTTCTTTCAAGAATAACCTGCCAAGCATAACTCATTTAATTTTAAAGTTTTGTGGGTTCACCCTTATTCTTTAGGCTTAACGAAATTTTTATCTATATATTTTAAGCAATAACTAATCACTCAATTGTGAGTGATTTTCCATAATGATTTGTTTTAGGGAATATTTTAAAGTATATCAGATAAATCAATAAATGCAAATAAATGCCATTTACTCTGTTTAAATTGTATAAAACAACATTTATCTTTCAAAACTATATTATCATAGCATTGATTAGAAAGCTCAGCAACAATCAGATCATCCATTCTGATGGACATTAAGTAGCGAGAAATCAAGTCTCCAGCTCCTAAATACAACCACAAGCCACTTTCAGTTTAATTGGGCTTGTAGATAAATATGGCAAAATGACTATTATAAATGATTCTTAAATTGCAAGCGGTTAGAAATAACCCTTCTGAGTGCTGAGGATAAGTACTAAATCTTCTACAGGTAAATGTTTTCGAGCTGGATATGCTGAGAAAGTTCCAGATCTAGATTTTATAAACAGGAAATGTATTCTTCCAAAATTGGTAGAGATTCAAAGCATCGCTTTATTAAGCTGAAATATATCGTCAAGAAAATTTACGGATGAAATATTGACATGCATTATGCTAGGCATTAAAATCTATGTTGAAGAATTGCGCTATATTTATAGACCTCATTCACGTTCAACTGCCAAGCTCGCCGCCGAGATTTTTCAAGCATACTCAAGCGCAATGAAAGTAGCTTGATTATACAGGGTGAAAGCGCGTAAGGGCTTCTGCAGAAAAAATGTTCACAGAATGTCTCGGCCATTCAAGCCTTATCTCTTAGGAGGAACTCATGGAACCCATCTCTATTACTGAGCAGACTGATCCCAATTGGGGCAGAGTAGTAAAATTGACCAACGGCATCATCGAGCTTCGTGTAACCCTGGATTTCGGACCGCGCATCATTCATCTTTCTAAGGTTGGCTTTGAGAATATGATGTACGAGGACTTCTCAAAATCCACCTTAGGCGACAAGTATGACGTTTACGAAGATCATCTGAAGTTGTACGGGGGGCATAGGCTCTGGCTCTCCCCTGAGATCGTGCCGCGGTGCTACTATCCCGACTCCTATCCCGTCTCATGGGAAAAGCTGCCGGACGGGGCTGTTTTCACAGCTCCAGAAGAGAAGATCAACAACATCCAGAAGTCGATTCATATTCAACTTCATGAAGGGCAGCCATATGCATCCCTTGAGCATAAAGTAAAAAACTGCGGAGCATGGGACATAGAGTTCTCCCATTGGTGCATCACAATGCTCGCCAAAGGCGGCAAAGAAATCATACCTATGCCCAATCTGAAGACTGGATTGCTCCCGAACCGGAACATCTCTCTCTGGGATTACAGCGATATGAACGATGAACGCGTGTATTGGGGCAAGGATTACATTACGCTAATCCAAGACCCCGCAAAATCCAATCCTTTCAAGCTTGGCATAAACAACGAGCACGGATGGGCGGCATACTTTAACAGAGGCCAAATATTCATCAAAAACTTCGACAGCTATCTTGATGGATACTATCCGGACAACGGCTGCAGCTTTGAGACTTATACCAATGGGCAAATGCTGGAGTGCGAATCTCTCGGCGAAATAAAAGGGCTTGAACCGTCCGAAGAGGCTAGCGTTACCGAAGAATGGGAAATATTCGAGGCCCCTTCGCCTCCTTCAAATAACGAAGACGAGATAAGCGAAATCATGAGTAAATATTTAAACCTGTAATTATACTGCTTTTCATATAAAATTACCTTTTTTTGGAGCTTGATTATACAGCGAGTGCAAAATGCCGATATCGGCATTTCGCACCACTCAATGGATAATCAAGCTCCAAAAAAGAAGCATTTGATGAAAAGCGGTATAAGCGGCGAATAAATGATAAGGATTAGGATTTTCATTTGAGATGCCCTTGAAAAGGATATTGCCTGAAATAGAGCTTCATATTCTCGACATTTCGTCATTTCAGCATTGACTGTGAAATCATTTATGGTATAATGAACTGATAAGTTTGGAGAGTTCCGATTTTGGCGCTTGGCAACGCAACGTGGATAATAGAGCTCCAAAATCCTATCATTTGACGGCGCTTCGATATAGGATAATAGAGGCACACGCAGTTCATTTGCAATCAGAGATTGCGCATTCGCGATGAAAAAGAGGAGTACCCGCAAATCGGCTATGCTTTTCACTTAGAAAAGCCAAGATATATCTATAATTGTGCCAATGCTTGATGGCATGGCGCAATCAGGCGCGCTCTCACGCTTGATATATTTGCAAAGCGAGCAGGTGATGGTGAAAGACCTGCAGCCAAAAGCGGGGAACGGCGCTTTGGAGCGAACAAAATAAAAAGAGGGCGCATGCGCCAAATAGGGTGGAACCGCGGAAGTTTAAGCTTTCGTCCCTTAAGAATGCAGCTGATGCTGCTCTTATTTGACGAGAGCTTTTTTATTTGCGCAAATGCGAAGGCAATGCGGCGATCTCTGTATTGGATATGCTTAAATTGCAAATGCAAATTCCTATTTTTGATTATGACTGTTCAGCGATCGCGATTGATATCGGCATTTCGCACCTTCAAAGCGCTGAATTTATGAATATCAGAGCCAGTGGACAGTCAAGTTTGACTGCAAATCGGCATTTCCATTGAAGCGCTGCATAACCCGTCCCATAAATCGGATCCTGCAGATGCGCAAATATCTCATTGCAATTCGAGCGCCGCCGCAACAAGCCTGGAGTCCTTGACTCAGGCAATAAGCCGCTTTCGCGGCTAAACAGGAGGTTTTTTCATGTCTGCAACAATGGAACAGATAACTGCGCTCGCCAAGAACAGGGGCTTCATCTACCCAGGCTCCGAAATATACGGCGGCTTGGCAAATACTTGGGATTACGGCCCTCTTGGAGTAGAACTGAAGAACAATATAAAAAAAGCTTGGTGGAAGAAATTTATTCAAGAATCCGCCCTTAATGTCGGCCTCGACAGCGCCATTTTGATGAATACCAGCGTGTGGGAGGCGTCAGGGCATGTCGGAGGCTTTTCTGATCCGCTCATGGACTGCAAAGATTGCAAGGAAAGATTCAGGGCGGATAAGATAATAGAGGGCTACATGCGTGAAAACGGCATCGGCGATGTAGTGGACGGATGGTCCAATGAGAAGATGAAAAGCTACATCGATGAACACAACATACCCTGTCCAAGCTGCGGAAAACACAGCTTCACTGATATCAGGCAGTTCAACCTCATGTTCAAGACTCACGCCGGAGTTACGGAGGAAAGCAAGAATGCCGTGTATCTGCGGCCGGAAACCGCGCAGGGCATTTTCGTAAACTTCAAAAACGTCGAGCGGACGACCAGAAAGAAGCTCCCATTCGGAATAGGCCAAATAGGCAAGTCTTTTAGAAATGAAATAACTCCAGGCAACTTTATATTCAGAACCAGGGAATTTGAGCAAATGGAGCTGGAGTTCTTCTGCAAGCCAGGAACAGAGCTTGAATGGTTCTCATACTGGAAGGAATTCTGCGTAAGCTGGCTCAAGGAATTGGGCCTGACAAACGAGTGCATGCGAGTCAGGGATCACTCTGCTACTGAGCTCTCCCACTACAGCAACGCCACCACAGACATAGAGTTCTTATTCCCATTCGGCTGGGGCGAGCTTTGGGGCATAGCTTCCCGAACCGACTTTGATCTTACTCAGCATGCCAAATTCTCCGGCCAAGACATGACCTACTTTGAGCAGGGCGACGCCAGCCGGTTCATCCCCTATGTAATAGAGCCTTCCCTCGGCGCCGACAGGGCGGCACTCGCATTTCTCTGCCAGGCTTATGAAGAGCAAACGCTTAAGGACGACAAGGGCAAGGATGATTCAAGGATAGTATTGAAGCTTCATCATCAGCTTGCTCCCATCAAGGCGGCTGTGCTGCCGCTGTCTAAAAAGCTGGCCGAAGGCGCTCTTGACATCTACAGAAATCTGTCCAAGAGCTTCTGCTGCGATTACGACGAGTCTGCGTCAATAGGCAAACGCTACCGCAGACAGGATGAAATAGGTACGCCATACTGCATCACCTTTGATTTTGACTCGCTTGAAGACAAAGCTGCGACTGTTCGCGAAAGAGATGCAATGTCCCAGGAGCGCGTTCCCATTGAATCACTTGCAAATTATTTGAGCTTAAAGTTGGAGTATTGAAGCTATACAGCTTTTCATCAATGTTCCTTTTTTTGTTGACTGTCCATTGAGTGGCGCGATTGATATCGGCATTTTGCACTCGCTGTATAATCAGCTCCAAAAAAGGCAGTTCAGTACGAAAATACATTTTATAGACATTTGTCCATGCCTCAAACACACAAATGGCTTAATATTTTCATCCTTAGCTGTGAAGCGAAGCTTCATAGGGGTTTATATGAAAAGCAGAATACATTAAGCAAAGGCCTCCCATAATGCCCATTTATGGGAGGCCTTTGCTTAATGTCTGTAATTCTGCAATAAATCGCTATAGAACCAATGGAATATCCTCCGTCATTATAGTTATTTGCATATGAAAGTTCAGATTCTCAAACTTGATTATAGATACAGCCGCAGTGGATAATGAAGTCCCAAAATCGGTGCATTGGCTGCAAATCGATAAAAATCGAATGGCTCCCTTTCCATGGAAATCCGCAACAATTTGATGCAATTATTTCTAAATTCAAAGAGCTAGAAAAACTCTATGCAAGATGGCGATAACCTATTTTTAATCTAAATCACCGACATTCGTCCTGCATGCTTATTTGAATTGGATAATTTCAATCACGGCTTTCTCCAGAAAAACTTATGCTGCTTTTCATATGGAATTACCTTTTTGGCGCTAGATTATACAGAGAGTGCAAAATGCCGATATCAATCGCACCAATCAAAGGACAGTCAACAAAAAAAGGAACATTTGATGAAAAGCGGTATATACAATCAAGTTGCAAATAGAAACTTTCCTATGAGGAAAATCATAATTGCAAATTGACAATTCTTTAACAGATTAATATTCATACTCAGAAGTTCAATAATTTTCCAAATCTTAAATATTGACACGAACCTACAAAAGTATTATCATATTAGAGTAACAATCAATGAATTCATCTGAAGAATTTGAACCTTAATAGCGTAGTGATTTTTGAGAAGGGATTTAGATGCGCTTGAATTAGGCATAAAACCCGCATTACTTCCAAAGGCAGGAAGCCTATCTCTGTTCTTGCAGGAGACGCACCTAAGATTATAAGTTTTTATCTTAAGGATATTTCTCTACATAGTTCCAAAAATCATACTGCTTTTGACATAGCCGCCTTCAGCGGCATCTACCTTTCCACGAATGACGGCTGATGCATCAGGGGACTGCAACCCCTTCTTCTTGACCCTTGCAATATATTTATCGACTTTGTTTAGAAAAACTTTAGTGGTGCATTTTGCCAAAAACTGCGGGAGATAAAGCTCCCGCCCATGAGCGCCCCGCCAGCCCCGTAGTTTTCCTTCATTGAGCAAAATTGATTCTGGGTATTTTGCATCAATTTAAGGTCAACGGTCGCTGGCGGCGGTTTTTTATACCTATTTTCAATCAAATGCCCATTTTGGAGCTTGGCAGACCACCTTTACGCTGTAAAAGCAATTTAGCAGTTCTCATAACAGGGCCAGCATGCCGTCTTTGAACTGTGAACTAAAACTTGTATAAATATATGTATTTAGAGATTTCCTGCTTCAATGCGCACTGCCTTGCCGAAGCTGCCGCAGTTTGAGGCTGCGCTCCACAGGAGCGAATTCCAACGCCAGCCCGCAGCATGATTCATTTCCAGGCGGCTTTAAATTTAAGCGCATCCCTCAGGGTTTATGGCGTCGCTTGAATCCCCATCAGTCCGATTGCCGCAATCGCCGCCTTTCAGCTTCAAATCCGCTTCCGCGCAGGCGCGGCGGGCCTTGCCGCTTGGATGGAATCCATCCGCAACCCCGTTCCAAAGCCTCCGCATTTGCATCCAAGTGAAATCCCCGTCCGGCGACCGCTTCAGGCAAACGCCAGCTTTTCATCATGCCGGATTATGTTCAAATCCTCAATTGCTGTTTATGCTGACTTGTCTTTTACCAAAACGCCAGCCGCATATCTGATATGCTGCTGCTTTTTCCTTGGCAGCGCATCTTGCATAAGCATTCCTTCCCGCAACCGGCCTCATTCGAACCGCCGCTTTGAGATCATTATACATCTTGTCTCGACATAATTCAATATATTTCTGTGAATTATTATTAACTGTTTGCAACTCCTTCATTGAAAGATACAGCAGAGAATCAAAATTCAATAATTTGGATATTTTAGGATTAGTTATACAGTTAATTTTTCATATCATATTCTCAATATTTTGCACAGAAAGAAATCATGCTAGGGCTCAAAACTCCATGGGTTTGCAGTATTTTCGCGTAGTCCAAAAGAGGTTTCGACGCTTGGGTCAGCCATGCCCCCCTGCGTCCAGGCGGACGATCTATTTATACTTTTTCCGCGCTATCGGCAAACATCATTAATTAATGCGGCTGTTGCGTGGTGTGTGGAGATATATTTCTGCATGGCATCATGACTCAGATATACCATGACACTATTATGCAATTGCGCCATTATGCTATAGGGCTAAATCGAGCGCTCCCTATCAATGGGCAGATCAATCTGACGAAACTTTTTTCAATCGTCTATCCGCTAAGTTCTCCTTTGAAAAACTTCCGCAAAAATCCCTATATGGAATTAAGCGCATCCTTCAGCGCTTAGCAGTAGATTCTCCTGTTTTTTCTGCTTTTTTCTTCTTTTATTATCTGTTAGACTCTCTTTAGAGCGTTTAGTAGCTGTGTTTTGTCTATGTGCTTTAGAAGGTATGAGAACGCCCCGTTTTCAAGGGCTGTTCTTGCAAACTCGTATTCGTTGAAGCCGCTGAGCACGATTATTTTGGGCTCGATATTGTTCTGCTTCAGCTTTTTCATAAGTTCCAAGCCGTTCTAGATCGGCATCTGTATGTCCACGAGAACTATGTCAGGACATCGAGACATGACAAGATCAAAGCCCTCCTCTCCGTCAGCTGCTTCTCCAACCATGCGGATTCCCAGCTCGCCCAACTCTATGATGCTTGATATTCCAAGCCTCAAGTAATATTCGTCATCTATTGCAGCCATTGAAAGCAATGTATCATCTCCCTATGAATCAGTTGAGCCGCGCCATTTCGATTCGCTCTTTATTCTCAAGGATCTCCCCTTAGTCCTAAGGGGCGCAGGAAACGCTCAAACTAGTTTTTCTCAAAGCTTCAAACATTAAAGAAATGTGTGCTTATTGTCATTAACGCATTGGTTTGCAACCGTTCGGAGAATGCATTATTCAGATGTAGCGACTTCCATCAGCTTTCGCATTTATCGTCCACCCACTTAGATGCGTCTATGCTTTTCAGCTCTCTCGCATGTCGCCGCTTTCCTGCGCTTCCAGCTCGCCTTTGTTATAACTATACAAACAATCTTTGGAAAGATAATAATCTATAGTTATTTTTACATGTATTAGGTTTAGAATAGACAACCCCAATCATAAACGCAAATTTAGAGTGCTTATGCAAGCCTTGCATCTGAGCCCCTTTGACGTTGCGCTTGACTGTTATTGTAAATGTTGTCGTATCTTGATTAAACAGCGAGTGAGAAATGCCGATATCGGCATTTCTCACTGTTCTATTGATAATCAAGCTCCAAATAGGCTGCATTTGTCTGAAAATCTGAGCGGCTGTGTAGTCTTATATCTTAGGATTAACGCTTCTAATGCACTGGTTGTCACTTAGGGACGGACTGTACAATTAGCGCGAAATGTCGATATCTGCATTTCGCGCCTTGAAAACGGAAAATCAAACTCTGAAATCGGCGCATTTGGCTGCAAATCAGTATAGCAGAATCAACCGCTTTTAGCAGCATTGTCCACTGAAAACATCCTCTTTCTATGATATAATTGCATCAGGATTTACCGCCTATAGCATGCAAACGGAGGAATTGCAGTGTATACCATGATTGTCGTCGATGACGAGCACTATATGCGTCTTGGCATAAAAGAAGCCATTGATTGGAGCAAGGTTAATGTAAAAATCGTAGCGGAAGCCTGCGATGGAGAAGAGGCGTTGGAGCTTGCCATAAAACTTCATCCGGATCTGATTCTTACTGACATACGCATGCCGTTTTTAAACGGGTTGGATCTGATGGAAAAGCTGAAGGAGAATCACTTGGATTGCGGCGTTATAGTTCTAAGCGGATACGATGAATTCGAATACGCGCAGAAAGCAATAGAAAACGGCGCTCTGGCCTATCTTCTAAAGCCCATTGACCGCAACCAGCTTAGGGACGCGATTGCAAAGACTATGATAAAGCTTAGAAAAGAAAAAAGCTCGAGAAATTATTATGAGATGCTTAAATCTGAACTTTCAGAGCTGAAACGGAAATTTATAATCAATCTTCTTTCGGGCAAAATAAGAGATCCAGACGAAATCCGAGAAAAAAAGTCTATTCTCAAGCTGCCTCTTGAGGAGTTGCGCAATGTGGTAGTAAAGGTAATTTTAGATGACTATAATATCATCAAGGCAGAAACCGCCCAAGAAGAGTTTCATGAATTCATTGCAAACGTTGAAGAGGCTATATCGCTGCCTTTAATACTCAATTCTGAATTCATTGGCTTTTACGTTGAAATAGAGCCTGGTCAATGGTGTTTTATAATCAATCTTCACTCTGAAGAAAACGCTGCTGCAAAGATTGAGGAGTGTTGCAGATATGCTGCTATGAATTTTGAAAATAGATTCAGCAAAACCATTTCCATCGGCATAAGCGAGGTATGTGAAAATATTGAGGGCATCAGCGAATGCTTCCGTCAAGCAACTGAAGCGGCTGAGTTCAAATTTCTGCCTCATTTCAGCAGCATCGTAAAGCATAGCGATGTTATACCCAAAGAACACCGAAGCGAAGTAAGGGAGGTGCTTAAATTTATAAAAAATCATTATTACGAAGACATCACTGTTGATATGGCCGCTAAAAGGCTTTCCTTGAGTCCATCTTATATAATGCATATTTTCAAGGAGGAGCTGGGCAAAACATTCATAACCTGCCTTACGGAATGCCGAATCGAAGCGGCTAAAAAGCTTTTGCAGAAACCCGGCTTGAAAATATTTGAGATTGCAAGCAAGCTTGGCTATGAAGATGCAAAATATTTTTGCCGCATCTTTAAAAAAACCACTGGTCTGAGTCCAAGCGAGTTCAGAAATGAAATAGCGGCGCCTAGCGGAGAAAGAATTGGTTTTGGCGGGTATCTAAGATGAAAGTTGCGCAAGCGGGCATACGCATCCTGCGCAAAAGCAAAATCGGAACGCGCATAGCGATATTCCTGATGCTCTCAATAACAGCGATAATTTTGGAAACTATCGCAGTATCCTCATTCTTCAGCCGCAGGATAGCCAAATCTGACATTTACGATTACGTGACCTCAGCCCAGAAGCAGGCTGTGACAAGCATTGAGCTGCAAATGGACGAACTCATAATGCTTTCAATAAGGCTCAGAACCAGCAGGGAGCTCTACAGTGCGGTCTCAGCGAATACGCAGGATGAAGAGGATAAAAGACGGCGGGTTCAATCTGTAATGGAGAGCATCCTCTCCTGGTCCAATCAGACAGTCATCGGAGGAATCAGCCTTGTCTCTTCAAGCGGGAATGTCTATTTCTGCCTTCAAGACGGCGTAAAACTAGCGCCTCCGCCGCAGGAAATGCTGGAGAGGATTGAAAAAACCAGCTTTTATGTCTGCGGGGACATGCTTAAGGATCAGTTCGGAAACTCCTACATCCCCGTAGGTCTCGCCTGCAAAGCTTTCTACACCAACAGAAACCTGGGCGCCCTTATTCTTTACTTGAAAGAAAAATCGCTGCTTGAAATATATGAAAACATGCTTCCGGATATGGGATACTCCTTTATTTTAAACTATGACATGAAAAGCCTGTCTCTATCGGATGAAAAAAGATTCAGCGAAGCGGCTGAGAAAGTGAAGCTTATAGCTTCAAGCGAAGAGGTGTTTGCTGGAGTTGAGCTAATAAATCAGGAAGAGTCGGTTCTTGCAATTCATAAGCTTAGCCAGAGGATGCATGCGATCGGTTTCCGTTTTTTAATTGCGAGCGTCGTTCCATATAAGAAAATATTCTCTGTTGAGGAGCAGATTGAGACGACCTTGATATTTCTAGGAATAGTAATGGCCGCAACTGCGATGCTGACTGCCTTGACCCTTGCTAAACGGCTTACTGCGCCTTTTAGGAAGCTTGCTACAAAGCTCAAGGAATTGAGCTTTGGAAAGCTGGATCTCATTGGAGATCCTAAAGATGAAATATGGGAATTAGAGAATAGCTATAATGATATGGTAGTTCGAATCAATGACCTAATGGAAAAGAACATTCAGGAAAAGGAAAATGAGCGGCAAATGGAGTTTATCGCTTTGCAGGCTCAAATAAATCCTCACTTTTTGTACAACACTCTAGATGCAGTAGGCTGGATAGCCCGTTTGAAGCACCAGGACGAAATAGAGATGCTTGTAATGGAACTCTCAAAATTCTTCAGGCTAAGCCTTCATAAAGGAGATCATCTGATAACCATTGACGATGAAGCTCAGCTGGCTAAGAGCTTCATTGCTATCGAGCAGCTTCGAAATCCCGGCAAATTTGACTTTGAATTCTTTATCGATGATGATCTGAGAGATATACTGGTTCCAAAGATAATTTTGCAACCTGTAGTGGAAAATGCCTTGAAGCACGGCCTCTACCAAAAGCGCAGCAAAGGCAGATTAAACATAAGAATATACAGAACTGAAGACGACATCTTCATGGAGGTCACTGATGACGGCGCAGGATTTGACAAGAATAAACTAGAGAATAAGGAAAAAGAAACTGCAAGCCGAAATGGCTACGGCCTGAAAAATGTGGATGAGAGGCTTCGCTTGGAATACGGCTCTTCATATGGCTTGGAAATTGAAAGCGAATTGGGAGTCGGTACTAAAGTTGTTCTTAAGCTTAGAATTCGTGAAGAAGAGAAGAAGCTGTGAAATGACATCCAGACTTGAATTGAGGCTGATAAGAGCGACCTGGCTATCGCCAGGTCGCTCTTATTATCATGCCTAGCTATAGTAAATATACCGATTTGACTGCAATCGCTGGAGACTGAATATTCTCATATTCAAATCGAAATAAACATTGATTTTTCGCCTGTTTTAAGTTTTCCAGTCCTATATTTGATGCATAATGAAGAACTTCTTAAATCAAGGCTTTTTGAGTATAAACTTATGAGAGCTTTTATTCTCCAGAGCAAGTAAGCGCAGCTTACTTGCATATGGCTGCAACCAGCTGCCTAGGCTCTTAGATCTTGTTCTTTTCCCGCATAAAGCTTTGCATCTTCTGATGAAGCTCCATTAAAGGACTCATAACGCTCTTTGACAAAAAGGCTATTAAAATGAAGCTGATAAATATGAAAGCGGCGGTTGACAGCATCATCACAATCCCAGCCGGCAGCATCTGAGAGAAAATAGCCAGGGGAATGCTAAGTATGACTCGATCCTTGGACTTAGGTATTTGGACGATGCGTACAATGTGGTTGCCGATGATCTTGAAATTTCCTTCTGCTCTTTTATACGATTCAGGCGGGGGAGAGCTTAGTCCGTTTGAAAATGCTTCACCCTCAGATGTATAAATATACGCTTTTTCATTTATGAAGTTTTTGCTTTCATTGAGCTGATAGAGGCTGAAAATTCTGTTGATGTCAGTATCCACCGCCAAATACCCAAGAAGTATTCCATCATCATTATAGATTCCTGAAATATATGTAAGGTATCCGTCCGGGGCCCTCGTAAGCCGCAAATGCTGCACCATCCAAAATGATACCGGTTCTCCGCCCAACAGCGAGCGGCTTTTCAGCTCCATTGCTATTTTCTCAAGAGAAAGCAGGCTGGTTGCCAGCCTTGAAGAGTAAATGCTTTCGTTTAAGGCGTAAATGCTTAGCCCTGAGATGTAAAGGGAGCTTGCAAGATAATCGTTAAGTATATTCGCTACTTCACCTGAAGCGTCACCATCTACCAGCCTTTGGGATATAAGGCTGTTTTGGGCTATAAGCCTTGACGTCTCTTCTAAAAGCTGCATATGAAGCTGGACGTTTTGCTCTTGCTGGCGAATGTGGGCAAGTGTAAGCTGCACTCTATCCTGATGAGTTGCGGCGTAGATTATGGAAAATGCCACGATGTTTATTAGCAGTGCGAAAAAACAGGTAAAGAGCATAAGCGTTCGTTCGATTCTTGTCTCTAAAAGCCTGAACATGCCGTTTCTCCCCAATGGTATTTTTAAGCCGAATATCTGCCATAATATGATTCGCATTCCATAGTCCTTCGAAAAAACCGGAACTTTCCTATGCCTCGAAAAAACGCCTCTTGACTCATTCCCCGGATAATGCTTCATCTTCTCTGGGTAAGTTTTCGCCAAGCGGTAAAGAATTTCTCCGCCAGCGCATCAGGATCCAGAGCGGAGCCAGAAGATTCTTGTTCAGCCCAACGCTGAGCAGGTTGATAAAGCTATACCGATTTTCATCAAATGTTCCTTATAAGATAATTTTCAATGATATCAATATAAGTCTATGCTTGGGCTTCAAAATAAGAATATTTTATTGTATTCCCGTTCACCTCAGCTTTAATATAGCTTGAAGGCTCGCGTTTTCCAAACAGACTGAGCTTGGCGCCTTCAAACAATTTGCCGCTGCTGTCGCTTAAGACGCAGCCGTCGGCGTTAACGCAGTAAGTACGGTAACAGTGCTTCACTCTATTCCAGATTTCGGAAAAGCAGCAATTTATGAGCTTATACTCTTTAGGCAGCTCATCGGCGATTTGAAGCAAGTCCGCGCACCACTGCCCGGCGAGCTCCTCAGTCGAATCAGCCGAAACGCCTTCAAACAAGGCCATTTGCGTGCCTCCTCCTGTTTCTGTCAGCACAGGCACCGCGTCTATCGCCATGGGACAGCCGTCTCGATCGGAGAACTTCGATTGATTGTGGTAGTCTGCGAGATCTATCGCCAGCTTTTTCGTATGGTTTATCAAGTATCCGCTGTATTTTACAGAGTAAGTGCTATTCCAGTCAAAATATTCCATAGCTTCTTTCAAAACATAAATCCTGTTCCAAAGCGCACTGCTATCGTCTATGAATTTCACTTTATCGTAGTAGCTTTTATTCTGGAGATCATCATTGTTCTGCTCGAAGCTCTCCAAATTTTCATATATGGATATGCCTAGCAAATATTCCGTTCTGGAAACATTCGCAAGGTTATCGTCAATGACTATGTAGCCCCCGCCCCACATGACGTTATGAGGCTTTTGGCGCAACAGGTAGTGCACCGCCAAAACCGCGCCGCTATGGGCGTAGCAGTTCGCGTGAAATTTATCCGCGTCCATTGAGAAGCATGTTCTCGTTTCTATGTCATAGGCGCATGCATAGAAAATTTGCCCCATTTTTGTTTCCTCCCCAGTTTCATTAATCGCTTATGTATCGGATGCCTCCCAGCGCACTATTGCCTCGTTATGCTGAAATCTTCCTAGCATAACGATTTGCAGTCAAATGTATTAGCTTGATTATCCATTGAGTGGTGTGAAATGCCGAATCGGCATTTCGCACTCGCTGTATAATCAAGCTCCAACAAAGAAGCTGTCATACGAGAACTCTACATTTGTCTAGCGCATTGCTCGCTGGCAAGGCCTTGGCAGCGGATTTTGCTCGCCAGCGCACCGCTAAAATGCCGTATTATTCCTCACTGCCGTTGCTTCTCGCCTGAAAAAAGCAACTGTAGAATTGCCAATGTGGATCCTCTTGCCCAGTTATCAGCATAGCAGGGCAATCAGGCATATCCGCCGCCCATGCCGCATCATATCAACATGCGTTTTTAGATGGAGATGCTGCTCTTCCCCCGGCTTCCTTAGTTTTAAAGTTGAGCGAACAAGGCCGTAATGCCGCTATGCGCTTGTTCCTCCCAACTCTTCGCTTCACGTTCGGGCGCCCGTCGCCGCTTTCGGTGGGAAGAAAGTCCCGCTTAAGCGGCGCCGCGCTTTCTCCTTTCGCGATTGAACGCCTTGCAAGATATGTTGATCTTCATCGGAAACTGCCTTTTTGGGAGCTTGATTATACAGTGAGCGCGATTGATACGGATAATTCGTCTACAAAAAAGGAACATTTGCTTAAAATCAGCATAAAATCCGTAAAGCGGACAAACAGGATTGTACAGGGAGATTATAGCACAACTACCTTTGTTTGTATACATCTGTTCAATATTTTTTTATTTATATTCATTTGATCCTACCATCGCAAAGCTAATATCTTAATCATCAACCATTTTTGAATATGTCGCTGAAATCAATGGCTTCTAAAAATATACTGATTTGAGATTAAATTATCTGCGTTAGGGCTTGAATGTATATAAAGTGCTATTGATATCGGCAATTCTCACCTTGAAGCTGATGAATTCATGCATTTAAGAATATCAGCGCCTGTGGACATTCAAGCCAAGAACAAATGCATTTGACCGCAAAATAGTTCCATTTGACGGCAGCCCCGCAAGCCTCTCGCCAGCGCTGCAAAAGCTCTTCTTTGAGTTTTGGCAAGAGAAGAGAGCAGTTTTACCCCTCGCATAGCAGAAATGTCTAATAGTTTTGCCTTCTTCTCCATGATAAGATGAATTCAAGCGATAGCCGTCTGACTTGTGCCGCTAAAATTCGTCATAATGCAAGTGAATGCCATTTAGATGGAAAAATTCTTTTTTCTTCAAACAGGCAATCTCAAAGCTTGCTTTGGCATCGTGCTTCGGCATCGTGAGAAAGTAATTCTAAGAAAAGAGGGGATTTTATGAAAAGCAAAAGACTGACAGCCGCTTTGCTGACAGCTTTGTTTATGATTTATTCATTTACGGCATGTAGCCAGACGTCCGCTGGAAACACTCCTGCACCGTCTCCAGCTGTTGCGGCTCCAACCGACTCCGCCGCAGCCGACTCGGGAGCAGCTCCCGCTGTCGACGCGCCCGCAAACGACGCGTCCGCAAACGACGCGCCTGTAGAGATAAGCATTGCGAATTGGCCCCAAAGCATTGACGCTGAAAGAGTGAAGATGTTTGAGGGCTATGTCGCAACGATGAAGGAAAGATACCCCAATATTACAATAGTGCCCAATGAATATGCTTATACAGTAGACTCTTTCCTTCCGAAAGCTGCAAGCGGCCAGCTTCCTACTCTATACAGCACATTTTTCACCGAAACCGATAAAATCATCGGCGCGGGCTATGCCGCCGACATAACCGACGTCTTGACGGAACTGGGGTATGTGCAAAAACTCAATCCGGATATGCTTGCCCTTCTTCAAAGAGACGGCCGCACATATGGCGTTCCAAACGGCGGATACAACGTCGGTATGGCTTACAATGTGAGCATCTTCAAGGAAGCCGGCCTCGTAGACGCTAATGGGATTCCCCTTTACCCGCAGACCTACGAGGAGTTGGCTGAAACCGCCAAGACAATAAAAGAAAAAACAGGAAAGACAGGCTTGTTCTGGTATACTAAGAACAATCAAGGCGGCTGGATGTTCATGAATCTTGCTTGGTCTTACGGAGTAGAGTTCATGAAACAGGAAAACGGCAAATGGATTTCTACATTTGACAGCGAAGAAGCGGTTTCCGCCATGCAGTACGTCAAGGATCTAAAATGGAAGCACAATGTCATACAAGACAATCTGCTCGTAGATGGCGACGACATGTTCAACATGTTCGGCACAAATCAAGTTGCAATGGCTTATTCCACTTTAGACTGGAACGATCCTCTGATAACTCAGACCGGCATGAATAGAAATGACCTATCGCTTTCAAGGGTTCCCGCAGGACCCGTCGACCGAGTCAGCCTGATGGGCGGAAACTGCTATATGTTCAACCCCAGCTCAACGAAAGAGCAGATCGAAGCTGCGTTTAAATGGCTTGAAGTCACAGGATTCTCGCCGGAAGCAACTGAGCTGACCCAAAAAGGCTTGGAAGAGAAGTATGAGAATATGCTGGCTAAAAACTTGCCGGTAGGCCCGATGCCCCTGCGCATATGGCAATCCGGAGACATAGCGGAAGTAGAAGAGGAAATCGTAAACGCTAGAATCAATGTTGACATGAATTTATGGAATGAATTCTGCGACGGCGAAGGCGTCACTATCCATCCGGAAGTTCCAATGAACGCTCAAGAGCTTTACAAGGCTATTGACAATATTGTTCAGGCTGTGCTTACCGATGAGAACGCAGATATACGAGTGCTTCTCTCTGAAGCAAACGCAACCTTCCAAAAGGATTATCTGGACAACGCTCAGTAATTCTTCTCTCGGCCTTGAGACCATGGCATGAAAGAAGGGCCGCTGCCGGCTTGCAGCCGTCGGCGGCCTTTCTTTGCCTGGATCTTTGCGATCGAGGCGCTTTCTGTCTTAACGCGCCAAGTGAAAGGAGGATGCATTTTGAATAGAAAAATAGCAGCCGCTCTTAAGCGAGATCTGACATCTTGGATTTTGCTGGGGCCGGCAGTAGTCTGCTTCGCAGTTGTTTTATGGCAACCTTTGATATCAGGCTTAACGCTTTCTTTCTTTGAAACAAAAGGCTATGACGCAGTTAGATTCGTAGGCTTTAAAAATTATGAAAGCATAGTAAGCAATTCAGAGTTCGCGGCAGCTTTGAAGAACACTTTCAGCTATACTTCATGGTCTCTAGTCATAGGCTATTTTGTTCCTCTTATTACAGCAATCATTTTAAATGAAATGGTTCATCTTAAAGCTTTTTTTAAATTCGCCTGTTATTTCCCCACAATCATCCCCTCAATGGCAACTGCTCTTTTGTGGTATTTCATGTTCAATCCGGGCAAAAACGGAGTGCTCAACAGCCTTTTGGGCTTTGCCGGGCTTCCGGCCAGCCAATGGCTCCAGAATCAGAAATTAGTTATTCCCTTGATAGTTTTAACTATGACTTGGCGCAGCTTCGGAGGCACGATGCTCATATACCTCGCCTCTTTGCAGAGCATAAACCAGGATATATATGAAGCGGCTTCAATTGACGGGGCTGGCTTTCTCGCAAAGATTCGAAACATAACCCTGCCCCATATCGCAGGAACGGCGGGACTGATGCTCATTATGCAGATTATAGGAGTTTTCCAGATTTTTCAAGAACCAATGGCCATGACTGGGGGAGGCCCCAACAACGCATCCCTTAGCATAATGCTCAGCAGCTATTACTACGCTTTCCGATACTTTGACGCAGGAAAGTCGATGGCTGCGGGAGCTATAGCATTTGCAATTCTCGCTATTCTTACCATAGCTTACAGGTTGGCATCCGCCAGAATCGGCAGGGGCGGTGGGATTGCATGAAACGATTTAGAGACAAGCGCACAGGCATTCTATCTTTCATGGATCTTAAAAGCCATAAGGGAATAGCCGTGTACTGGCTCATGTTTGCCATTCTAGCCCTCATGGCGCTTATATGCTTTCTGCCTCCTCTTTGGGTGATAATCTCAAGCTTCAAATCTCCGGAAGAGCTGATGAAGGTTCCAGCTTCGCTATTGCCTGAGAAATTTGATTTCAATAAAGTTATAGACACATGGAATAAGCTGGGCTACCTCAGATATTATTGGAATACCGCAGTGCTTGCCGCAGGCTCCGTGTTCTTCGCGGTGATGGTAAACGGGCTTGCGGGATATGTCCTCTCATGCCTTAAGCCTAAAGGCAGCCATTTGGTTCTAAGCTTGATCATTTGGACTATGCTGATGCCTAATACCCTAAGCATGGTACCTCTATTTAAAAACATGGTCGACTTGCCGTTAATCCACATAAGCCTTATAAATACCTTCTGGCCGATGTGGATTTGCGCTGGGGCGGGAGCCTTCAATACACTGCTTTTCAAGAATTCATTCGACTCCATTCCAGAATCCCTCATTGAGGCGGCAAAGCTTGATGGTTGCAGCAATCTGAGGATTTTCACCCGCATAGTGCTCCCTCTTAGCATCCCCATAATCATGGTGGTGTGCATATTCACAGTAAATGGGGCCTGGGGCGATTTTCTTCTCCCGTATCTGGTGCTTACAGAGCCGGACAAATTTACGGTTATGGTGCATGTTTTCACCGCCAAAACAGTCATGGCCCTGGATGTTCAGCTTTTGTCCCTCGTCTTTGCGATAATGCCTCCCATAGTCCTTTTCTTTGTCTTTCAGAGATACATAATAGCCGGGGCTACTATGGGCGGAGTAAAGGAGTAGATATAGCGATTTGCTCTCAAGCGAGCCTATTTTGGATAGGAACTGAAAAATGCAAATCAGCGCGCCTATTTCGGAATTTGACTGCAAAGCGAGTGCGAAATGCCGATATCGGGCATCTATACCGCTTTTCATCAAATGTTTCTTTTTTGGAGCTTGATTATCCATTGAGTGGTGCGAAATGCTGATATCGGCATTTTGCACTCGCTGTATAATCAAGCTCCAAAAAAGATAGTTTTATATGAAAAGCAGTATAGCACTCGCTTTGCAGAATCTCAAAAAATATTCAGTTCAAATGTAAATCAGCGTATAATTCCCGATTTCAAAAAGCTTCCGCATCCTTTCGTAAAGCTTTCTTCTTCGGCCCCCGCTTCACTTTGGCAGTATGCGCGGGCTTAGTCGCATTAGCGGGGATGGCCCGCGCATTTCCAAATCTAACGCGCCGTCAATTTTTCCCGCCTTGCACAGGATCTGCACCTGCCGCAGCGAAGCATCCCACTATATCTATATGTCTGAAACCTGCCAAGCATCCAACGGCCTATAGCCTTCGATCGTTTTTCCCACGATGCTGGGCGTTACGAATCCGTTCTCTGATATTGAGATAATCCCATATGACGGAGGAAAACCGCTCGTGGGCAAGCTTATTGAACCCGGGTTCATAAGTATGATTTTTCCGTAGTTTATCATAACCGGCCTGTGCGTATGTCCGAACAGGCATACATCGGCTTCGTTCTCCTCAGCCAGGCAGGCAAGCCGCAGCAAGCCTGACTTTACATGCTGCATGTGGCCGTGCGTGGCCAGAAACCTCTTTCCTTCAACTGAAAAAACCTTCACTCTGGGGCCTTGAAGGTCGTCGCAATTGCCGCATACTCTATGAACGGCAAAATGGGGATGCTTCAGGATAACCTCTTCCATATCGTTCCATCCGTCTCCCAAATGCACCGCGACCGAAACCTGCTTCGATAGTTGCTTCGAAACTTTGAGCATTTCATAAGCTTGCCTATGTGAATCGCTAAAAACAAGCATCTTCATGTCTTTTCTCAAAACGCCTCCCTCAAAGCCGCTTTCATCCGCCTAAGAGCTTTGCTTCTGTGGCTTATAGCGTTTTTAAGCTCCGCAGGCATCTCGGCTGCCGTCATTTTATATTCTGGAACATAAAAAATAGGGTCGTACCCAAAGCCATTCTCCCCCTTGGGCTTAATTCCTATAACGCCTTCAAAGACGCCTTTTCTTAATATAACGCGGCCATTCGGAAAAGCGGCCGCTATTGCGCAAATGAATCTGGCGGTTCTCTGCTCATCGGAAGCGTCCTTCATCATCTCCAGCAATTTTTTGTTTTTTACCTCATAAGGCGTATTGCAGCCGAAATACCGCGCGGATAAAACTCCAGGCATTCTGTAAAGATAGTCGATCTCCAGACCAGAATCATCAGCTAAGACTATTTTTCCGCATAGCTTCATAATAAAAGTCGCCTTCTTCAAGGCATTAGCTTCAAATGTCGCTCCATCCTCCTTAATTTCCGCCTCTATTCCGGCCTCAGCCATGGATTGAACGCTGATTTTCACGCCGTCATGCGCATCATTTAAAATCGCCCTTATCTCACGCATCTTGCCCGGATTTGAAGTCGCAAATACTGCATCCGCTTCAACCAATGATCCATCCCCCTCGCCAGCCGCGCATTTTTCCAGCTTCCCTTAAAGTATACATCAAAGATAGGCTCACATTCAAGAATAGGGCCAACCTAATAAAGGACTGAGCCAGCGTGAAGCTGTATCAGCCCTTTCATATTTATTTGAAATCTTCTGGCAGAGAGCCTTCATTATTCATACCATTCAGATTATGCGGATGTGGTGAAGGCTTCCAGAAAACGCATCTCAATACTCCGGTTCAATCAAGCCATATGTTCCATTTTCGCGCTTGTACACCACATTTACCAGATCAGTCGCGCCGTTTCTAAACACATAGAAGCTGTGCCCCAGCATCTCCATTTCCATCACAGCTTCTTCCGCATCCATCGGCTTCAAGGAAAAATGCTTGTTCCTATCGATTACTATTACGCTCTCCTCGTACGCGTCGCTTCCGTTTCCGTATGCGCCAAGCTCCTCAGTGTATGACGCGTCGCGCCTGGATCTGTCGCGCAAGCGGTTCTTGTACTTTATCATCTGCTTTTCCAGAACGTCAATTATATCATCTAAGGCCGAGTACATGTCATTGCTCGTAACCTCCGCGCGAAGAATTCTCTTTTTCAGCGGAATGGTTACTTCAACCCGATGATGCGACTTATTGACGCTGTAGGTGACAAAGGCTTCGGCGCCTTCTGGAAGAAGCTTCTCGAGCTTCCCAACTTTAAGCTGAGTCCTTTCCTTCAATTCATCTGTAATGTTGAAATTATTTCTGCCTGTGAATGTGTACTTCATAGGAATTGCTCCTTTCGACTTATCGTGTGTGCACTTATATTATAGTTGAAGCGGGTAAATGAATCAAGTGATACTTATAGCAACCAATGTCGAAATATAAGCGGACTTGACTATTATTCCTCAAGCAGATGCTTGGATAATGCCTTCATCCCATTTTCCTTCTAAAAATGAGGCGTCCCGGGGTTGCGCTGAGGGGCTTGAAATTTTATTGTAGGATCCTCTTGCTGCCATTTGCCGCCGCAATGGTTGCAATGCGAGGAACTTATCTTTAGAAAAATTGGCGGCCGATTGAAATTCATATCAGGCGCCTGGAAATCAAAGAATTATCGAGCGCAATGTGATTCATGTGCAGCTTTCGCTCAATTGGCGCATAGATATACTGATTATCATTGAAAATTGCCTTTTTTAGAGTTTGACTATACAGTGAGTGCGATTGATATCGGCATTTCGCAGCGCTCAATGGATAATCAAGCTCCAAATTAGGTACATTTGACTGCAAATATACCGATTTTTAAGCCTGACTGTCCATGGAATGGTGCGAAATGACTATATCAATAGCGCTAATTGTATACTCCGACATCAAAATCTGAACAATCCAGTGCTAAGCAGCATAGGCATATAGTGATTTTCAGTTGAATAAGCTTGCATGTCCAAATTTTGCGTTAAATTTCCTGGGTGCATCTGACTGCATATCTGTATAAAACCTAATGCTTAAAATTTTGTATTGTGCAAATCAAAATTATGCGTTATCATTAGATGTTGAAAAAGACTCGCGGACAATCCGCAAAGCGAGAACGCCGATGCGCAAGGGAAAACTCAGATTTTGCCGGAGGGAGGCTAAAGCGCCTCTACCAGATGATGAGCCGGCAAAATGGGCCCTTTGACCGCTATGATATTCATTGGAAATTGCTTTTTGGGAACTTGATTATACGAAATGCCGATATCGGCGTTTCGAACCTTGAAAGTGGACAATCAAGCTTCAAAAAAGAACATCGGATGAAAATCGGTATAATCGGCATAGATGGACATAAGGAGAAATGGTTGGGTCAATCACCCCATAGCTAAAAGCTAGGGGCTTAGCAATAAGCCCTGATTGACTAGCCTAAGCTTCCATCGAGAAGCTACGCTGTCCAAGAATATATAGGTACTCCGGAGCGTTGGCTCTAACTCCGGACACTACGGTCTGTGGCTGAACAGTTTTCTAGGGGAAGGACAGTGCTGCAGGCATATAAAACCTTGGAACAGCATTGGCGAAGGGCAACTAACCCTAGAGATAGGGGTTTATGCGGAGGAAGATGCATGGTTTATGTTTTAAGTAAAAACGGAAAGCCATTGATGCCGACAAAGCGTCATGGAAAAGTAAGGCGTTTGCTAAAGGATGGAATGGCTAAGGTTGCAAAGCTTGAGCCTTTTACAATCCAACTGCTGTACGATAGCGCGGAGTATACTCAGCCGATAAATCTGGGAGTAGATGCAGGAAGCAAAACTATAGGCATTTCCGCGACAACTGAGAAAGAAGAGCTGTATTGCGCCGAAGCGGAGCTGAGGACTGATATAGTAGATTTGCTTTCGGCGAGAAGAGCTTTCAGGCGTGCAAGGCGCAACAGGAAGACAAGGCATCGCAAGCCCCGCTTCAACAATCGCGTCCGGTCGAAGCACAAGGGCTGGCTGGCTCC